>JANXMS010000082.1 GCA_025354525.1 Acidobacteriota bacterium
AGCTCCCGAAAGCCCTGCCGCCAGCTCTCCGACCGCTGCGCCTTCCGCAACCCCGACCGCAAGACCCTTCCTCACCCCCGGCCATCGGTAGCTCCCGAAAGCCCAGCCGCCAGCTCTCCGACCGCTGCGCCTTCCGCAACCCCCACCGCAAGACCCTCCTCTCCCCCGCCAGCCGAACTCTTTGGAGTATTCCCGTCAACACCCCCGGCCTTCGGTAGCTCCCGAGCGTCCATACTGAGAAGAGCCACTTTTAACTCATGACCCACTCCGCTCCCGAGAGCCGCGCCGCCCGCGCCCTGCGCGAAATCTTCCAGTCCGGCCGCCCTCTCTCCTACATCCGTTCCTCCGAGGAACTGCGCATCGGTCGCCTGCTCGCCGAACTAGCCCTCCCCGTCTGGACCTGGAGCCTCACCGAAGGCCTCCATCTCCACGACCAACCGCCCGTCCCCGGCACCGAATCCGCCCGCAACGCGCTCGACTTCATCATCGCCCATCCCCAGCCCGCCATCTTCCATCTCAAGGATTTCCACGAGCCCCTCCGCGACTCCTCCGAAGTCCGCCGCCGCCTCCGCGACACCGAATCCGCCTGCTTTGATCGCCAGAAGTTCGTCGTCATCACCTCCCCCGTCCGCGCCATCCCTGAAGAGCTCGAACGCAGCCTCGTCTTCGTCGAACTCCGCCCCCCGGACGAGGTCGAAATCGCCGCATTCCTCCACGACGAACGGCCCGAAGCCGCCCTCCCCCTCGTCGCCCAATTCGCTCGCGCCCTCAAAGGCCTCACCCTCGACGAAGCCCGCTTCGCCCTCCGCCGCGCCCTCGCCGCCAACCCCGTTCTCAGCGCCACCTCACTCCCTGCCTTACTCGAAGAAAAACGCCTCCTCGTCAACCGCAGCGGCGTCATTGAGTTCCTCCCCACCCCCACGAACATCAACGAAATCGGCGGCCTCGACGGCCTCAAGAAATGGCTTCTCGACCGTCAGAGGCTCTTCGAACTCCGCGACGAAGTCAGCTCCGAAATCGTCCCCAAAGGCGTCCTCCTCATGGGCATCCCCGGCTGCGGCAAAAGCCTATCGGTCAAGGCCATCGCCAGTTGCTTCGGCTTACCCCTCTACCGCATCGACATGAACGAAATCTTCTCCGGCCGCCATGGCAAGCCGGAAGTCGTCTTCGCCGAATCCTGCCGCATGATGGAAGAAATGGCCCCCGCCGTCCTCTGGTTCGACGAGATCGAAAACGCCGTCTCCACCCAAGTCACCGGCGGCGAATCCGGCCGTATGTTCGGCTTCTTCCTCACCTGGATGCAGGAAAAAACCCGCGGCCTCTTCGTCGCCGCCACCGCCAATCGCATCGACGTCCTCCCCGCCGAACTCCTCCGCAAAGGCCGCTTCGACGAAGTCTTCTTCGTCGATCTCCCCGTCGACGACGAGCGCACCGAAATCTTCCGCATCCACCTCCAACGCCGCGGCGTCCCTCTCGCCGACCTCGATCTCGATCAGCTCACCCAGTTCACCGTCGGCTGGTCCGGCGCCGAAGTCGAACAGTGCGTCGTCTCCGCCATCACCAAAGCCCGCCTGGCAGACCGCGAGGTCACCAACCAGGACCTCATCACAACGGCCGTTAGCATCGTCTCCCTCGCCCGCACCATGAAGGAACAGATCACCCAAATCCGCGCCTGGGCCTTCGAACGCGCCGTCCGGGCCTCCCCGCCCGCCAGCCGCGCTTCCAAGCCCATGATGTAGCCAGCTACCAGAGGAACTTCACCGCCAATTGAATCTGCCGCGGGTAGTTCGAGTTCGGCGCGCTCGCCGCCGCCTTGATGATGCTCCCAAAATTCACGTTCTCCGGGTCCGTCTCAAACTGCGCGTTCACCAGGAAGAACGAGTTCGTCACGTTGAACACCTCAGCCCGAAACTGCACCCGGAACCGCTCGCTCAACTGCGTCGTCTTGTTCAACGACAGGTCCAGCATCTTCGACCCCTGCACCCGTAACCGCCCGTCGCGGAAGGGCGTAAACCGCGGCGAGAACCGAGGCAAGATCAAGAAATTCGGCTCCGTGCAGCCCGCCTCCAAACTGTACGGCATCCACGTGATCGTGTTGTTCTCGTTCCACCGCTGCACGCACGGGCTCCACCCCTGCACCCGCGCCCCATCCCACTTCGTCGGCAGCTTAGCCTCTTTCAAATACAGCACATTGCCCGGGAACGGCTGCGGACGGCCAGACTGCAACGAGTAGATCGTCGACGTCTCCCAACCCTTCAGCAGTCTTGCCCGCCATCCGCTCGTGCCGCGTCCCAACGGAATCGGCGTCACCGCGCTGATCACCAACCGCTGCGGCTTATCGAAGCCCGCTAAGCCCTGCTGCATCACGTCCCGCAGAGGATCCAAGAACCCAGCCCGTTCCACGTTCTTCGAAAATGTGTAGTTCGCCAGCAGGTTCGTCCACTTGTTCCGAATCGTCAGCGAAGTCTGCACCGAGTTGTACCAGCTCCCGCCCTCGTTCCGCATCAACTCCGTCAACGCGCCGAACTGCGGATACGGCCGCAACAACTGCGCCCGCGACAAGTTCGCTGACTCATACCAGGTCGTCCCTTCGAGCGGTGCCAATCCCCGAAACGGGTTCGGCAACTGCTGGTCGCAAAACGCCGGATTGCCCCCGTTCAGAAAGCTGCACTGGTCCCGAAAACCAAACTCAGCCTCGTTGTAAAGCTTCGAATTCTGCAGGTTCTGCGCCCGGCTCCCCGAGTACGTCACCTCCAGCTTTGCGCCCTTGAACAACAAGTGCTGCAAGCCAATCGAAAACGAGTTCACCGCCGGGATCCGGAACTTCGAGTTCACAAAACTAAGCCCTCGGCCGACGTAAGTTAAGGGTCCCAAATCACTGCCGTACGGCGTCAGAATCCCCGTCGGAAACGGATCGTTGATCTTATTGTTCACCGGGCTCCGGCTCTCGTTGGTCGAGAACACGAGCGGCGTCGTCAAGCTGAATCCCGTCGTCTGCAAGTAGTCGTTATTGGGGTTCGAATGGAACCGACCCCATCCCCCGCGCAACACCGTCTTGTTCGTCAACGACCAAGCAAATCCAGCCCGGGGCTGAAACGTCCGCCAATCCAGATCGGCCGCCCGTCGCGGGGTTGACCCAAATCCCGCAAACGCCAACCCGCCGCGAATCTCCGGGAAGTCCGGGAAACGCTCCCGGTCAATCATCGCATCCAACGGCGACTTCACCTTCGTATCAAAGCCCCGATTCAACCGATCAAACCGCTCCGAAGGCGGAATGTTGTAGTCCTGCCGCAGACCTATGTTCACCGTCAGCTTGCGCGAGATCTTCCAGTCCGACTGCACCCACGGGGCGATGTACGGAAACGAGAAGATCGGAAACACGTTGTAGTTGATCGAACCGCTCGACGGCGTCCCGAGCAACCAAGAAGCAATCGAATTGCCCGACGTCGCGTCCGCCCGCAAGTAGTCGCGCTGCGTGAATGTGTTCGTCGCGCCCAACACAAAGACGTTGCCGTAGGTCTGTGTCGAATACTGTGTCCGCCGCATGTCCACGCCAAACTTAATCGTCCGGCTGCCCTTGATGTAAGTCATCGTCGGATGCACCGTGAGGTGGACCCCATTGGCTAGACACGAAAGTAAGTGAGTCTTAAGTGTATCGAGGGGCTGATTACCGAGACCAGGATGACACAGTTGGTCACGATTAGGTAAACTGTTTTCCACCTGAGTGGAGGATAGGGCAACGCT
>JANXMS010000094.1 GCA_025354525.1 Acidobacteriota bacterium
AGCAGCGACTTGGCGAAGGACCAGACCAATGGAATCGAAGGAGGGGCGGGGAAGTGGGTTTGGCCGTTCGTGGGAGCGGCCTCAGTCGCCGAGTGGGCGAGAAACGGCCTCTGCTGGCGTGGCGGAAGGGTGATTGCCCGCATTCCAATGCTCACTTGCAGCGTCGGCGGCCGTAAGCCTGTGCAGGGTCGCACCGGACTTTGGTTAAGCGCAAATGAGATCGGACTGATCACGATATGCGGCGGCCAAGGATGGGCACTGCCGTCGCGTATCGCGACTCTTGCGCACAAACCGAGTGTTTCCGCATTCAACTCCAACAAGCGGTCGAGTCGGGCGCTGTGGCGGGCCTCCTCGGCGATCACCAAACCCCGCACGTCTCCGACGGAACGGGCCATCGACAACAGGCATCGAGTGGCGAAGCCGACCGAGTCAGCCGAGATGGCGACACTTAGCCCGAACGACGAGGGACGGCAGGCTTGCAGAGGCACCCACGAAACCGAGGACGCGGTGACCAGAATCGGCGAAACTGCTGAAGGCCGCAGGGGACGTAGAGGACCCAGCGAGGCCGCCGAGGCGGCAACCGTGGGCTTTATATCGAATGGGTGCGGTAGACTCCACGACGGGAGAATGCTGAGCGAAATCAGTTGCGTCGCCGGCCCCTCGGGCTCTGTTTCCGACTCCGGCTCCGATTCCAGGAGCTTCCAGGCCAACGTTTGGAGCGTTGCCTTCGGCAGCGTGGGCCGCGGCAACGCGGGGCACTCTAAAGGCTCACTCCACCGCTCACTCAGGAACGGCACCGGCCAGAACGAGACGACCGTCGTCGCCCATCGGGGAGCGAGCGTTGCCAAATCAGACCGCAACCGTTGCATCATCACGCCCAGCGGCGGGGCCATTGGTTCCGCAGGCAGCTCATAACTCCAGTATTCGCGGTACTGTTGTGGCGGGAGCGCCGCCGGCCCAGCAAGAATTGATCGAGACGGCACCGGCTTCGGAGCCACCGCCGGGATGGGCTCGATCACCGCAACGGGTGCCGCCGACCTCGCCGCCATGCGACCCGTCGACTGCAGCCGGGCGACCGCCATTGAGGACTGCTCCTGCAGATAGCTCTCCCGATGCTTCGGGGAGCAGAAATCAGGGTCACTGAATCGCCGGAGCAGCGAAATCGGTTTCTGGCAGAAGTGGCAGAGCATACCGAGACAAGAAGAGGGCAAGAGCCCTCCCCATAGTAGGCAAATCGGCTCGCGGTTACTACGCAGCGAATGCCTGATTCTTAGATCTCGTCGGTGCTTTTTGCTCGAATTGCCTAAGGCCTTTCGCTTACCCGGCGGTCTCCCGGCGGATCAAATCGGGCCGTTCGAAGACTCCCGGCGCGAGGTCGATGCCGAGTCCGGGGCCGGGAGGCAGGTCGAAATAGCCGTCTTGAGGGCTGGCGAGTTCGCCAACGATGGCTGTATACTCATCGGCGTAGTGGCGGCGGACCGACTCCACGATCTGCAAATTGGTCAGGTTGGCCGCCAAGTGCAGCGATGCGGCGTGAAGAACGGGGCCGCCGCAGTTATGAGGAGCGACCGGTAGATACCAGGTTTCGGCCATGTTGGCGATTTTGCGGGCTTCCGATAGGCCACCGACCCAGGAGATATCGGGCATCACGGTCCGCGCGGCGCGGTTCTCGAAGAGTTCTCGATATTGCCATCGCGTCATCAATCGTTCCGAGATGGTCAGGGGCAGATGCGTGGCGGTGGCAAGTTCCCGGTAAGCGGCGAGATTGTCCTGGGGCAGCATCTCTTCGAGCCACATCGGCTCATACTCTTCGCAAGCGCGAGCGATGCGAATGGCGCATGGCAGGTTCCAGAAACCGTGAAACTCCATGGCGACGTCCATGCGGTCGCCGAACTCCTTCTTAATAAGATGAAGCGGTTCCAGGCCGCGGCGGAGTTGCTCGGCGGTAATGGAATGGCCGCCCGTCTCTTTGGCGATCGGGTCCATCGGCCAGATTTTCATGGCGGAGATGCCAGATGCAAGAAGGCTAGCCGCCAGTTCCACAGGTTGCGTAAGAAAGCTGAGGTGGTCGTAGCAGGTGTTATAGGTACGAATACGGTCGCGGGACGCTCCGCCGAGCAGTTGATAAACAGGTTGGTTGGCGGATTTGCCCGCGAGATCCCAAAGCGCCATGTCGACGGCGGAAATGGCGCGCATTTCGGCACCGGCCCAGCCAGAGTAAGAGATGGCTTCGAACATGGAGGCCCAGAGGGCGTCGATGCGTGACGGGTCCTGGCCCAGCAGGCGAGGAGCGAGGCTGGAATGCACAACAGCCTCTTCGGCAGCAGGGTGGGGGTAGGTTTCCCCGAGGCCGAAGAGGCCGCTATCAGTATGGATCCGAACCCAAAGCCATTGAATCGGTCCGGCATGAACCGTGACGCCATGGGCCAGTCGGAGGGTCTCTATTTTCGTGATCTTCACGAAAACTAGGTTACATCGCTTCGGGCATGGGCAGGTTAGCTTTAGCTAATGTCTTTGAAAGCAACTCGATAGCGCTTTTCTCCGACATGGTCCGGGCGATAGAGATTTCAGTAATCAGCATGCGACGGGCACAATCCAACATCTTCTTCTCGCGGAAGGAGAGTGGCTTGGCGGACTGCAGTAATACGAGTTCCTTAAAGACTTCGGAAACGCCGGACAAGCCGCCGACCCGCATCTTTTCGGAGTTCTCTTTGAAGCGATCCTTCCAGTCCTGGGTGCGTTTGCACTCAGCCGTCGATAGGAAAGCTAGGACACGGTTGGCCTCAGTGGATTTGGTTACCTTTCTTAAACCGACGTCAGAGACGTGGCTGAAAGGCACCATCACCGTGAGACTGTTGTACGTCAGCCGGAGCAGGTAAAACCGCTCGGACTGCGAACCAAACGATCGGGTGCTGATATTTTCGATTGTTCCAACACCGTGGTTTGGGTAAACCACCTTATCGCCGATGTGAAAGGTCGTGCAGGGACCCATAGTACACCTTCCGTGAGTTGTTAAAGCTACTAAACCAGAGAGCAATCCAATGGTAATCCGCCCGACGCGACGCGTCAAGAAAAAAATCTATAAAGTGAACAAAAGATGGACAAAAAGCTTCAATCTGGCGAAACGTCACTTTCAGCCAGGCTGAAATTCTCCATTTCAGGTAGATTACACCCACCTTGAGCAAGTGTGGAAGCCGTCGACGACCATAAAAAACACCTCGTCCGGGTGTAGCCCTTCAACGGATGGGGAATGAATTTGCAGGATAGAGAGCAGAAAAGCGCAATGTCGGATATCCTAGTATTTTCCTATGGAGAAAATAGGTCGGTACACCATTCTGGGCGAGCTCGGTCGTGGCGGGTTCGGAATCGTATATAAAGCGCAGGATCCGAAGATCAATCGGGTCGTGGCGATCAAGACCATCCCTACTCAGGAGTTGCGGAGTTTTGCCGGGGGGAAGGAGCTATACGAGCGGTTCTCCCGAGAGGCGCAGTCCGCAGGTTCTTTGAGCCATCCGAACATCGTGACGGTCTTCGAGTTGGCTGAAGACGAAGCGGTGACCTATATCGTCATGGAGTTCGTACCAGGACGATCGCTACGGGACTTGATGAGCGATTCGACCCCGATGCCGCTCGACAGAAAGCTATCCTTGATTCGGCAAATGGCCGAGGCCCTCGACTTCGCCCATGAGAACGGCATCATTCATAGAGATGTGAAGCCCGCCAATATTTTGGTCACCGACGCCGGAGTGGCGAAGATTGCCGATTTCGGCGTCGCCAAGATCGTCAGCCAGCAAACGATGTCGGCGACGGGCGCGGCGGTGGGGACCCCCAGCTACATGTCGCCGGAACAAATTTTGGCGAAAGGCGTCGACGGGCGTAGCGATCAGTTCTCGCTGGCGGTGATCGCCTATGAGCTTTTGACGGGGAAACAGCCGTTTGACGGCGACTCGCTGCCGGCCTTGATTCATCAGATTTTGAGTATTGAGCCGCCCGATCCAGCGACCGTCTGTAAAGAGGTGGAAAGGCCGGGGTCGGACGTACTGCTCCGCGGCTTAGCCAAGCAGTCCGACCAAAGGTTTGCGACCTGCGTGGCCTTTAGCGACGCGCTGCGCCGGGCGGTGGTGAATAGAGAAATTACGGCTACCTTGCCGGTGCCGGTGGTGACGCCGGTGGCCGCCGCATCGGCTGTGTCCGCGCCGGCGGCCAAAACTGCATCTTCGCCTGCGGTGAAGGCCGGGTTAGCAATTGGTTTAGGGATTGCCGTAGCGGCGATTTATATTGTGCGAAGCGGAAATCAACCGGTGGTTCCTCCGGTCGTGCCAGAGAAATCGGCCCCGGTGGCGACGGCTCCAGCGCCAACCTCGCCAGCGATGCCGGTCGAAAATCCGCGAGTCGCCAGCGTAGAGCCGAAGCCGTCGAAGCCGGTCGTTCCGACATCGATTCCGAAACCGGCGTTGGCGGCGACTCCACCTCTTGCTGCCGAAGTCCGTCCCGCTGATCCGCCCGACCCCGGGCCCGACTCCCCGGCGGCAAGCTACAACGGTCCGCCGGAAGGTCGATTTTCCTGGTCCGGCGTCTTTGGCCCCGGCGAGCGGCTCATCATTGTCCGGAATCGGGTTCGGAAGGGCAGCGTCGGAGGGAGCGGTTTGCCTCCGGGGATCCCCCTACAGGTGGAAGCGTCGCCTGCCGATATTAAGGTAGTGCAACAGCCGAATACGGCCAACGGGTTTCGTCTCGTGGTGGCCAACGGCTCGGGGGCACCAGTAAACAGTTTTTCAATTATGTGGAGAGAATTGCAGCATTGACAGGATTGCGCCTCATTGTTTGTCTCGTCGGCCTCAGCTTGTTTGGGCAAGTTCCCTCCGCGCCCGCTCGTGGCCAAGCGCTCGTCGTCGGTAACGCCGCTTATAAGAGCCTCCCGTCGGTGCCGATGGCGGGTGCCGATGCTCGCGCGATGGCTAAAGGGCTGACCGCGTTGGGGTTGACGGTGACGTTGGTGCAGGATGCCGAGATCGCGTCGTTGGCCAAAGCGGTAGATTCGTTTTTGAAGTCGCTCGTCGCAGGGGAACCGGCGGTCTTCTACTACTCCGGTTATGCAGTGCAGGACAAGGGCGAGAACTATCTTCTGCCGCTCGGCTACGAGGCGGGCGGCGCGGATCCGGTTGAGTTTTCCGCCTATTCGTTGAAGCGGCTCGAGCGGTTCGTCGAGGGGAAGAAACCGGCTCCCGGTGTTTTGTTGGTCGAGGTGGCCCCGATGCCACCGGCGCTGAGTCGCCACTTTGGCGAGGCGGGGCTGGCGCTGCTGGACGTCAGGACCTCGGACATGTTGATGGTATTTCCTTCCCTGCCGGGGCAAGGCGTGAAGGATTCGGGGACGCGAGCCGTGAGCTATTTCACGCAAGCTTGGCTTGAGGAGTTTGAGAAGCCCTGGATCAGTCTCGACACGATGAGCCGAAATGTGAAGCAGCGGGTGGTGACAATGACCGGCGGGGCGCAGGCCCCGACCGAGATGTCGACGCTCGTCAAACCGTTCGCCTTTCGGGCCCGGCCACCGCAGGAAGTGGAATGGGAGCAGTTGACGAGCAGTCGAGATTTAGCAGCGCTGCGCGCGTTTGTCCGACGGTATGTCGGCGACCCACTCGCCAAGTTGGCCGAGGAGCGCCTTCAAGAACTCGAATGGGCCCAAATGCAGGGCCAAGCGACCACCGCCACGCTGCGGCAGTTCTTGGAACGCTATCCGGGCCATGCGGTGGCGACCAGGGCGCTAGCGATGGCGGAGGCGGCGGAACGGGCGTCGCGGAGCGACGGCGTGGTCGACGCATTGAACCGCTATCGCCTCGCCTTTAGTGAGAAGAACCTGGAAGGGGTGAAGGCGGCCCGCCCGTCGTTATCTCCGCAAGAAATGCGCACGCTCGAAGCAAGCTTCCGCATGGCAAAAAGCGTGGCGATGACTTTGGTTCCGAAGAAAGAACCGCAAATCGACGGGGCCAACGCTTCCGTTCCTTGCGAAATGAAAGTAGAGATGCGGATGGACCGGAACACGCCGCCTCCGGTGACGCAGCAGGTAGTTGTGACCTTGACCCGCGGAGCCAATGGTTGGGTAATTGATACCATCCGCTAAAGTTTTTCCGGGCGAAAGCCGATGGAGTTCCTAGTGAAGCAGATTTGCCTTTTATTCGCCCTGTTCCTTCCGCTAATGGCGTACGACTCGACCGCCAGCGATAACGCTGTTGGTTCCAACAAGTTGGCTTACTTGATTCCGAACCTGTTCGGCAATAACGGCATTGTGTTGCCGAACGTCGCGCACACCGCTCACTTTACCAGTGCGCTGCAATCCAACTTTGGGCCGTTTACCACCTCGCTTGTCAGCCAATTGACCTCGTTACCGATCCCGTCGCCGGCCTCCGGGTTCATCTTCAGCTTCGACAAGAGCTTGGGCGTCTACTCGCAAAGCACGCAAAGCTTCGGCCCCATCTACGCTGAGCGCGCCGAAACGTTGGGCAAGAATAAGTTCTTCGTTGGCTTCAGCTACCAGAATTTTAGTTTCGACAAACTCGACGGGATCGACCTGAAGCGGGTCCCCTCCGTCTTTCAACATCAGCCGGCAGGCCAGCCGAACTACGTCCGGGACGTGATCACGACCATGAACTCGTTCGATGTGAAGTTCGGTCAACGCGCGGCGTTTTTCACTTACGGCCTTACCGACCGGCTCGATGTCTCCGTTGCGCTGCCGTTCAACTCAGCCCGAATCGAAGCGGTCAGCGACGCCAAGATCCAACGGATCGGCACGGCCTCGGAGCCGGACATCCACTATTTCGACACTCCCTTTGGGGATCGCACGCAGAAGACGTTCGCTCGTTCCGGAAGCGCACAAGGTTTGGGCGATGTCGTCGTCCGGGTGAAAGCGACGGCGGCGCAGTTCAAGAACGGCGGTTTGGCCGTCGGGATTGACGCTCGCATGCCCACCGGCGACGCTTACGACTTTCTCGGCTCGGGTGCCTACGGCGCTCGGCCCTTCATGGCGCTCTCGTGGCGCCGGGGAAACCTATCCCCTCACTTGAATCTCGCCTACCAATGGAACGGAAAGAGCATTCTCGCTGGCGATCTTATCTCCGGCGTGACTGGAGACCTGCCCGACCAGGTGCAGTATGTCGCCGGGCTTGATTACGGCATCACGAAGAAGTTCACCCTGGCCATTGACTACCTCGGCCAACGTCAGTTGAACGCCAAACGAGTCACCCGGACCACCTACCGCGGGGCCAACAACACGATTTTCCCGCAGATTGCCATCAGCGATGCTTCCTTCCAGCAAAGCAGTCTCGCGACCGGGTTCAAAGTGAACCCAATCGGCTCGCTCTTGGTTTCCTTCAACCTGCTCTTCGCGCTCGATAACAACGGGTTGCGGGATATGATTACTCCGTTGATCGGCGTTTCTTACACCTTTTAACGGTAGAAGCACCAATCGATGTTCGCCAGCGATGGGGTACCACGCCTCCTCGGCTTTCGAGGTCGACCGTCGAAAAGGTCGGCCGTGGAAAGCGAGGATACTTAAATGCAGGTTTCACTCGCGTCCCACCGCCCTTGGAAATCGTAATAAAGCGGGATTTCCACCTAAAACCGAATGTCGTCGTTTCGCTTTCTCTTCCTGACCCACACCAAACAGCGAGGAGGCCTTCTAACTTCTACCGGCCACCACTCGGCACAGCAGCCGTCGGCGTCGGACGTCCCAGCAGATACTTCGCGTACCAATCCAGATACCGCTGCATCCGATCCCGCTGGAAACTTGGCCGCGCAATGCCGTGGTTCTCGCCCGGGTAGATGATCAGTTGGGTCGGCGTACCCACGTTTTGCAGAGCCTGGTACATCTGTTCGCTCCCCAGCAACGGCACATTGAAGTCCTTATCGCCCCCCAGGAAAAGCGTCGGGGTCTTGATCCGGTCGGCGTGCAGGAAGGGATAGCTGATCTTGATCCACGGTTCGAGACCCTTCCGCCAGGGCGGTCCAATCTCGTTGTCATATTGGTTGATGTACTGGTCGTGGCCGTAGAAAGCCAGCGGAAACGCGACTCCGGCGCCGCTGGTGGCGGCCTTGAAACGGTTATCCGAGGCGATCAGATAGTTCGTCAAAATCCCGCCGTAGCTCCAACCGCCTACGCCCAGTTTTTCGGGGTCGGCGAGCCCCATGTTGACGACATGGTCCACCCCGGCGTGAAGGTCGAGCACCTCCTTGTGCCCCCAGTCGCCCGCGATCGAAACCGTGTACTGCTGGCCGCGTCCATTGCTGCCACGATAATTGACCTGCAGAACCGCGTAGCCAGCGGCGGCAAACATCTGCCGCTCGACTGTCCACGAATGCTGATCCTGTCCGTTCGGCCCTCCGTGAATGCGGAGCAGGAGCGGCACCTTGGTGCCGGCGACATAATCGACCGGCTTGACGAGCAGACCATGCGCTTCGTTGCCGTCTTTGGTCTTGAACGAAAGCTCCTCGGCCGGGGCGAGCCGCAGTTGCTTGACTAACTCGTCGTTGTGCCCGGTCAGCTTACGCGTCGAACCGCCCTCGATAACATGCACCTTCGCCGGGGCGAGATTCGTTGAGACCAGCGCGGCGACACAATCGCCGGACCGGTCGAGGCTCGAAACCGCCAACTTGCCGCCGATCATCCGTTCAATAAGCCCGCCTGTGATGGCGACCCGCGCCGGATATACGCTCATATCGTCGATGGCCAGGAACTCCACTTGCTTGCCGTCCAGGGTGAACTGATGGCCGGTCACGCCGCGATCAAACGTCCCGGTCAGCAATTTCGAATCGCCGCCGTCGACCGGTACCAAGGCGAGCCGGTTCATCGTGTACTCGCCCATTTTGTGGTCACTGCCCTGCAAATATGCGATCAATTTGCCGTCCGGCGACCAAGCCGGCTGCGCATCCGATCCGGTAAAACTGGTCAAACGCCGCGGCGTCGCATTCGTTTTTGCTTCGACCACCCAAATGTCCGAGTTCCGATTCCGATCCGCGTCCGCCGTCCGGTTGCTCGTAAACGCGATCAACTTGCCGTCGGGCGACCAAACTGGCCCGGATTCATCGAAGTTGTCCGTCGTTACGGTCTCGGTCTGCTTCGTCGCCAGATCGAACAGAACAATGCGATTCCGCTTGGCCCCGGAGATGTACCCAGCCCCGTCGCGCTTGAAGGAGTAGCGATCAATCACGATCGGCTTCGGCTTTTCGTCCTTCTTCTCTTCGTCCTTCTTGGAGGGTTCATCCTCTTCTTTTACGATAAGGGCGAGCTTTTTGCCGTCCGGTGACCACTCGTAGGCCGAGAGCCGCCCTTTGACGTCAGTCAACTGTTGGGCTTCCCCGCCGCGGCGGTCGATTCCCCAAACCTGCGCTCCTTTGGCCTTACCGGGTCGGCTCGAAAGAAACGACAGGTACTTTCCGTCCGGGCTCCAATTCGGGGCCGACTCGGACTCGGTGGAGGAGGTAACTCGAAGATTATCCTTGCCGTCCCGGCTGATCATCCAGACGTCAGTATCGCGTTTGTCGGCGACGACGTCGGTGGTGGTTAAAGTGTAGGCGATCCATTTGGCATCGGGCGAACAACGGGGGGCACCGACGTCTTTAAACTTGGCGAGATCATCGAGGGTTATCAGGCGGGGCTGCGCGAGGGCCGAGCAGGCGCAGACGAGGATTACGGCGAGACTTCTCATTTTTGGATTTTAGCAGGATACAATGAGGGCAATATGCGCTATTGCTGGATCGGATTGGCCGGGATGGTGTTCCTCGTGGGCTGTGGGTCCGCTCCAGAGCCAACTGTCGCACCGTCGCCGAAACCAGCGCCCATCCCCAAAGCTGAGGTGCAAGCCGGGACGATTCTCGGCCAAGTGAACTTCTCCGGCGAGAAGCCGACGAGCAAGCCGATTTCGATGGACTCCGTCCCGGCGTGCGCCAAACAACATCCGATGGTGATTGAGCCGGAGGACGTGATCGTGAACAGCAATGGCACTCTCCGAAACGTTTTCATCCATTTGAAGACTGGGGTACCGTCGCGGGACTGGCCAATTCCGACGACCAATGTATTGCTCGACCAGAAGGGCTGCGTCTATTCCCCGCGCGTCGTGGCGCTGCGCATCGGGCAAACCCTTGAGATCGGCAACGCCGACAAGATGAATCACAACGTCCACCCGACGCCGCGCCGCAACGCAGAGTTCAACGAGGTCCAGCCTCCCGGGGGCGACAAAATGTTGAAGCGCTTCACGACCCCGGAGACCATGATCCCGTTCGTGTGCAATGTCCACCCGTGGATGCGTGCTTTCGTCAACGTCGTCGAGCATCCGTTCTACACCGTCACCGGCAACGATGGCTCGTTCAACTTCACAGGCGTGCCGCCGGGCGAGTACGAGATTGAGGCCATTCACGAGCGATTCGGCACGAAAACGTTGACCGTAAGCGTCGGGAACCGCGAAGAGCGGTCGGTGATGTTCGCATTTCGAGCGAACTAAACCACCACCGCTGCAAGGTGGTGGAATTATAAGTTGCGACGGAAAGTCGCGGGGCGCGGCTAAAGCCGCCTGGAGAGAATCCCGGCTGAGGGTCGCGCGTAACAGCTCGCAAGTTCGCCGCATTCAGTCGCAAGCTGATCCGCCGCCCATATTCCACACGTTCTAGCGATTCTTGGCAACCCGCCCGTCGCGGAACTTGGTGACCGAACCCGCGCGGGCGCTTCTCCGACATACCGCCATCTCCTTATCTGTAGCAAAGGCGGGGGGATTGAACCGAGCACTCCGAAACTAAACCACCACCGCTGCAAGGTGGTGGAATGATAAGTTGCGACGGAAAGTCGCGGGGCGCGGCTAAAGCCGCTCGAAGAGAATCCCGGCTGAGGGTCGGCTTTATGGCGTTGCAGGTTTAAGGAATCAAGTCGCGACCTGCTGGGCCGCTCGCCTTCAAGACGTCAGAGCAATATTCGACAATCCGCACCTCGCGGCACGTGCCGTCAAAAACCGCGTGGGCACTCCTCCGGTATTCGGCCAACTCCTTGTTTTGCGGCACCGTGGGCTCAAAGCGGCGCCATCACCCTCGCCGCCCTTCGCGCCCTGGAGGTGCAACTCCTTGTTTTGCGGCACCGTGGGCTCAAAGCGGCCCTATTGAAAGACGGGGGGGGCTTGGCACTCAGAAACTAAACGTTCCCGTCCTGCTGGAATAATTCTAGTTTCGCGATAATATTAGGGTATGCCGAACCGGACCGTATTTCGCGTCAGTCTCGCCGCCATTGCGGCCGCGGTAGGGGTGATTGCCACCGGACCCTTTGGCGGCCGAGTTCACTCCGGGGCGAGTCTGTTTCTGGCAATCGCCTTGATCGCGCTTGCGCTTCTGCGGCGGGATCGTTTCGCCTCGCTTAGCCTTGGCTTGTTCGTCGTGGGTGGTGGTCTGGCGCGGTTGATGAAGGTGTCTCCGTGGGCGGCGGTGGGGCACGAGGTTCTAGGTCCGGCCCTATTGAGCCTCGTCTGCTTTATCGCCGCGGATGCTTGGCCGGGTAACGACTTGATGGTGGAGGACTCTGGGAAGCCTTCGGTCTGGGCGCTGGCGCGGATAACCCCTCCGGCAATTTTGTTGCAGGTTTTTATGGGCGCGCTGTATCGGCACGCCATCACGAATGTGGCGCTACACGTGGTGGGAGCGATGTTCGTCGGTGCCTTAATCATGTTCGCCGGCATCTCCGTGATGATTTTGCCCGGGGTTGGCAAAGCGCTGCAGCGTGTCTCTGGGGCGCTGTTGGGAGTGACGGTGGTGCAGTTTATGCTGGGGATTTACGCCTATGTGAGTCGGATCACGGCGGAAGAAAACGGGGTGTTGGCGGGCGTATCGCATGTGGCGGTGTCGCATATTGTCACCGGTGGGCTTACAATGGGATTAAGTGTGGTTCTAGCCATTTTGGTGTATCGATACGTTCGTCCATCTGAGGCGGTAGCGGCTTGAAGAGTTACTACGAGTTGACCAAACCCCGGATCACTTGGTTGATTCTGGTGACGACCGGGGTAGGCTATTACTTCGGCAACAAAGGCGTGCTCGATTGGATCACGCTGTTTCACTGCATGATCGGCACGGCATTGATCGCCTCTGGGACCTCGGCGCTGAACCAGTGGTATGAGCACCAGAGCGACGGCCTGATGCGACGGACGGAGAAGCGTCCGATTCCGGCCGGAGTGATCACGCCGCGCAACGCTCTGATTTTTGGGTTCGTTTTGTCGTGCGTTGGCTACCTGCAACTGTCATTGGGGTGTAACCTGCTGACGGCAGCGCTGGGACTAACCACTGAACTTATCTACCTGTTCGTCTATACACCTCTCAAGAAGCGGACGCCATTGGCAACGACGATTGGAGCGATTCCGGGCGCGATGCCGCCGTTGATCGGTTTTGCGGCCGCCAGCGGGAACCTGACGATTGAGGCTTGGGCGCTCTTTGCGATCATGTTTCTCTGGCAGTTTCCTCACTTTTACGCCATTGCGTGGATGTATCGGGACGATTACGAGCGCGGGGGCATTCGGATGCTGCCCGTCGTCGAGCCCGACGGCGCTTCCACAGTTAGGCAGATGATGCTATTCTCCCTGGCGCTGATCCCGGTGACGCTGTTGCCGAGAGTGCTTTCGATGACGGGGAACTGGTACGTCGGCGGAGCGGTGATCGGTGGCTTGGTTTTCTTCTGGTACTGCACCCGGATGGTGCATGACCGGACGCTGATTCGGGCGCGCAGTGTCCTGCTGGTTTCGGTGATCTACCTGCCGGTGCTGTTTGGGCTTTTGATTCTTGATCGACCGCGCTGATGGTATCCGCTGACTCGATTCGGGTGGACTACGGGGCTCGGCGAGCCTTGGACGACGTGTCCTTGGTGGTGGGGGCAGGGGAATGGCACGGGATTCTCGGGCCGAACGGCAGCGGCAAGTCAACGCTGTTTCGGGTGCTGGCGACGCTGCTGAAGCCGGCCAGCGGGCGATTTGTCGTGGCGGGCGAGACCGACCCGGCCCGGATTCGACGCCGGATTGGTGTCGTGTTTCAAAGCCAGAGCCTGGACCAGAAGCTGACGCTGGCACAGAACATGACGGCGCAGGGAAACCTTTACGGGTTGTCGGGCGCGAGGTTTCGCGAGCGGATTGGCAAGCTTCTGTGGCAGTTTCATTTGAACGGGCGGGAGAACGAACCGGTGAATCAACTCTCCGGAGGATTGGCCCGCCGGGTGGAGATCGCCAAGGCTCTGCTGCATGAACCGTCCGTGTTGCTGTTGGACGAACCGACGACCGGGCTGGACCCGACGGCGCGACGGGAGTGGCTCGAACTGTTGACGGATCTGCGGCATGAGCGGGAACTGACGGTGTTGGTGACGACCCATATTTTGGACGAAGCCGAACGGTGCGATCGGTTGACGTTGCTGCACGAAGGGCGCGTGGTGACGGGTGGGACGCCAGCAGAGTTGAAGGGCCAAGTGGGTGGCGATGTCGTCGAGTTTGGGACGGCGGATCCGGCGCGGGTGGCGGCGCAGTATCCGATGTTTGAAGCGCGCGTGGGAGACGGTTGGGTCCGTTTTGAGACGCCGAACGGGGCGCGGTTTGCGGCGCAGGCGGCCGATGCGTTGCCGGGCGTAATCCAAACGATCGCGATTCAGAAGCCGACGCTGGAGGATGTCTTCCTGCGGACTACGGGAGCCCGGCTATGAACTTTTCGAACGGAGCGGGGATTGCGGCGCAGGCGGCGGACGCGCTGCCGGGAGTGATCCAGAAGCCGACGGTGGAAGACGTCTTCCGGTGGAAGACGGGGGGAGCGCGGATTGCGGCGCAGGCGGCGGACGGGTTGCCGGAAGTGATCCAGACGATCGCGATGCGGAAGCCGACGCTGGAGGATGTCTTCCTGCGGACTACGGGAGCCCGGATTGCGGCGCAGGCGGCGGGCGCGTTGCCGGGAGTGATCCAGAAGCCGACGCTGGAAGGCGTCTTCCGGTGGAAGACGAGGGGAGCGCGGATTGCGGCCCAGGCGGCGTACGGGTTGCCGGAAGTGATCCAGACGATCGGGATGCAGAAGCCGACGCTGGAGGATGTGTTCCGGTGGAAGACGACGGGAGCTCGGATCGCGGCGCAGGCGGCGGGCGCGTTGCCGGAAGTGATCAAGACGATCGCGATGCGGAAGCCGACCCTGAAAGACGTCCTCCTGAATACCGCGGGGGCCCGGCTATGAACTTCCTGCTGCCAGCTTGGGCGCTGACCCGGCGCGAGTTCCAGCGGTTTTGGGGCGAGCGTTCGCGGGTGGCTGGGTTCGTGATTTCACCGCTTTTGTTCTGGATCGTGGTGGGATCGGGGTTCGGAAATCTGGACTATTTCTTCGCGGGCGCATTGACGATGACCGTGATGTTCTCCGCCATGTTCTCGATGATGTCGTTGATCGAAGACCGGCGGGAAGGGTTTCTGCTTTCGGTGCTCGTGTCTCCGGCGCCGCGGGCGTCGATTGTCGTCGGCAAGGTGGCGGGAGCGGCGATTCTAGCTTGGCTCCAAGGGTTGTTCGTGCTGTCCGGCGTGTTCTTTACGACTCTTCGGCAAGACGCATTGACGTTGGCCGGGGTGGCTGGGGCGCTGCTGTTGACGGCTCTGCTGCTGACGACGGTGAGCTATGTGATTGCCTGGAAACTGAGTTCAACGCAGGCGTTTCACGCCGTGATCAACCTGCTGCTGGTGCCGGCGTGGATGTTGTCCGGGGCGATCTTCGATCCGTTGTTTTCGTTTCTCTGGGTTCGGCTGCTCGTACAGTTCAACCCGCTGTATTACGCCCACAGTTTGGTGCGGCAATTTCTGGCGCCTGGGCCGGGGTTACCGGAGATCAGCAATTGTTGCTGGGCGCTGGCGACGAGCATCGGGATCGGCGCGGTGCTGGCGGTACGGAGTACCAAGTGACGAGGCGAGCTTTATTAACGGCGGGCTTACTTGGTTGCGCGAAGCGGCCGACACTTCCGGTGCTGAACACGGTGCCTTCGTTTACGCTGGTGGATCAGACGGGCGCGGCGTTCGACGGCGGACGGCTGAGCGGGAAGGTCTGGGTAGCGAACTTTATGTTCACCTCCTGCACGGCGACCTGCCCGCGGCAGAGCACCATCCTGCAACGGGTGCAGCGGGAGACGGCAGCGGATTTGGTTTCGTTCACCGTGGACGTCGCCCGGGATACGCCAGAGGTGCTGGCGGCGTTTGCGAAGCGCTACGGGGCCGCCGCGCCGCGTTGGCATTTCTTAACCGGCCCGGTGGAGACATTGAACCGATTGGCCTACGACGTGTTCCAAGTTGGCAACGTGGACGGCAAGCTGGAGCATAGCTCGCGGCTATTGCTGGTGGACTCGAAGCGAGCCTATCGGAGTAACTATCCGACGACCGGCGAGGAAAGCGTCAACCGACTTTTGGCCGACATCAAGCAGTTAGAAAAGGAAACATAGGGATATGGACGTACAAGATCTTCCAGCATTGAACGCGACACTGAATGGGACGGCGGCTATTCTGCTATCCATTGGTTGGTGGTTGATTGTGAACGGCAAACGGGAGGCGCACCGGAAGGTGATGCTGGCGGCGTTTACGGTCTCGACGATCTTTTTGACCTCCTACCTCATCTACCACTACAACGTGGGATCGGTGAAGTTCCAGAAAGAAGGCCCGATCCGGACGGTGTATTTCACGATCCTGCTGACCCATACGATTTTGGCTGTTTTTGTGGGGATTGCGGCGCCGATGACGTTGTTTCGGGCACTGAAGAATCGGATTCCGCAACACAAGAAATTGGCGCGGTGGACGATGCCGATTTGGCTGTACGTTTCGGTGACCGGGGTGGTGGTCTACTACATGCTTTATCAGATGTGAGATAATTTCTCCAAGTTTACGGGGGTATCGTAATTTTGATCCGAAATCTGATTTTGATTTCCGCGGCTATGGCTGCGGCGTGTTGGGCACAGGAGACGCGCTCGGTTTTGTTTGGACGGGTGCTGGACCCGAACGGCGGGTCGATCGCCGGGGTCGGGGTTGTCATTCGGAATAATGACACCGGCGTCGCCATGACGCTGAAGACGAACGATACGGGTTACTACGAGGGCAACCTGTTACTGCCCGGGCCGTACACGGTGACGGCGCAGGCGACGGGCTTCAAGAGGCTCGTGCGCTCCGGGGTGGTGCTGCCGGTTTCATTTCGCCTGGAAGTGGATTTGAAGCTGGAGATTGGCGGGGTGACGGAGACGGTCTCGGTGACGGCGGAGGCCCCGCTGCTGGAGACGAACGCGGTGAGTTCGGGCCGGGTGCTGGACAACAAGACCGTGATGGAGTTGCCCGTGATGGGAAACAGCGCGATGCTGCTCGTGAAGCTGACGCCGGGCATTCAGACGGGCGGCGTAAACAACTACTTGGCGCTGCATTCGAACGCGGGAGGATCCGACTACAGCGTCGGCGGCAACATTGGCGGCAATAACTGGTCGCTGGATGGATCGCCGAATCAGGGGCCGGGTCGACGGGCGGCGTATTTGCCGTATACGGACGCGGTGCAAGAGTTCAAGGTGGAAACGAATAACTTCGACGCGGGGATTGGGCAGAGCTCCGGGGCGGCGATTTCGATGATTTCCAAATCGGGCAACAACGAGTTACACGGGACGATGACGTGGCAGCACTGGCAGCAACGCTGGCAGGGGACTCCGTTTTTCGTCAAGCAACGGTACTTCCAGACGATCGCCGCGGCCGAGGCGGCGGGGAACACGGCGCGGGCGAATCAGATCCGCGCGACGGACAAACAGCCGACCGGACGGAGCAACAATTGGGGCGCATCGGCGGGCGGGCCGGTGGTGATTCCGAAGATCTATAACGGCAAGAACAAGCTGTTCTGGTTCTTCACTTACAACGCGTTCAAGGACGTGAAGGTGGAGGATTCGAGCCAGTTCAACCGGACGGTGCCGACTTTGGCGGCGCGGAACGGCGACTTCAGCGAGATGCTGAACCTGCCGAATGCCGGGCGTTATCTTGTGCATGACCCGACGACAGTGCGGCCGGACCCGGCGCGGCCGAGCAACTTTGTACGCACACCTTTCCCGGGGAATCAGATTCCCCGGAGCCGGTTTGCCAATCCGGCTTATGATGCCGTGTCGAAGCTCTATCCGCAGCCGAACGTGATTCTGGCGCCGGGGTTGGATCCGGTGAATAATTACCTGGCGTCGCAGACACCGTACAACTGGGATTACATGGCGCTGTCGAACCGGGTGGACTACCAAATCAACGACAAATGGCGCATGTTCGGCCGCTGGAGCCGGAACGAGTTTGGTCCCGAAGATCGGGGCGACTGGACCTACGAGACGGCGCGCGGCTTGAACTTGGCCGGCTTAGTTCGGAATAACAAGGGCGGGAACGTGGACGTGGTTTACACGCAGAACTCGACCACGATTTGGAACTTCAACATCGCAATGAACCAGTTCCGGGAAGGCAATGTGCAGCCCTATGCGCGGACGTTCAAGCCGAGCGCGTTGGGCTTGCCCAGTTACCTGGACGCCAAGGCGGGTGACTTGGCGGTGCTCCCGCTGATGAATGTGAACGGTTACTCGCAGATCAGCCCCGGAGGACTGCCGACGTGGACGCGGACGCGGCAGACGACGGTGAAATTAGAGCTAACCAAGATCATGGGTCGCCATACGCTGCGGACGGCGTTCGACAATCGGAACATGTTCCGGACGGGCGGTGGCGGGGGCAACACGAGCGGCAACTTTACCTTTAGCGACTCCTACACGCGGCGGAACGACGACGGGTTTACGCCGTCATCGAACCTGGGTCTAGGATGGGCGTCATTTATTTTGGGGACGCCGAACGGTTTGAGCATCGCGACCAACGACGACTTCGCGTTGCATAACCCTTACTACGGCTGGTTCGTGCAGGACGGGTGGCGCATCACGGATCGGTTGACGATCAACCTGGGTTTACGGATGGAATATGAGCTGGGCCCGTCGGAGCGGTACAACCGGATGATCGGCGGATATGATCCGAACGCGACGCTGCCGATTGCGGCGGCTGCGCAGGCGGCGTATGCGCGGAACCCGATTCCGGAGTTGCCGGCGAGCCAGTTTATCGTGAGGGGCGGGAACCGTTATGTGGGCGCCGATGGCGCTTCGCGGCGGTGGTTCCAGAATCAGTTGATGTACTTGCCGCGGGTGGGCGCGGCGTACCGATTGGGGAACAACACGGTGATTCGGGGCGGCTACGGCATCTTCTTCGACACGCTGAACGTGATGAACTTTGGGCCGGATCAGTTTGGGTTTTCGCGGACGACGAACACGGTAGCGACGACGGATTTTGGGATGAACTGGAACTTCCCGGCGGGGGCGAATCCGAACAATGGCCGGAGCCCGTTGAACGATCCGTTCCCGGTGCGGGCGGACGGAACGCGGTTTGACGTGCCGACGCGGGATGGCTTAGGGAGTTCAGCGCGCGGCGGACGTGGCTTTGGATTTACGGACTTCAATCAACCGCATGCGCGGCAGCAGCGGTGGCGGATTGGGGTGCAGCAGAAGGTGGGTCCGGGGATGGTGCTGGATGTCGCCTATGCGGGCGCGTATTCGGACCGGATCTCGATTGGGCAGCGGCAGGACTTTCTGCCGGAGCAGAATTGGGCGAGCGGGAATGTGCGGAACGACGCCATTGCGAACAACCTGAACGCGAACGTGCCGAACCCGTTTTTCATTGGGAATTTTGATCGGGCTCAGTTTTCGCCGCAGTTGTGGGCGGACATGAATACGCAAGGATTCTTTACGGCGAACATCATTCGGCGGAACCAGTTGATGCGGCAGTTTCCGCACATGAACAACCTGACGAACAACACGACGCCGGTTTCGTACACGAAGTCGCACGAGGTGCAGATCAACCTGGAGAAGCGGTTTGCCAAGGGGATGAACTTCAATTTCGGCTATACGGGGATGACGCTGCGGGAAGCGGACTTCTTCCTTTACGAATGGGATCGAACGCCGACCGAACGGGCGTCGAACGACGGGCGGCCGCACCGGATTGTGGGCACGATGATCTACGAGTTGCCGGTAGGAAAGGGCAAGTGGCTGATGGGCAGCGCGGGCCGGGCGATGAACACGTTAGTTGGTGGCTGGCAGGTGGCGGCGACCTACGAGTTCCAGCCGGGGCCGTTGCTCGACTGGGGCAACGCGTTCTACTATGGCAGCGACCCGAACAACGTGGCGAAGGTGGACAACCGGTCGTTCGAGCGGTGGTTCAATACGGCCGACTTTGAACGGGTGCAGGCGCGGGGACCGAACGCCTTCCACCGCCGGGTGTTCCCGACGCGGATTGACGGGCTGCGGCGGGACATGACGAACCTGTGGAACGCCAACGTTTCGAAGAGCATCAAAATGACTGAGAAATGGGCAATGCAGCTTCGGTTGGACGCCTTGAATGTGGCGAATCGGTCGCAGATGGACTCGCCGAACACGGACCCGTTTTCGACCAATTTCGGACGGGTGACGGCGCAGACGGCGGCGACGAATCGGTGGATTCAGGTGCAGGCCCGAATTACGTTCTAGCTAGTCGGCGGTGACGAAGATGTTGCTTGTCGCCGCAGGGTTCGCGGAGTGGTCCGCGAACCCTGCGGCGTGTCGACGAGGGCGTTGCGGGAGCCGAGGACGAATAGGCGGGTTTCGTAAGCGACCGGCTGATTGGCGTAGCCGAGGTAGACGACGCGTCCGGTGACGGCGACCTCTTCGATTAGTGGACGGTGACGAGGATTTTGCTTGTCGCCGCGGGAGACGACGCGAGAGGTCAGCGCGCCGAGGGGGAAGATCCGCTTGGCGAGCATGTTGATGACGGCGGCGAAATCTTCGACGAGGGCGTTGCGGGGGCCGAAGATGAATAGGCGGGTTTCGTAAGCGACCGGCTGATTGGCGAAGCCGAGGTAGACGACGCGTCCGGTGACGGCGACCTCTTCGACTAG
>JANXMS010000012.1 GCA_025354525.1 Acidobacteriota bacterium
ATAGAGCCTCGGCGAGATCGACGACAAGCGAATGCATTGACGGGGCCCTGAGCTGGGACAAACGTAGTTTGCAGTCCGCCCAATACGGGGCCGGTAGTTCGGGTTTCCAGAACGCCTCCATTAAGGCGGGTATCGCTCTAGGGAGGCACGATTGCGGTTGTATCGGGGGGCAGGGGCTGACCGCTGTCGCGGTGCTCCTCTTCGATTAACTGAAACACCTCAGCGAGCTCACTTACGGCCTCTTCGGCCGTTGGCATAAAGGCGTGAGATCCCGGAATTGCAAGAATCTCCGCCACCCATCCATCAGGTCGGTTCCGATACATCACAAGCTTGTAGTCGTCGAAACTCATCACGGGATTGTAGCTCGACCCGCACAGATACAGCGCCTCACCGCACCGCCATCGTAACTCCCCCTTGCGCCCGAAAACGCCCCACCTGCAGCGTCACCGGCACCGCCGCCCCGCTCGCCGCCCCCTCCGGCACCACGGCGTTCACCTGAAACAATCCCGTCACGGTCGAACCCGCGTAAACCACCGTCGCCTCCACCCCGCCGATCATCACCCATACCTCCTGCGCCGTCCCCTCGCCCGTCCCAAAAATCTGCACCACGCTCCCCCGCGCCGCCGGCCGCTCCACCGAATTCGCCCCATTGTCCTGATTCAAAATCGCCCCCTGCCCCACTCCGGTCCCATCCACCGTAAACAACCCCGGAGCCGCTTCTTCCACTGCCACCGTCACCGCCTCCCCAGACCCCACCCGAATCGTCGTTGACGATCGACCCCGCACCCCTGCCGGCACCACCACGTTCGTCTGAAACAGCGATTCAAACAATACCTGTGCAGGCAGCTCATCAAACGTCACCCGTCTTTCCCGCCCCACCCCATGCAGAGCCACGTACTGCCCCGCGGCCACCGCCCCCACCCGGTTCGATGCCCCATTGGCCACCGTATTCACCACCGCCGGGGTCACCAACCCCGAGTAAGTCAACGGCGGAATCACCACACTCACCGGCACCACCACCGACCGGCTCCCCGCCGTTATCCGAACCGACCCTTCGTATTGCCCCGGCGGACCGAAACACGAAACCGTAACTTCCGCCGGAGTCACCACCTGCGGTGCCCCATAAGTTCGTTCGCCGAACGCCGTCAGCCCACACCCCTCCGGTTGTTTCTCCACCGTAGCCGTCACCTCCAACGATCCACCCGCCGCCGTAACCACCAAAGTTCCCCGTTGCCGGCCAGTCAACGTCAACACTGCCGGGCTCACCGCAATCGGCTCCGTCTCCCCTCCCCAAATCCGAATCGTCACCGGTAGCTCTAACGTGTTCACCGCAGCCGGCGCACTGACTCTTACCGACCCGCGATAAATCCCCGCCGCTAGCTTCCTCGGGTTCACTATCACCGTAAACGTACCCGAAAGCCCGCTCTCCGCCCGGAGCCACTCGCCACCCGATTCCGTGTTGACCGCCAGACGAATCCACTCAAACCCCGGCGTTACTTGAAAATGGCTATCCGGGACAAACGTGCCCCCGCCCACCGGAAAGCTGAGACTCAGCGCTCCCGGCGCCAAAGCTTCCAAACGCAAAGGTACCGGTGCGGCCACCACGAACGTAATCGCTAACTCCTCCTGATTAATTGGCCCCCGCACCACAATCCGGCCCCGGTAAGTCCCCGGTCTCAACCCCGCCGGGTTTGCCTGGACATCCGGCCCGGCCGGCGTCGTCGTAGCCGAGGTCGAAACCGTCAACCACCGCCCGCCGTCGTCTGTCTCTGCACGAAGCGTTATCGGTACCGATCTCGCCTCCCCTGCTCGAACCAGAAACGCCACCGGACGGGTAATCGTCCCCTCCGGTACGCTCGTCAAAGCGACCGCGCTCTCCGACAACCGAATAAACTCCCCCGCCCGAACCTCCAGACGAACCGGAATCGATTGCGGCTGATACCCCGTATCCCTCGGAGTAACCACGACAGAACCCATATAGTCTCCTGGTACCATCCCCCCTGGTTCGACCCGCACCGACAAACGAAACCGGTCAGAACCCTGGAGCGTTGCCGTCGCCGTCAGCCATGGCTCCGTCGTCGTGACCACACTGGGCAACACTTCAGAAGTCCCTAAATTGGACGTTAAGTCCACTGTTTGCGCTGTCGGCCCCAGATCACCCACCTGCTGGCGGAACACCATCGGCCCTATCGGCTGGACTAGGAACGGTTGTTCCGGCTGCCGAAACCCCGAATAACCGAAAGAGATACTCGAAACGGTCTTCTGCAATCCCGGGCCGCTTTGCCCCGCAACAATGGCTGCCCGAATCGGCAGCGACGACAGCAACCCGCCGTAACCGAATCCGAGGTTCCGAGCAACTGGCTCGAAAAACGCACCTCGCGCAGGTAATACGAAGGTCTTCCGACCAACAAGGCGGGAAGCCCCGTCCACAATCTCAGCCGTCACGTCTACTGCCTCTGCATGGGGGTTTTCCAGCAGGAAGCCATACTGGAATAACTGTTCGATGCGTGGGGGCAGTCCCCGAGACGGCGGCGTTTGAATTCCGACAGACGTAAACAGCTGAGTCGGCAAGAGAAAACTCCGCTTCGAGTCCGGCTCCCCCCGCACCGCATAAACAAACTCCGCCCCCTCCACCCGGAACACCCGCCCTGTCAGCTCATTCTCCCCCGCCACCGTCACCTCCAACTCCGTCCCCGACCGGAACGCCACCCCCTCCACCGCCATCCCTTCCCCCGACACCCGCGACCCCGCCGTAAATCCCCGCCCCGTCAGCTTGTAAGTGCTCGCCCCCACCCGCTTCACCGCCTCAATCACCACCGCCTCCCCCACCGTAACCATCCCCACTCCATCTCCCACCACAAACTTCTCCCCCGCCACATCCCGCCAATCCAACGCGCTCACCATCACCCGCCCCTTCGCCCCCTCGGAAACCGCCCCCAACACCCGCGCCGTCACCGTCATCACCGGGCATCCCCCAATCCGCCCGACCCCGCCCGCCACCGACGAAAACTTCACCACCGCCCTCCGCCCCTCCAACTCCACCGTCCCCAACAAATCTCCCGCCGCGCTAAACATCTGCACGTCCGCAATATCCCCAAACATCCCCTCTTCCAGCGCCACGCTAATCCCACCCGTTGACACCGCGAGCGGAGCCCCCAACTCCACCCGAATCTGCGCCATCGCCCCCGCCGGAACGGTTACCGGTCTAACTTCCAAACTAGCCGCCTGCACTAACACAGGCAGAAAGACACACCACTGTCGCAACAAAGCCCCAACTCTCCGCCGCGTCCAATCAAAGTTACTGCACTTAGTTTGTTGCACCCAGCACCCTCCAGCACGTTAGGCACCAACCACCTATCCTATTCCCCAGATGAACCCACCCCACGCCGCCCTCTGCACCTTAACCGCCCAAACCCACAGGAACCATCGCCTCTTCCCCATCCGCGAAGGCCGCAAATTCGGCTTCATCAACCGCACCGGATCGGTCGTCGTCCCCCCGCAATACGACGCCGTCGGCGAACCCAACGAAGGTCGCATCAACATCACCCTCGGCAGCCTCTCCGGCAAAGTCGTCATCCCCCGCTAAATAGACCTCCGCCACCAATTTCCTCGAAGGAGCCCAATACTCGCTCCTCGACCCCGCCGACATCCCCCATCGCGTCCAATCCACCACCCGCCCCACCCGCTTCGGCTTCGTCGACCCCAACGGCCAACCCGTCATCCCGCCCCAATTCACCCCCGCCGGCTAATTCCCCGACGACCCCGCCAATCTCAACTACGGCGGCCTTAACGACGAATGGTGCTACTTCGACCGCTCGGGCAAAATGCTCCTCCGCCTCCCCATGCGTGTCGGCGGCCAACTCGTCGGAGCCCAGCCCTTCTCCAGCGGCCGCATTCGAGTTAAAGAAGGCTTCACCTGGGGCTTCAAAGATGCCTCCGGTGCCTGGGCCATCCCGCCCAAGTTCAACGATGCCCGAAATTTCAAAGACGGCCTAGCCCAAGTCCAGGAAGGTGCCAAATGGATCAGCATCAATCCCCAAGGCAAAACCGTCGACACCGACAAACGCAAACTAAGACCCATCGCCCCGCCCTCTGACGGCCTCGCCCTCGCCAGCGAAAACGACCTCCTCGGCTGGGTCGATGCCCGCAACAAACTCGCCTTCCCCTTGCGCAAGTACGACGAAGCCTTCAGCTTCTCCCCCGACCTCGCCCGTTTCAAAATCGACGGCACCTACGGCTTCCTCGACAAATCCGGAAACCCCAAAATACCCAACCAATACCCCGCCGCCGCCGACTTCAGCCACGGCCTCGCCGCTGTCCAACTCCCCGACGGCGCTACCGCCTACATCGACCCCCAAGCCACAATCGTCTCGCCAGCCGCCCCGCCGCGCTGAGGTTGCTGATAACCTAATTGCCTATGACGTCCCCGACGACCTCCGCCCTCCTATTGGATACCCGCATGAGTCCCGCTCATTGGCGCAGCCTAATCCTCCTCGTCCTCTCCGTCGGCATCAACTATATCGACCGCGGCAGCCTCTCCATCGCCGCCCCCATTCTCCAAAAAGAAATGGGTCTCAACCCCGAACAACTCGGCCTCCTCTTCTCCTCTTTCTTTTGGACCTACGCCTCCTTCCAAATCCTCGCCGGCTGGCTAGTTGACCGCTACAACGTTAACGTCGTCTTCGGCATCGGCTTCTTCGTCTGGTCCTGCGCCACCGCCGCCACCGGCCTCGTCGGCGGCTTCACCGGCCTGCTCATTCTTCGCGTCCTCCTCGGCGCCGGCGAATCCGTCGCCTATCCCGCTTATTCGAAAATCCTCGCCACCGGCTTTCCCGATCGCCATCGCGGTCTCACCAACGGCCTTATCGACGCGGGCTCCAAATGCGGACCCGCCATCGGCACCCTCCTCGGCGGCCTTCTCGTCGCCGCCTACGGCTGGCGCTTCCTCTTCCTCGCCCTCGGCCTCGGCAGCCTCCCCTGGCTCATCGGCTGGATGCTCTGGGCCCCCAAGCCCATCGTTCGACTGGACAAGAAAACGAACCCAGGCCCCACTGCCGCCGAAATCTTAAGCCACCGCTCCACCTGGGGCACGTTCCTGGTCCTGTTCGCCATCAATTACGCCTGGTACTTCCTCCTCACCTGGATGCCCACGTACCTCGTCCAGCAACGCCACTTCTCCATGGAAAAAATGGCGCTCCTCGGCTCCGTAGCCTTCTGGGGCTTGGCCGCTTCCACCACAATCGCCGGCATAGCCTCCGACCGCTGGATCGCCCGCAATCATAACCCCACCAAGGTCCGCAAAACCTTCGTCGCCAGTGGCCTCCTCCTCTGCACCCTCCTCGTCCCCGCCTGCTACGTCGAAGATGCCAACGTCAGCATGGCCCTAATCATCGCCGCCTGCCTCTGCTTCGGACTCACCACCTCCAACCACTGGGCTGTCACCCAGACCCTCGCCGGCCCCCTCGCCGCCGGAAAATGGACCGGCCTCCAGAATGGCTTCGGCAACCTCGCCGGCGTCGTCGCTCCCTACCTCACCGGCGTCATCGTCCAGCGCACCGGCAACTACGATTACGCGTTCTTAGTCGTTGCCTTCTTCCTCCTCATGGGCGTGGGCTCTTTGTTGTTTCTAGTCGGCCCCATCCGCCAAATCGTATGGAAAAACTCCCCGGCCGCCATCGCATGACCAGCCGCTCGCTCCTCCCGGCGGCACCCCCGAACGGTTGTTTCATCCACATCGGGCCACCAGGAATAAGCGGTCATCGCCCAAGCTCAGCCGTCCCCGGCCGTCGCCAACGATCTCCAGCCCCACCTCATCCTGCTTCGTCCCCAACCTAAAAGGACCGCGGCGAGCGCGCAACTCGCTAAGTAGGTTTAGGGCCCGACCTTTTCCACCCACGCGGCGAGGCCGCCCAATCGGGGCCGGTCGGTGGGCCACTTTCCGTGACCATGGGGGGTCATTATTCGCGGCTGCCGAATCGCCAGACCTTGCCCCTGCGCTATTTCCCCCAATCCCGTGCGCTGTTTGGCGCAGCTTGACCCCCGAAGCTGCGCAAAGCGCGCGCCTGCGGAGCAAACGGCCCTCCGATTGCTCCGCGAATCGATCAGCTGCTTGACCATCCAGAAAAGCCAAGCATCTAAACAACCACCGCCTCAAGGCGGTGGGGTTCAGTTGCGACTGAAAGTCGCGGGGCGCGGCTAAAGCCGCCTGAAGAGCATACCGGATGAGGATCGCGCTTAAGGGCCCGCAAGTTATAGCAAGTCTTGACTTAACAGAGGGCAACTCCGCGACGTCTGAAGAGATCCGGAGCAATGTCGGGAGAGAGGACGGGGGAGAGAGCCTCGGCGAGATCGACGACAAGCGCATGCATTGACGGGGCCCTGAGCTGGGACAAACGTAGTTTGCAGTCCGCTTAATACGGGGCCGGTAGTTCAGGTTTCCAGAACGCCTCCATTAAGGCGGGTATCGCTCTAGAAAGCTGCGCTGCCTGCCTTCGGGCAAGCGGTCGATCCCGGTGCGAATCTCTCCGAGCGTCATCACGCTGAGATAAGTAATTCGGACTCGATGGAGTCGAGCCACGTGAGCACCTTGGCTTCGGGTTGCGGTCGACGGATTTCTGAAACGACGTTAGTGTCGAGAAGGTAGCCGCTTACAGATCAACTGGACGCCCGGTGGAAGGATTGCGGGTGAATTCGACATCCATGCCGCGTAGTGGAGTGAACAACTCCACTATAGACTTTTTGGCGATGGCAGGCTGCGCGGGTTTATAGCAAGTCGTGACTTAACAGAGGGCAAAACCGCGACGTCTGAAGAGATCCGGAGCAATGTCGGGAGAGAGGA
>JANXMS010000015.1 GCA_025354525.1 Acidobacteriota bacterium
ATAGAGCCTCGGCGAGATCGACGACAAGCGAATGCATTGACGGGGCCCTGAGCTGGGACAAACGTAGTTTGCAGTCCGCCCAATACGGGGCCGGTAGTTCGGGTTTCCAGAACGCCTCCATTAAGGCGGGTATCGCTCTAGATGAGCGGGAGTGAGAGCGGCCTGCGCAATGCCAGAGTGAGCGTGGTGGCTGCTGCCCGTCAGGACATGATACAGCTCGTGCGAGAACACGCGACCGAGGGCCCGGCCCATCATCTGGAGCTGGGCCAACTCCGATTCGCCGTGGGCAGAGGCGCGCCACATGCGGGCGAGTCGAGCGCAATCAACTTCAATGAAGGGCAATATCTCGCCTTCCGAGGAATGGGCCCAACCGAGAGGCGCAGACGGTCCGGGGAGTATGGGACGTTTTGGAGGTCACTGCGACAAGCTGACGTGAGTCGTCGAACGACGACGAGATCGGGAAACGAGTCTTCGGCCTTCAAGTCGCTACGATTCACCCAATGAAACGAGTAGCCGGTATCGCGGAAAATGTTCTCGACCTCTCGATGCAAGGCCGCGGCAACCTCGGGCGGGAGCGGAATGGCAGCGTCGAGAATGAGAGCCACAGGGGCGTCGACCGGAGCCGAAGGCTGCGCCGACAAGGGCGCACAACAAGGGCAGGATGATCCGCACGGGGGACCTCTATTTGCAGACGGGGAAGTAGTGAGGAGATACAGGCTCCTCACCCGACCACAGTCTACTACAAACAATTCCAGCTAAGCGGAGGCGAGAACGGCCTCAGCATCGAACACGCTGGCCAGAGCGTGAATCACCGAAGCGATCCGCACCGCCGCCAGGACGTTCTCTTCCGCCAGGCCTTTTTCTCGCACGACTTTCTCGTGCGAATCAACACACTTGCCGCAGGCGTTGATGGCCGATACGGCGAGGCAGAACAGTTCAAAATCGACGTGCTCGATGCCGTGCGTGCGCAAGACGTTCATCCGCAGACGCGCCGGCATGGTTCCGTACTTCTCATTCGTCGTCAGATGGTGAAAGCGGTAAAAGACGTTGTTCATGCCCATGATCGCGGCCGCCGCTTTCGCCGCTTCGATGGCTTCCGGGGAAATCGTCAACGCGGCCTGCGCGGCGATGGCCGCTAGCAGTTGCGGGTTGCGGGCCGCAATCGCGCACGAAAGCGCAGAGCCCCAGGCCTGCTGCGGGGTCAACTCCGGCTGCTGCAGAACGTTGCTCAGGTTGAGCTTCAAATCCTTCGCGTAGGCCGGAACAGTATCCATCAAGTGTTCGAGGTTCATAGTGGTTTCCTAATTGAAAAGGGCGGGCTTGGTTGGCCCGCCCCGGTGGTCTAAGTGGCGACTACTTGCCGAGCGTGGATTCGCCCTTCTCCCAGTTGCAGGGGCAGAGTTCGTCGGTCTGCAAAGCATCGAGAACGCGAAGAACTTCCTTCGGGTTGCGACCGACCGAAAGATCGTTCACGCTGACGAAACGGATCACGTTGGTTGGGTCGACGATAAAGGTCGCCCGCTGCGCGGCACCGATGTGCGGATCGCGAATGCCCAGCGCGGTAACCAACTCAGCCTTGAAATCCGAAAGCATGGGGAAAGGCAGATCACGAAGCTCGTCGTGATGCAAGCGCCAGTTCAGATGCGTGAACCAAGAATCGGTGGATCCCCCGAGAACTTGGGCGTCCCGATCAGCAAACTCTTTGTTCGCCTTGCCGAAAGCCGCGATTTCCGTGGGGCATACGAATGTGAAATCGAGCGGCCAAAAGAAGTAGACCTTCCACTTGTCGGCGTAGGTGTCCTGATGAATCTCGGCGAACTCTTTGCCTTTCTCCAGGCTAACGGCCGCGTTCAAATGAAACGCGGGAAACTTCTCTCCAACTCCAAGCATGCGTGATTATCTCCTAGGTTTTTTTGAAGCGCAGCCAGCACAAAGGCCGTGCGCTTCTACATGAAATCGATTCACCCGAAAGCCCTTTGGCAACGGGCGACGTAACTGAACTTCTTCCAGGCCCTCGGCCGGAAGGTCAAACATTGTACGGCATTGGGTGCAGACGAAATGGTGGTGGGGCTCGTTGTTCGCTTCCAGCCGCAACGAACCGTGATGGAGGCTAACCTCTCCTATCAGGCCGGTGTCGAGAAAGGTGCGAATGTTGCGATAGACCGTACCGAGCGAAATCGACGGGATATCTTGCCTCACCCGATCAAACAACATCTCTGGGCTGGGATGATCTTCGGCTTGCAAAAGAGCCCGGTAGAGCACTTGCCGTTGATGGGTGCAGGGGAGGCCGGCCGAGACGCATTGATCGCGGAACCACTCCATCCGTTGCTCAATATCCATACCCCTCGATAGATGCGGGACTCCTCGGAGGGGATGCATGTTTCTCGCAGATAAGAATAATTCCTATCTAGCAGCGGCTTTCGCCTGCACCGATTCGAGCAGAGGTTGGCCGGAGACGATGCCCGCGACCAACGCCGTTTCAAACGGCGGATCGGTCAGCCCGGCAAAACGGGCCCACCGGGCTGGTCCGTAAACCTCAGCCCACAGCGCGAGATCGAGCAGGCAAGCCGGATCCTCTCCCGTGTGATGAATGTTCCGACTCGAGTGGGGTGCCGTTCGAGCTTCAAGAAAACGGATTGCCGCCCAGAGCTGGGGGCGATCAAACGCGCAGGACTGAAATCGTCCGGACCAGATCGGCGTACTCTGCTCGCTCCGTATATGACGCCAAATGGAATACTCGCGGTTCACTTGCGCCAGCGTCCGAGAGAGTGTCGCCGGGCTGACAGGAAGAACCAGAAGATGCACCTCGGTCGGTTGGATCGAGTATGCAAGTATCGACAAGTGATGTCGGGAGGCGGCCCGACCGAGCACGTGAAGATAGGCCCTATAATCAGTCTCGTCCGTAAACGCCGGGTCCTTCGCCACTTGGCGAATATAGTGGGGGAAAAACGGTAGAGTAATGCGGCGAGCTCTGGCCATGCACCGAGGAAGTGCAGGCCAGAGCCCCCATCTCTCAATTATTTCGTCTTCGGCTTTTTGTAGGCCCGAAAGAGCCGACCCAGAACCTTCAAGCCCTGGTCCACTTCCTTCTCCGTCACGATAAAGGGAGGCAAAAAGCGCAGTACCGTATCGTGGGTGCAATTGAATAGGACGCCTTGCTCCATACCCTGCAGCACATAGTCCTTGCCCGGATGGTCAAGCTCCACACCGATCATCAAACCGTGGCCACGGACTTCCTTGATGAACTTGTGTTTGGCTTGCAGGTCGCGCAGGCCGGCGCGGAAGTACTCGCCCACGCGGTTGATCTGCGGCAGCAGTTCGTCAAGGATATCGAGGAACTCAAGCGCCACCGCCGAGGCTAAAACGTTGCCGCCGAAGGTCGTGCCATGCATGCCCGGCTTGATGACGCTGGCCGCCCGCTCATTCGTCAGCACTACGCCCAAAGGCAGCCCGCAAGACAGCGGCTTCGCCGTCACCATCACGTCCGGCTTCACTTCCGGCGCGATCAGGCTATGCGACCAATACTGCCCCGTCCGGCCGACGCCGCATTGGATCGCGTCGAAAACCAACAGCGAATTGTATTGATCCGCCAAGCGTCGAGCCGTGCGCAGGAACTCCGGCTGCATCGGGTGGACGCCGCCTTCGCCCTGAATACCTTCGATCACAATGCCGCTCGTGCGTTCGTTAAACGCCCCTTCCAGCGCCGCGATGTCGTTAGCCGGAATCCAACGCGGCCCCGGCAGCAACGGCTCAAAATCCTTTCGATATTTCGGCTGGCCGGTAAGCGATAGGGCACCCATCGTCCGACCATGAAACGAGTTCTCCAGAGCGATGATCTCCGGACGATCCGGCCCGCCGTGGGCGCGCATAATCTTGATAGCCCCCTCCATCGACTCGGCCCCCGAGTTCGTGAAGAAGACGCGATCCATGCCCGAAATTTGACACAAGCGTTGCGCCAGTTTGCCCGTGTACTCGTGATAGTAAAGATTCGAAGTGTGGACAAGCAAGGCCGCCTGCTTCTGAATCACCTTCGTGATCCGCGGATGCGCATGGCCCAGCGCGTTTACGCCGATCCCGCTGAGCAGGTCAAGATACTTCCGGTTATCGAGACCGTAGAGGAAGCAGCCTTTGCCGCGTCGCAATGCGAGTGGGTACCGGGCGTAAGTCGGCATCACATATTGACGCTCTAACTCCATCCACTGCTGTGACTCTGTAAGTTCGGCTACTGCATCTTTAGTTTCAACCACTCGACCATTTTCTCCTTGTAGTTCTGATACGCCGGGACTTTCTCCCAACCGCCGATGCCATGAGGGGCATCGGGAACCGTGAACACTTCGCAGGAAGCGCCCACAGATTTCATTTTCGCGCACATTGACGTCGACTGCGCATACGGCACCGATTCATCCTTGGTGCCGTGAATAAATAGGATCGGCGGCATGTCGCGCTTCACGTAGGTAATGCCGGAAGCCTCTCGCATTTTGGCAAGTTCCGGCGGCGTCATCCCCGTCACTCCGAGCAGTTGGGTTACGTTTTTACCGGGCGAACCGAACTGCTTCGAACGAGCCTCAAAGTCCGTCGGGCAGTAGAAGCAAACCACGGCGGCAACCCGCGTCGCGGGAGTGTGCTTCGCTCCGGCCAAAGCCACCAAATGGCCACCGGCGCTCTCGCCCATCAGCGCAATGCGCTTGGGGTCCACCTTGTACGCCGCCGCGTTCCGCTTCACCCAAGCGATGGCCGCGTTGACGTCATCCAACGCAGCCGGATGTTGAAAGCGCGGACTCAACCGATAGTTGATCGTAAACCAAGCAAAGCCACCCCGAATCAGCGGCGGAAACAGCGGCGGGACGTATGTGTTCTTATCCCCCGCCTCCCAGCCGCCACCATGTACGACGATGACAGTCGGAAACGGACCTGGGCCTTCTGGCACCCAGGCATCGAGCGTCAACGAGTACCCATCGGGTTTCGAAAACTCAATATCTCGCCGCAGTTCGGCACGGATTGGCAGCAGACTAATTAGTAGTAGGAGGGGTAGGCGTAGCACTCGAAGTATCCTCACGCCGCTTGGCCGGTTTCGGCAACGGCTTGCGCGGCAACATCTCTTCCCGGTTCGCGGCCTGATACAGAAACGCGGCCATGATCGCCGATGCCTGCATCATGTCCGATTTCGGGACGTAATCGAAAACGTCCATGTTCGAATGATGGGTTGTCGAAAAGTATTCCAGCGGGTCTTGTATGAACTGAAACGCCGGCAGCCCAACGTTGTTAAACGGGACGTGGTCGGTCGACCCCGTATTCCGAATCGTCACCGTATTGGCCCCGTAGTCGCGGAATGGAGCAAGCCAAGCGTCAAACACCGGGCGCAGCATGTCGTTGCTCTGCAGGTAGATCCCGCGGATTTTGCCTCCGCCGTTGTCGAGGTTAAAGTAGGCCTGCAACTTGGCATGATCGGCCTTGGTCGCCATCGTTTCCCGGTCGGCAAAATGGTCCTTGACGTAGGCCGCCGAACCAAACAGCCCCTGCTCCTCGCCGCTCCATAGCGCGAGGCGAATCGTCCGATCGGTCTTCAAGTTCAGAGCCTTAATAATCCGCAGCGCTTCAATCCCGACGGCGCAACCGGCTCCGTTATCGGTGGCCCCGGTCGCCCCGTGCCACGAATCCAAATGTGCGCCCACCATCACCACTTCGTCCTTCTTCGACGTGCCAGGAATCTCGGCCACAACATTGTAAGTTTCGCGGTTAAAGTACTCGGTCTTCACGTCGAGTTCCACCTTCACCAGCACCTTCTTCTGAACAAGGCGAGCGATACGATTATAGTGTTCAATCGTCAGGGAGATCATCGGAGGAGGAACCGGATCCTTCTCGTCCCGCCCACCCCCATTGCCCGCGAACACCGTCCCCGCTTCGCCCCGGTAGCCGGGCATCAGAAGCCCTGTAACTCCTTCGTCGATCAACCACTGGTGATACTTCTTCCGAAATGCGACGATCCGTTCGCGGGTCATCGGCTGGCCATCCGGGCCGGGCGGCAGCTTGCGCATCGCCGCCGTCGGCAGGCCAAATACGCCCGACGGAGCGGGGTCCATCGCCATCGATTCCGCCGCCAACGCCGCGTCGTCGTAACGCCGTCCGCGGGCGAGCGTATGCAGCCCCACCTCGCGCGGCGGATCAGAAATCACAATCTTCCCTTTCAACTTGCCCTTCCATTTTTCCAGATCGGCATCCGTCCGCAAAGTCGCCATCACGACTTCCGCCGTAACTGGCCCGTTCGTCCCGCCCGTCCACGCGTTCGGATAGCCAATCAGCGGCGAGTACGTCGGATCAACCAACTGAGCCGAAAATTTCGAGTACGCCCAGCCGCGACCAAACCCACTCCACTTCTCGAACTTAACGTCCGAAACCCCAAACGACTCCAACCGCTTCTTCACCCATTCGGCCGCCTTGTCGTAACCCGGCGAGGCGGTCAATCGGGGGCCGTTCACATCGGTTAAGTAGAAAAGGTGATCCATCACTTGTGAGTTTTCAATCGCCTCTCCCTTGATTCGATGAATCCCCATCAGGTCGACCTTTTCGTTCGAAAGCAGAACGACCTTATCTTGCGCCAACAAACCTACGGCTGTGGCCGCGGACAATGCCAGAATTCGGGTGATGGTAATCACGATCTCCAAAGGATAGCAACGGCCCGGGGCCGCTACAATAAAAACGTTGCAGATCACGATTTCGAAAGAAAATTACCTGAAGGCGATCGCCGAGGCTGAAGCCGACGGCGAAGTCGTCATCGCGGCCACGTTGGCCCGCTGGCTGGACGTGTCTCCGCCCGCGGTGACCATGGCAATCCGGCGTTTGAAACGCGACGGTTGCATCGTCGTCGAAGCCGAAGGCCGCATTGGCCTAACCCCAGCCGGCCGCGAAATCGCCAACCGCCTGCTTCGTCGGCACTACTTGATTGAGCGAATGCTCGCCGAAATTTTCGGTATGGAGTGGTACCGCGTCCACGACGAGGCCGAGCAGCTCGAACACGCCGTCTCCGCTGAATTCGAGTCGAAATTAGCCGAAAAGTTAGGTGCCGACGCCGAGTGCCCTCACGGCCACGGGCTCCGGCTCGAAACCCAAGAGCAGCGGCGCGCTCGCGGTCTCACCCCGCTCGATGAGCTGAAGCAGGGCGAACGCGCCACCGTCATCAGCGTATTTGAGCGCGATCGCAAACTGCTCGAATTCCTCGACGCGCTCGGCATTCGCCCGTCGGCGTCGCTCCAAATGCTCGCCAGAAACTACGACGCGACCATCACGCTTCGCATCGGCAACCGCGACGTGCCGCTAGGCAAAGCCGCGGCAGGCCGCGTCTGGGTTCAGCCCAACGATTTGAAGTAAGCGATCGTTTCCCGCAAGCCGTCTTCGAGCGGCACCACGGGCTCCCAGCCCAGCACCCGCTTGGCTTTGCTGATATCCGGCCGACGACGCTTGGGATCATCCTCTGGCAACGATTCAAACACGATTGAAGAACCGCTGCCCGTCAACCGCTGAATTCGCTCCGCGAATTCGAGCATCGTCATCTCCGCCGGGTTGCCCACGTTTACCGGATACACCTCATCGCTCTGCGAAAGTCGATAGAGCCCTTCCACCAGATCGCTGACGTAGCAGAAACTACGCGTCTGCGAACCGTCGCCAAACACCGTCATCGGCTGCCCGCTCAGCGCCTGTTCAAGGAACGCCGGCACCACCCGCCCGTCCCGCAATTGCATCCGAGGGCCGTAAGTATTGAAGATCCGAGCGATATTCGTCCGCAGCCCGTAGTGCCGATGATACGCCATCGTCATCGCCTCAGCGAACCGCTTGCTCTCGTCGTAACAACTACGCGGACCGACCGGATTCACATTCCCCCAGTAGCTCTCCGTCTGCGGATGTTCCAGCGGATCGCCGTAACACTCTGAAGTCGAAGTCACCAGGTAGCGGGCGTTCGACGCCCGAGCCAACTCGAGCAAATTCCGCGACCCGATGGAACCCACGTCAAGCGTCGCAATCGGATGGGCGTAGTAGTCCTTCGGGCTGGCCGGTGAAGCGGCATGGATGACGCAATCAAACGTCCCCAATTCCGGCAGCGGCTGACAAACATCGTGCTCCACGAAGGAAAACCGCGGATGATCTTTCAAATGCGCGACGTTCCGAGCGTGCCCCGTCAGAAAGTTATCAACTCCCACAACCTCATGCCCA
>JANXMS010000143.1 GCA_025354525.1 Acidobacteriota bacterium
CCTTGGAAATCGCAATAAGATGCGATTTCCACATTCCCACCACCGCGACGGCGACGGTATCGCTTTCCCGCTCAAACCCAAAGAGAGCTCAGCACACTCCGAAGCCCCACTGATCGACTCCTGATCCATTCCAATGCGGCAACTCCAAGGACCCAATCCCGCCCTTGCGCGTTCTCGTCCTTACCCACACTAAACAGCGAGGAGGCCCTTTGCGGCATCGCGGGTATCTTTCAAGGGATTAGCGGTGACCCAACGTCATTCTGCTTGGACAGGGTGGGATGGCTCTCCAAAGCCCTCTATTGCGCCACCTACGGCCTCGCCCTCGCGATCCTGACGACGTGGTCCCGAAACTACGTTACCAACCGTGCCGACGCTCTCTTAGCACAGGCCAAGCTTTCAGAGTTAACACACCCGGCGCAGTCGGGGGGGCGTCCGTTGTTAGGCTAGTGGACATGCAAAATCAGTTCACCGCCATCGTTGAGCAGGACGGGCTTGGGTTCCCGGAGCCAACGGGCAAGGCGAAACCCGGGAAGCCTGTCTCGAAAACCTCCGCCACGCCATTGCGCTGATTGTTTGGCCAAGAGCGAGGGTCGACAGGCTAATAGAGATAGCGATGCGGCGCAAGCGGTTGGTGCCGCTACTGGTCAATCTGCCGGCGATGCGCCGGAACCTGCCGTCGCGGGATCAGTTGTTGATACGGCTGGGTGCGGCCAGGACGGCGGCGGGGAAGCGGTAACGCGGGAGACGTGTTCGTTTCGGGTGGATCGGGTCAAGCGGAAGCGGCCGAATGGCGGAATGGGCACTATTTTATTTGCTGCAGTCTGATTTGACCGACGGCGACCCGGCGGTGCTTTGGTCGCGGTATGTACAGTTGACACAGATCGAGGCGGTGTTTCGGTGGTTGAAGAGTGAACTTGCTGATCCCTGCACCGGGCTTGACGCCAGCGGCGGTACTGGAGAAATTAGGGTCCGTTCCGATGATCGATGTTCATCTGCCGACTGCGGATGGCCGTTGCTTGATTTTGCCTCGATACACGCCACCAGAGCCGGAAGTAAAGATGCTGCTTAAGAAACTACGGCTGTCCCTACCGGCGCAACCACGGTTGAAAAAACAACGGTCGCAGTCGCGGGCTGATACCGGGTTGTGGTGAAGACATGGAGCATGGCGCTTATAATTCTAAGAGGGTTAACTGCTTCTAATCGACTTAATTGCGAAAGTCAGGCTAGAGTGCTGCTTTAGTAATGGTAATCAGTATGGCGATTTTGGTGCCTCTACAATTGAGGTGCCGGATTCAAACGGTCACGAGACTGAGGTCCGAGTAGCCGAGCTGGCTCGTGTAATCTTGCTCGCAGCAGACGGAAAGCAGGGCCTGGAAATCTCCGAAACGCTCTCCATCTCCGTCCAAAAAGCCGCCCGTTGGCCCGGCCGCTTTCTCTCAAAACGCCTTCTTGGCTTGGAGAGGACGTCCCTCACCCGGGACGCCTGCCCTCAATCGCACCCGATAAAGCCCCGAAGTGGTCCAGCTGACTACCCTCGAAAAGCCCGCCCATGCCATGCACCGGATTACTCGCAGCGCATCCGTGCGGCAAGGCGGCGATCACGGACAGAGTGCCGATTTCAACAAGCCGGGTGCCTTCGGGGTCAACCTTCGCCAGTGCCGACCCCTTTTGCGCCAATCACGACGGAATTGGTCGCGCTTTGAGCCGGGATTTTATAGCGTTTGCCTCGTGCCGATCCTCTCAAAGTGGTCCTCCGCGTCAAGGCTCGGCTCTGCTTCTCCACCTTGGAGCTTCCGCTTACACGGGGAACGCAACTCGAGCGGAACACGAACATTTAACTCCATCTGGCCGTCCGGGATATCGTCGCCCCTGACTCCGCCTTAGCCGTCCGACGCTGACGCTTCCAAAGGACGGCCGCACTTATGCCAGCCAGCGCAAGCCCCGCGTAAGCCAGCGGGAGGTGACCGGTACTGCCGGATAGCGTGCGGCGAAACACCGGCCCATTATGGTTTCCTTCCTCACGGAGGTCTTCCGTTGCATCGCCGAGGTTGTCGCGACGGTTCCTTGCTCTTTCCGGTCGTTGCTGCTGGGCAAACATGCCTTTGTCCATGAAAAAATCCGTCAGGCTCGGCACCAACGCTCCCATCCACGAAAGAGCGGCGGCACCGTCGCCCACCAACACCTGCCGAGTCGGTTTTTCCGCACATTCCAGAATCGACTCGGCTACTAATTGAGGCGCGTAGACTGGGGCGGCCAGTCTGGGCTCCTTTTCCATATAGTTTTTTGCGTGAACGGGAAATGCGGTGTTGATCGACGCTGGCTGGATCAGCGTAACCGAGATCGGCAAGCGCTCATGCGCAAGCTCCATCCGAAGCGCGTCGGTGTATCCTTTCACCGCCGCCTTCGAAGCCGAATAGGAGCCCTGTAGCGGGATTGCCCGGTCAGAAACGACGCTGCCCACCGTGATGAGCGCTCCGCCGTCATTGCGGAGATGTTCGACGGCCACTTGGGAGCCGTGTACCATGCCCCAGTAATTAGTCTCAAATAGTTTGCGATGATCCGCCAGCGGCACCTTCATCAACTCCCCAAAAATGGATACGCCGGCAATGTTGATCCAGCTATCAAATCCCCCAAAACTCTCCACCGCCACCTGCGCCGCCCGACGCACGTCCTCCAGGTTGCCTACGTCGCCGCTGACTACGACAACCTGTGCGCCAGCCTCGTCCATCTCAGTCTGCAATTTGAGAAGCGCGTCTTCACTCCGTGCCATCAACACAAGCCTGGCACCACGGCGTGCCGCCTCACGGGCGGTCGCCAGTCCAATCCCACTACTCGCTCCCATAATTACTATCGTCTGTTCAGATACCGGTCTAAGTTTCATATGAATCTCGCGTGTTTGGAATCGAACCAGGCTATCGGGTTACTACAGGGAGGGCTTAAGAATTACTTTCGTCCAACCTTTGATTTTGTCATCAAAGTTCTTATACGCCTCGGGGGCTTTGTCCAAAGACAGCTCATGGGATACAATCATCGACGGCTTGGCTTTGCCTACTGTAATCAAGTCCCGAAGCTTTCGATTGTAGGCTTTCACGTTCGCTTGCCCAGTCCGGATTTTCTGGCCTTTGAACCAAAAGCTCCCGAAATCAAAAGCGATTTGGCCCTTTTTGGCCAGCGCATCGTTGGCGCCTGGATCGACTGGGATGAACACTCCCACTACCCCGATCCCACCGGTGGCTTTAACTGATTTCACGAGGTTGTTCATAGTAAGGTTAGGAACTTCGTGGCCATGGTGATCGTGACATTGGTAGCCGACTGCTTCGCAGCCACAGTCCGCACCTAGGCCATTAGTGAGGGCCAACACTTTCTCCACGGCATCGCCCTTCGAGTCGTCAATCGCCGTCGCGCCCATCTGCTCCGCCAACTTCAGCCGATCCGGTTGGCGATCAACCACCATAACTTTACTGGCCCCACGAATCGTGGCGGAGAGGCATGCCATCAGCCCCACTGGGCCGGCGCCGTAAATGACGACCGAATCGCCGGGGGAGATGCCGGCTAACTCAGTCGCGTGCCATCCCGTCGGAAAGACATCGGATAACATGACATAGTCGTTCTCCTTCTCTTTCCCGTCTGCGGGAAGCTGCAAACAATTGAAGTCGGCGTAAGGCACCCGAAGATATTCGGCTTGGCCGCCGCTGTAAGGCCCCATCCCCGCAAAGCCATAGGCGGCGCCGGCCGATCCGGGCACGGCGCAGGTCAAACAGTACCCCGTCAGGCCCCTTTCACAGTTGGCGCAAAAGCCGCAACCGATGTTGAAAGGCAGGCAGACGTAGTCTCCGACCCGTACTGTATCAACGGCCTTACCAACCTCTTCCACCAATCCCATGTTCTCGTGCCCGAGCACTTTACCTTTCTCGACGTCGGTGCGGCCTTCATACATATGAAGGTCTGAGCCGCAGATGTTGGTGGTCGTAATTTTTACGACTACATCGGTGGGCTTTTCAATCTTGGCGTCTGGAACCTTGTCAATTCTGACATCTTTGGTACCGTGATAAACAAGCGCTTTCATAACAATCCTCCGGTTTCGCGTCTCTTCGAAGGAAGGATGACGGCACGAAAACGTTTGTTACCGGAATTTTTTGGGCTTGCCCCAAAGTTACACAGATCAGCGCGCTAAGACCAAGCAGCGGCGGTCGTGCCCCAGCAACTCCCTCCCGAATCGCCCGTCCTTCCCATCGCCCCCACAGGCCCGCAAGAACTCCGAACTTTCGCCCATAGCCAGCGCGGAAACCACCGTCCATGAAGCCATCTTCAGCTCCGGCTCCCCCTACTCAAAGTCGCCGACGACGTCCCGACGAAACTCACCCTCGACGGCCACGGAAAAGGCAGGTTTTCACTCTCCTCCCACCGCCCTTGGAAATCGCCATAGGGCCCGATTTCCACATTCCCACCGCCGCGACGGCGACTTTGAGTAGGGGGAGCCGGAGCTGAAGATGGCTTCATGGA
>JANXMS010000252.1 GCA_025354525.1 Acidobacteriota bacterium
TGGCCCGCCTCCTCGGCCGCCCCGTCGCGGACCGCCTCGCCGATGCACAACTTTTCGCCGCCACCCACGGCGTCATCGTCGTCTTGAAAGGCCATCGCACCGTCATCGCCCACCCCGATGGCCGTACCGCCCTCAACCCCACCGGCTCCCCCGCCATGGCTACCGCCGGCTCCGGAGACATCCTCACCGGCCTCCTCGCCGCCCTGCTCGCCCGTTCTGATGCCTGGACCGCCACCCTCGCCGCCGTCTACCTTCACGGCCTCTGCGGCGAACTCGCCGCCGCCGAACTCACCGAATCCTGCGTCATCGCCACCGACCTGCTGCGCTTTCTACCGGAGGCGATCCGCCGCAGTGCCTGATTACGCCTGGTCTCCCGCCAACCTCGAAGCGACCACCGAAGTCGCCCGTGAACTCGCCGACCTGCTGCCATCTCGCGGCGTCGTCCAACTCACTGGAAACCTCGGCGCCGGCAAAACTACCCTCGTCGCCGCCCTCGTCGAAGCCCTCGGCGTCGCCCCTTCTACCGATGTCTCCAGCCCCACGTTCACCCTAATCCACGAATACGGCGAACCCGTCCGCATCTATCACATCGATCTCTACCGCCTCGACGAACCCAGCCAGTTCTATACCCTCGGCCTCGAGGATATCTTCGAAGCCAACGCCCTCGTGCTGATCGAGTGGGGCGAAAAGTTCGCCCGCTTTCTCCCACCCGACCGCATCATCATCTCGATCACCTACGGCGAGGGCGACCAACGCCACATCACCGCTACAGGAGCTCGTCTTTTGAGCCGTACAGAGCCGTAATCACGTCCTTGTATTTCTCCAAAACCTTCTTCGTCCGCACCTTCATCGTCGGGGTCAACTCTCCCCCGTCAATCGAAAAGTCCTGCGGCAAAATCCGAAATTTTTTAATCGATTCATATCCAGCCAGTTGCTTGTTGGCCCTTTCCACCGCCCGCTTCACTTCTTTGTTCACCGCTGGCTCTTGCACCAACTCCGCCATCGATTTCCCCTTCATTCCTTCAATCAATTCGGCCGCCGTCGGGTTCAGCGTAAACAACGCCGTCACATACGGCTGCTGCTCCCCGGCCAGCACCATTTGGCTGATCAACGGCTCCGTCTTGAACAACGCCTCCAACCGCGAAGGGTAAATCTTCTTCCCGTTCGAAGAAACAATCATCTCCTTCTTCCGCCCCACAATCGAAACAAACCCATCGTCAGAAATGTTGCCCAAGTCGCCCGTATGCAGCCATCCCTCGCGGAATACCTCGGCCGTTGCCACCGGATCTTTGAAGTAGCCCGTTGCGTTCGTCGGCGAAAAAACCAGCAGTTCCCCATCATCGGCGATCTTCATCTTTACGCCTTCCAGCGGCTTGCCGATCGTCCCCAGCCGTGGCTTGTCCGTCGGGTTCAAGCAATTGATACCACCCTCGGTCAATCCAAAGCCTTCGATCAACGGCATCCCGATGATTTCGTAAAACTGCCCCAACTCTTTGCTCAGCGGTGCCGCCCCCGAAATAGGGAACTTCAATTCTCCGCCAAACCGCTCCCGAATCTTCGCAAACACCAACTTGTCAAAAAGCATCAGCGGCAGCGACAGGCGAAACGGAATCGACTCTCCGCGCTGCCGATACTGCGCCGCCTCCGCCCCCATGCCTAACGCCGTATAGGCTAGCGTTTTCTTGATACCCGTGAATTTCTGGAACTCCGTCCGTACCGTTGCGTACACCCGTTCCCACACCCGCGGAGGGGCAAGAAAAAACGTCGGCTTCACGATCTTGAACTCATGCGGCATCCGGCCCAGGCTCTCGCTGAACCACACCGGCACGCCCAACCGCAGCGGCAGCAACTCAATCGCAATCCGCTGGGCAATGTGCGCCGAAGGCAGAAACGCTAGCGTCCTATCCTGCGGGCCGATCGGGATCGCTTTCGGCCCCATGTCAACGTTCGCGACAAGCGCGTGATGGGAAACCTCAACCATCTTCGGATCGCCCGTCGCCCCGGACGTCAGGTACAAAATCGCGCAATCCCCAGGCTTCACCATCACCCGAATGCGCTCAAAATAATCGCGGTCTTCGTTCATCGCCGCCCGGCCCCGCGCAATCACCTCAGCCAACGTCATCACCCCTTCCTCAAAGCCCGACAGCAATACCCACTCCACCTCCAGGTCCCCACCCGCCCCGCGTAGCATCTTCAAATACTTCGAATCTTCAACAAAAACCACCTTCGCTCCACACGTCCGGATCGCGTTCGCCTGGTCCCCCGGCAGTGAATTGGCATACAACGCCGCGGCGATCGACCCGTTCGTCATGATTCCCAAATCCGTCAAGTAGAACTCGGCCCGCGTCTCGCTCCCCAACGCCACAATGTCGCCCGGTTGAACCCCCATCGCCCGCAGACCACAAGCGATCTCACGCACCGCATCGCGGTACGCAACCCAAGTCCACTTCTGGTAGCTCCGTTGCTTGTCGACGACTACCGGCTGGTGCAACGCCACCTGGTCCCCATACTTCGACACGGCCTCTTCAAGGAGGGAATATACAGTTCGCAAGCCCATCGTTAGATAATATTCCAAAGATGAACTACGAACGCGAAATCGCCGCCATGCGCCGCATCTCCAAAGCCAGTTCCGCTCTGGCCATGCGTTATTTTGAGCAAGGCATTCAGATGGAAGACAAAAGCGACGACTCCCCCGTCACCATTGCCGACAAGGAAAGTGAAAAACTCATCGCGTCCATGCTCGAAGATCTCTTCCCCGAAGACGGCCAACGCGGCGAAGAAGGCGTCGCCAAACCATCCCGTTCTGGCCGCACCTGGATCATCGACCCCATCGACGGAACCCGCGACTTCGTTCGCGGCAACATGCTCTGGGGTGTGCTGCTCGGCCTCGAAGAAAACGGCAAGCCCGTCGCCGGCTGCGCCCACTATCCCGTCATGAACGAAACCTATTTCGCCAGCGTCGGCGGCGGTGCTTGGTGCAACGATGTCCGCTGCAAGGTCTCCGCCGTCGAACGCCTCGATCGCGCCGTCGTCTGCTTCAACGGCCTCCAGAATAATAAAAAGTGGTCCTACCGCGACCAAGTCCTCGATTTTTGCGCCAACTTCTGGGCCGTTCGCAGCCTCAGCGGCGGGCCGGACTGCATGATGATCGTCACCGGCAAAGCCGAAGTTTGGGTGGAACCCAGCGCCCAACCCTGGGACCTGTGCCCGCTCAAAGTCCTGGTCGAAGAGGCCGGCGGCAAGTTCTTCAACTTTGCCGGAACCGATTCCATCTACGGCGGTAACGCCCTTATTTGCACTCCGCCTTTTGAAGCGATGCTCCGCCAGGCGTTTGTGAAGTAAGCCCCGGACACCACTCTTTCGTAACGTAAAAGCTGGCCCCGCCCGCGCACGGCACAACGTTAAACACAAAGCCCCAAGTGGGCGTCGACTCTGGTGCCCCTACGTCCAAAGTCTTCGTCCGGCCCCAGCTCCGATAGACGAACTGCGTCCGATTCCCATAGAGCAACAAATGTCCGGGCTTCAACCGCGGAGCGCCCTTCACTATACGGCTGAACACCCGCACCGCCCGCACCTGCGTCGGCACCCAGCCTTCCGGTACCTCGGTCGGCGTTAAACACACGATCGACACCACGCGGCCCCACAGCCCCGCCACCAGAAACCGCGCCACTCGCAGCAACAGCGGCAGCAGAATCGCGATCCCAACGACGATCACCAAGAGCACCGGCAACGCCACCATCGGATATTGGTAGACGAGCACCAACAACGCCACGACGCCCACGTCCTCCGCCACGCTGATCAAAGAGTGCGTCGCCGGCTCCGGCGTCGTGTGCGCCATCAGACGCACGCCCATCTTGCTCGAATGCGTCCCCAACGCGAGCGTCCCCGCCGCCAGCATCGCCAGCGTCCGAATCATTGGGTCCATGTCTCCCGTCGCTCCCAGGGCCAGCAGCGCTCCGCCCACTGGGCGTATGAACGTGTGGATACCGTCCCAAATCGGCGTGAAGAACGGCACCTTGTCCGCAATAAATTCCGCGGCGTACATAACCCCGGTGACGCTCAACACCGCCGGATGCGCCAGCACCTGCAACTCAGTCGGTAACTGCGGCAGCCATCCATACCGGATGCCCAAGCCCGTCACCAACACCGCTGCGTAAAGGTTCAACCCGGCCCCGATGGCTAGGCCCAGTACCTGAGTCAAAATGGGGACAGAAAACACAGAGTTTATGACCTCGCTTGAACCATCCTAAACCCGAACAAGAGGATCATCGCTCCCACCACCGACATCAAAAAGCCAGCCGGTTGGCCAGGCAGATAGAGGCCCAAGGCCTGCCCTAGGTAAGAGCCGACAAAAGATCCGGCGATTCCCAGCAAAATCGTAATGATGAACCCGGCCGCATCCCGGCCCGGCATCAAAAACCGCGCCACCAATCCAATCACAAAGCCAATGACGATCGTATAAATCATATTGAAAAAGTCTCCTTCTCAACAGATCGTTTCAGGACGCGCCGTGTTTCTTCAACCAAGCCTGTAATTTATTCCAGCCATCTTTAGCCGCCGCTTCTTTATCCATCGGCCGGTAGTCGGCATGGAAGGCATGGTCCGCCTCGGGGTAGACATAAATCTCGCTCGGCTTGCCCGCCGTCCGCACCTTCTCCAGCGCATTCTGCCCAATCCCACGGTCTTTTCGCCCCGCACAACCCCAGCACCGGCTCAGTTACAGACCCAGCTAGGTTTACCGGATGCTTCGGTGTCATTTCGCCCGCCTCACCTGCCAAACGTTCGTACCACGCCACCCCAGCAAAAGTCCGTAATGCTCAGCCTCTTCAGGTCAGCATGGCCGCTCTTGGCGGCATACTCCACCGCCGCATCCAAGTCGCTCATCACTTGGCTGTCCGGCACCTTGGCGACGATCTTGAACACGTCCTTAATGTTCTCCAACTTCGCTACATCATCCTGCCGAGAATACAGCTCCGGCGCAATCGCAAGCCAACCCAACTTTGCCAGTCGCCGGCAGACGTCCCTGATGTGCTTGTGCACCCCAAAACGCTCTTGCACCACCAGCACCACCGGAAACCGCTTCCCCTTCGCCGGCATCCGACACCGGGATCTTCACCTCCCCAGCCGTCAACCCAATCGTGTTTGTCGGAATTGCTGCCGCCGTCACTGGCCGCACCGCCAAGGCGAACCCCGCCGCCAGCGACGTTGCAAGAAACTGTCGTTTCGTCGATGCCATGACTTTGCTCGCGATGCTAGCACGTTCGTCCTATGCCCTAAGTCCCTCACCTTGCGCGCCTCAGGGGAACACCCCGCCAGCGCCTAAGCCGCTCCGCTTAAAACAAAAGCCGTCTAGTGCAAAAAAAACCTTGCTTATCTGCTTTTCAAGCACTGGTTTCATTGTAGAGTTGAGTCAAGCGATGAAACATCTGCATTCCTACTGCGTGCTCTTCCTGGCGACTTGCGGCCCCGTCGGCGCCATCACCATTCAGAATACGTCCACACTCGGCTACGCCACCGGAAACTCCGTCTACACCGGCGTCGCCAACATCGTCGGCAACTACACCGCTGGCGGCTCGTTGTAGTTGCACCGGCGCGCTGATCTCCTCCACCGTCATCCTCACCGCCGGCCACTGCGTCGCCCCCGCTAACAGTTGGAGCGTCACGTTCCAAACCGTCTCGGGAAATGCCACCGTCGGAGTCCTCAGCAGCCAGGTTCATGACGGGTTCCAAAACCGGTCCGATCCGAACACCGGTATCCAGCAATACGACATCGCCATTTTGCGCTTGGCTACCCCCGCTCCGAGTGACGCTGCCGTCTATTCCATCACCAATGGTTCCCCCACACTCAATTTCAGCGATACGACCGGCACCATTGTCGACATGGTTGGCTACGGCATCGGCGGCAACCCCGCGGGCGGTCTCTCCAGCGGAATTCGCCGCTACGCCCAGAATCGGCTCGAAAGCACTCTGCCTGGCCAAGTCGATGACCCGTTCCTGACCTCTCAGGACTTCTCTTCGGCCTCTGAACCCGCCGGTTACGGTGTCATCGGGGCCGGCGATTCGGGCGGACCGATGTTCCTGAATAACATCATCATCGGCGTCGCCTCCGCCAGCACGATTCCGCGAACGGGCGGCTCGGGCACCTACGCAACTGGCACCTACTACGGCCTCCACACGAGCCTTTACGACTCCTTAACACGCAATTGGACCACCGCCGCGCTCGGCGTCACCGGGCCCCAACCGTTAACGTTCTTGTCCCTGCCCGAACCGTCAACATACTTGCTCTTCAGTGGCGGTCTCGCCGCCCTTGCCTTTTTCCGCCGCCGTCGTTAAGGTGTTTGGCGACAATTAGAAACGACCGAAACGACAACTAGCAAAGTCGACTTGCCACCGGCGGAGGGTGCTCCCGTGGCTTCATGCCCAATGTCGGCGGTCTCGTAGCCCACCTGGGATGGCATAATGCGCTAAATCCTGGGGCTTGGGGCAAAGCCCCATCTCA
>JANXMS010000282.1 GCA_025354525.1 Acidobacteriota bacterium
TTCATCCGCCGCCCATCCTCGCCCAACCCCTCGGCCCAGCCAGCCATCAACCGCAGCGCATTGTACCAGAGGGCGTTGATCTCGACTGGCTTGCCTTGGCGAGGGGTCACCGGCCTCCCTTCGCTCCGTGCGTCCATCCACGTCAATTGGGTCTCTTCGTTCCCGCATTGCAACAACCCATCCGCCGGGTCCATCCCGATCTCAAACAACGTCCCCCGCTCGTGCCAATCGATAATCTCGCGGCCGATGGGGTAGAATACCGTCTCGACCCACTCGGTCTCTCCCGCTGTCCACAGGTGCTGCGCCACTTCGAACGCCCACAGCGTGGCATCGGCCGTGTTGTACTCCGGCTCCTGACCTGCGTCGCTGAATCGATTCGGCAGTAGCCCTTGCCGCCGATGCTCCAAGAATCCGGTGAAGATCTCCTTCGCTTCGGCCAACAGGCCCGCCTCAATCAACAGCCCGGGCATCGCTATAAACGTGTCGCGGCCCCAATCGGTAAACCACGGGTAGCCGGCCATCATCGTCAACCGCCCGTTCACGCGGCTCAAAAACGCCGCTGGCCCGGATAGCGTCCGCGGCGTTCCTGGTGCGCCCAACGACGCCGTAAACACAGAGCCCGTAGCGCCGTGAAAAACGCCGGCGCACCATAAATCTTCGCGAAACGGAAAGCCGCGGTCCAACTCTTCGAGGTACTCCACGTCCCGATACCACTCACCCGCCGGCTCCCAATCAGCGCCCTTCATCGCAAACTGAAGCGGCGTTTCCGGCCCGGTTCCGAGGGCATGGTAACGTCGGGTCGCGGTGAATACGCGCACCCGCAGCGGGCACGATTGGCTCGCTTGATACGTCAGGCGCACCCCGTCCGGAGCTTCGAGCAACTCCAAACGCTTGGTTACCGTCACCCCATCTATCGTCCAAGTCCACTCCGGTTCCGGCACAGCCGAAAACCCCGTCAGGTACTCGAACCCACGCGGTGCGACCGTACCCGGGTATTGGCCCGCGCCCAGCTCCACCCATCGGCCTGCAACGCAAATCTCCTCTTCCACTCTGGGCAAAAGTACGTGCCGCTCGCCGCCGTCTCCCCACGGGGCAACCAATAATCCGTGGTACCGCCGCGTGTTCGCTCCCGCTGCCGTGCTCATGGCGTAGGCTCCCATGCCGTTCGCCACTAACCATTCCACTCGCGACGACCGCACATAGTCGCGCAGAAAATCCGCACTCAGTTGGCCCTTCGACATACTCTGCTTGTAGTATAGGTCCAATGGCTCTTCCCTCTGATGCCCTCTCCGCGGAAAACGAAAAGCTGCTGCTTCTCGGCAACCATGCCGCCCACCTAATTCACGATTGGAACAACGTCCTTACTCTGCTGCAGGCCCACTGCGCCGAACTCCCCCCCAGCGATGCCGCCACCGATCTCACCGCCTCGCTCGACGAGGCCGCTGCCCTCCCCCGCCAGCTCCTTAGCTACCTTCGCCTATCGCCTCCCACCCGAACGCGCATCTCCCTCGACGAATGGCTTCCTTCGGTCGAACCCTCTCTCCGTCAACTCCTCGGCCGCCGCTTCCGTTTCTATCCCGACTATGCCGCCCCGGCGCTCGCCGTCTCGGTCGACGTCGCTCAACTGCGCAACGCGCTCATCAATCTCACGCTCAATGCCCGCGCCGCTCTCGGCGACTCCGGCCGCGTGCGCTTAATTACTGCGCCCCATCCGACCGGGGTCGCTCTTGCCCTTCACGACAATGGCCACGGCTTCGATGAAGAGACCCGTGCTCGACTCTTCGAGCCGTTCTTCACGACCCGTACGGACAACCACCGCACGGGACTCGGCCTCGCCAGCGTCAAAGCCTTTGTCGACGCCCACGGCGGTGCGTTGACCGTCGAAAGCCAACCGAACCAAGGCACCGTGTTCACGCTAATGCTTCCCCTGGTTCCCTAGTGCAGCTCGAGCGGCAGCAAGGGTCCAGTCAGCTTCATCTCCCGTCCGTCGCCCGTCAGTTCCACCACCAGACGGCCGTCTTTCTGCGTGCTCCCCTTGCCCGTCCAACTCCCGCCGCCAATCTCGGCTTCCACCTTTTCCAGATCCACGATCGGTCCTCCACCCTCCACGCGAATCCCAAACTTTGCCGCGAAGCGCCGAGCCGAAGAATCCCCAAACTGAACCTGCTGTCCGTTTAAGTCCCCCTTCGCTTTCGCACTCCGGCCTATCTCCACGCCCATTCCGCGCGCCTCGGCGAGCCAACTGGCGTCCACTTTCCCCCCTTGCCAATTCAGCCCCGTCGCTTTCCCCAGCCAGGTGTAGGCGGGCTTGGCTCGCTCCAAATTGATCCCCAGTTCGCCCCCAACCTCTCCACCGTTCCAACTGAATCGCAACGGCCGCAAGCTAACCTTTGACGCGTCCCACTGCACCGTCGCCTGAACGTTTCCCAAGCTCTGCTGGCCAATCTCGAGTGACTCGATACGAACCGTCCCTTCGGCCCGGCGGGACGCCAACCACTCGGGAACCAAATCCTCACCGATCCGCAACGTCCGTGCTACGAAGCCCCGTTCCCGCAGCAGGGCCGGAGCAAGAAGCCGTTCCAATTCGCTCGATTCGACTCGGCCTAGCCTGACTTCGAAATGGTGCGGCCGGGCCTGGTTCGCGTCGTAACGGTAGTCTCCCTCCCATCCGATTTTGCCAACCCGAGCCTTCACCCCTTTCGCCGCCATGCGGTCTCCCTTCAACTCCACCGAGGCCTGCCGCAACTCCAACGCCTCGGCCAACTCCGGGATCGACACTCGCGTATCGGCTAGTCCGAAGCTCCCCGTCCACTCGGGCGCGGAGCCATCCATTCGATGGACTCTCAACTGGCCTCTGATCTGGCCACCCCGCAACTCGCGCAATAGGGGCGGCTTTTCGCCCGACAACTCGGCCAGCATTTGCACTTGCTCGATGCTCAACGGCTTGGCTTGCAATCGCGCCTCCGCCTCGCGAGTTCTCCAGTTCCACTCGTACTCCAGCGCCGCTACGCCCTTGGCTCCGAACTCGACGACGGCGGCCTGCATCTTCAACTTCCCCTCGCCGATCTCCACCGGAATCACCGCACACTTGATGGCCGCTTCTCCTTTGTCCATCAACGCAAACGAGTCCACCGTCAGCTTCCCTTCCGCCGTTCGATTATGCGCCATCAGCACCGATCCGCTCAGCGTACCCTCCACGCGTAAATTCTTAAATCGCTCCCCTTCCGGCCGCAGCCAACCCACAGCCAGCGCTAGCGGCATCTGCTCTGGTTGCAATTCCACCCGCCACTGCGGCGTCGACAAATAAGAACTCAACTCGACCGAAGCCCGAAACGGCAGCGCTCCATCTTTCGGTGCCTCAGTCGCGATCCGGAACTGCTGCCCGGCTAGATTCCAAGACCCCTTGTACCCCAGCCGCCATTGGCTCGGCCGCGGCGGTTGGCTCCAATAGTGGAGGTCGTTTAGGTCTAAGCGTCCGCTCAGCTCGATGGCCGACACCGGCCCCGCCAACCGTCCGCGAGATTCCACCATCCCGTGCAAACCTAAATCGCGGCTCGCCAGCAGCGTCGCTAACTCTTCCACCGCCGACGGCTCCAACTGGTAATCCATTTCCAACCGCGCTTCGCTCCCTTCCGGGCGTAGCCAGCGGCCTCGCCCCGAAAATCGACCGAACCCCTGTGCCGGTCGGTCCGTTCGGGCCGGTTCGCCGCGAAACCACAAGTCAAACGCCCGCTCCCCGCTCTCGGCAGAAAAATCGATGTCTGCATTTGTGAAGTAATAAGCCGACTTAGCGTCCGCGATCTTGAAATTCAATCGCCCCCCGCGCACCTCCAAATCCGGCAACACGCCCCCGGTCGCTTGGGAGGAACTTCGTAACAGCGCCTGGACGTTCCATGCTCCCTCTTTCGTCTGCATCAGGTTCACGGAAGGCTCCTCCAGCCGGAGCGAAGAAACCTCCAACCCCCCTCGCAGCAAGGGCCACAGCCTCAACCTGACAACGAGCGTCGTCACGTACGCCAACGGCTCTGCTGAGACCGCCGGGTCCTCATGAATCACCACGTCGCTTAGCGTAAACCCGGGTCCGGTTAGCAGGTGCATCCGCACCTCGCCCACTTCCACCTTCCGCTGGAGTGCCCGCTCCAAACTCGCCGTGATGGCGGGGGCAAAGCGGTCCGCTTTCAAGAACGGAGCCGCGAACGGCAACCCAATCAGGATCCCCACCGCAATCCACCAAACTCGTTTCTTCATAGTTCCGCCACCACCCTCCGATACGTCTCGGGGTCGTCCACATCCCGCAATATCCCGGGATCGGAGCAGGTAAACCACCCCGGCTCCAACGTCCGCAACAGGTCTTTCGGATTCCCACTCGGCGGCATCGCCAACAGGCCTCGCACGGTTTCTGCGCTGATGATCGTCGGATGTCCGCGCCGGTCATCGAATTCCGGATTAAAAACTGGCTGTCCGCGGTAGGCCGCCACCAACCCCTGCACCGTCTCTTCCCGCACGTGGCCGAAATCAACCGGAGTAAATAGCACCGGGCCCGGCGCTTCGGCCATGCCAATTTGCAGGGAACTCAACATGCCTCGTTCTGGATCTGGATTCACCACGACGCGCGCCCCGTGCACAGGTAACTCTTCCCGTAAAACCACCGTTACAGGGGCTAACGCTCCAAAGATGCGAACCAATCGACCCAGGTACGTCTCCCCTTTCCAGAGCAGTTGAGTCTTCGGGAAGCCCATTCTCCGGGACGCTCCCGCCGCTAAAACCACCGCCGTCAGGTTCACCGGGCTAGCTCTTGAACCTTGTGGTGCCCGGCAGCGGTCTTCGATAGCGCCTTCCAGCCCGTGTCGGGATTGCGACGCACGGCGATCATCTCCGCGACTACCGAAATCGCGATTTCCTCGGGCGTAATCGCGCCGATGTCGAAGCCCATCGGGGCGAATAGCCGTTCGAGCGCCGCTGCTGGAAATCCGGCTTTGGCTAACTCCTCAATCACGCCGATTACCTTGCGCTTGCTTCCTATCATCGCCAAGTATCGCGCGTTAGTTCCGGCCGCCCATTCGAGCACGCGCATGTCATCCCGATGCCCTCGAGTGACGATAACGATATAACTCGTATCGGTAACCACTAAGTTCGGGAACACTTCCTCATACTCTGCCGCGATTACCTCGTCGGCTTCCGGAAACCGCTCTCGGTTAGCGTAATTCTCGCGGTTATCAATGACGGTAACCGCGAATCCCGCCATGCCCGCGGCTTTGGCCAGGCTCTTCGAGATATGTCCAGCGCCAAAAATGTAAGTGCGGGGCTGGGGCACAATCGCTTCGATAAATACTTCCAACTGGCCTCCGCATATCAGTCCATTGTCGTAAGCAGCGTCCTGGCCCAGCGAAAATTTCATTTGCCGGGGTTTTTCCGTCGCGATCACCTCGCGGGCTGCGTTCCAAACCTCGGCTTCGACGCAACCGCCGCCGATGGTTCCGGCCATCGAGCCGTCTTCGCGAACCAACAGCTTGGCGCTTTCATAGCTCGGAATGGACCCGTTCACCTGCACGATCGTCGCCAAAGCGCACTTCTGGCCCAGCTTCCGCAACCTTACGATTTCGTCAAATAAATCCACGTACCGAATTTTAACACTCTAAAGCTTTGGCCTTATACGGTCGATCTTTTCTGTATATGGGAGATTCCCACCTGCCCAATCCGGACGCCGCCAGCTACGAACTCGCGCTGGCCAATCGCAAACTCGTCACCATCGTCATGGGTATGACGCTGATGATGGGTCTGATCGCGTGCCTGTCCTACCTCGCGGGGCGCTCGGTGACTGGAATCCGAACGGAGAAAGCGCGGCCCGCCGTGATCCCGCCTCCGGTAATCGTTGAGGCACCGACTGCGCCTATCCAACGAGCGGAAATGTCGCCGCAACCTCCTCCGGCTCCGACTCCTGTCGTGGCTTCGCTCCTCGGTCCGCAACTTTATCTTCAGGTGGCGGCGGGCGCAGAATCCGATCTCGCGCCTCTCCGCTCAAACCTCGAAAAAGACGCGCTTCCGCTCCGCACCGTCCTGATCGACGACATCTTCCGCCTCTTGGTCGGCCCGGTTCGCGACTCCGCACACCAGAAGGAACTAGAGGGAAAACTTCGCCAAGCCGATCGGCAGTTCTTTCCCCGTCGATTGTAGGTGAAGTGCCTACTTTCGGCGCTTTGCTATCGCCGCCCGAAGTCGGTCCCAGCCTTCGTCTGGCTCCCCTTCGACGCCGTCCTTCCGTGTCCAGCCGGGCACCCTTTCCCACTACGTAGGTCGCCGACTCCCATTGCCAGAGCGACGTAAAGCGGCCGACGGCCGAGACGCCGTCTGCGAGAGTCTCGATATCGGCCTCCGTCTCGACCGAAACTTGGACGATATTGGGAAAGTCGCCCATATCCAACAATGGCGGAGAGGCACCATCGGCGCTGGCGTATTCGAATTGGCACCGGCCGCCAGCAACAAGCGGAGGCACTCCGGGTTGCCCTTTTCAAACCGGAACCGGCGGATGGCAAAGTCGAGCAGTGAGTGGTCGGCCCGGTCTTGCTTGTTGGTATCGGGGATGGTTGCCAGGAGCACTCTTAGGGCAGCGGCATCGGCTTCATTTGCGGATCGACGAAATCGCCTTCTTTGGCCAGATCGAACTCCAACTTACGGTCACTGTCGGCGCGAATCAACATGCCCGCCACGGTAACCATCGCCGGCATGCTCAGCAGTGTCAGGATTATGACGACGGCGGCCTGCGAATGGCGCTCCTCGGCCTAATGAAGCGCAAATCCCACCGCACCGACGACTAGGAACAGGAAGAGCATCAAGGCTACTCCAAGTCCGCGAGTCGCCTCCGGAAAGTGGGTTCGATCCGTCGAAATCACGTCCGTTGTGTACGAAAGTTACGCCATTCGGGCCGTCGATAAAGTCCAGGCGATCGGCAGAAGGATCTTCGATACTCAGAATAAGCGTAGTCGGCAGTCCAAAATGCTTACCGCGTGCCAATGGAAACTCTAAATGCAATCAGCCGCGCCCCTTCGAGGCACCTGCATCGCCCATACTTCGAAGAGCAACTCGAAATACTCCATTCGCCCGATGGCCGTGCACTTTCCGAGGATGCAGAACGCGTTCCGCATCCCGATGGCGACCCGCCGCTGAAATCGCGTGGGCAATAATCGTCCCGTCAGCCAAACTCGTGCTCTGTCTAGTGCTCTGACCGCAAGAATCCATTTGCGTAAATCATTTTATGCAAACAATGTATAGGGGCATACTTGAGTATGCCCCCGGCTCCACTCCAGACCCAGCTCTCATCGGAAGATCACGAGCAACTGCGGACCCTACTCAGCAGCGGCGTTCAACCGGTCCGATCCATCTTTCGTGCCCTTGTTCTGGTCC
>JANXMS010000327.1 GCA_025354525.1 Acidobacteriota bacterium
CCCGCAGCGCCCGACCCGGCTCCCGCTTCGGCCCCGGCCACTCCAACGCCTCCTCCTCCTCCTGTCGTCGCCCAAGCGCCAAAGCCCAGCCAAAAGGTCGATGCCACAGCCGAGGAAGCCCACAACCGTGCCCGCGCTCTCGTCCAAGCCGGTAAGTTCGCAGCGGCAATCATCGAATTCGATCAGGCCGTCCAACTACGCCCCAACTTCTCTCTGGCCTTCAATGGCCGCGGATATGCCCGCCTACGCCTCGGCGAATACAAACAAGCGCTCCCGGATTTCACCGCCGCGATTCGCCTTAACCCCAATTATGCCAACGCGTATCAAAACCGCGCCGCGGCATTCCGCGCACTCCATCAAATCGCCGAAGCGGATGCGGACGCTGCCAAAGCGCGAGCACTGATCGCTCGTTAGATTGACTTAGCATCGCTAAGCCCCTGACAATAGAGGAGCCAGTTCAACTTCCGAGAAACCGCCTCCTCGCGCGGTGCCTCTCCGTTAAGCGGTAGCCTCCCTACCTGCGACTCCACACAAATTTCCTAAAGTTTTCATACTAAACTGCCGATTTCACTTTAGATCGACGCGAATGCTTTTCAAACGTCCCTTCTTCTCCCGTCGTGTGTTTCTGCAGACTTTGGCTGCCGTCACCGCGCCCTTGCCCGCCGTTTTCGCTATGAAGTCGCTCTTGCGGCGCGACTACCGGGCCGACGCCGTCATCCTGCTTTTCTCCCTGCCGATTTACACTCGGGAAGGGGTTGGCGGAGGTTTTGCCGCCGCCCGCCTGCAAAACGATGCCGGCCAATCCATCGAATCGCTCCAGTTCGCCGCCGGGTCTGACCCGGATCGCGCGCGGGGCCTGAACCGTCTCGGGTTCATCCAGGAAACCGTAACAACCGACGTCGGCGGACCCGCCGAGAGCATCTACACTGGCTTCATGACCGCCTCCGATGAAGAGAGCTTCGCCCAAGCAAAAGACGCTCTCGAAAAAAGCGGCGACAAGCTGCAATACCAAGCAATCGAAGGCGAAATCCACTCAGGCGCCGCTCGTTCCCGGTCCGTCCGTTTCGAAACGCCCGCCTCCTGGAATTGGACCCGCTTTGAAGAGCTCTACCCGTTTGCCGAACAGATGATCCGCCAAGCCGCCCCCAAGGGCAAAGAGGTCGTCCTCCAAGCCCGTAGCGCCACCCGGTCGTTCCTATCGGCAATGATGCAGACCATCCGCGACCCCGCCGTCAAAACCGAATGTACGTTCGTCTACGGCGGCGGCGAGCACAAACTGAGCGCCGAAAAACGGTCAGACGAAAAGGTTGCCAAGCGGCTTGCCGAACGTGGACTCACTCGCTTCCCGGAACGCATTATCGCCGTCCACGGCAAACTGCAAGAGCTTCGCGGATCCGGCGGCAGCAAGTTCCGCATCTGGTTCGAAAAGGGCTCGGAAAACCCGTTGCCGCTTCGCATCGAATTTCAGCCCAAAGCCTTTCTAGCCCTCGCCTTCGAAGCCAAATACGCTTAATCCTTTGCGGTCGTCCTCCGCCCGCGCGCCTCTCCTCTCAACCAAACGTACAGAGCAGCGTGCGGGGTCGGCGCAGGCCACGGCACGGCGATACGCAGCTTCTGCCCACCGCCCGTCGGCAACTCGGATACCGCCAACCCTTCCTGCCCATCCCACCCCACCCGCGCAATCCGCTCTAAGTATTTTCCAGTCAACTCTCCCCAGAACCGCCCCGGACCAGCCGACTCCGCCGTCAGTACGAATCCGGTCAACACGGGTCGTCGAATCACCTTCCCCACAGCCACTTCGGCCCCTCCCGGCTCCATTTCCAACGTGACCACGCAGCCCGGCTTCCCCTCCGGCCTTACCACCAGAAACCAATCCGCTGGCCCCGTACGCTCCGCCCGCTCCATCGTCCCGCATCGAACGACGTGTTGAGGCTGGTCGCCTGCTAACGGCCCGCTCAGCCGCACCGAAACGCTCACGAGCGAACCTTCCTCAACCTCGGACTCCATCAGCTCGACAGAGCCCAATTCCTGCGCCGCACGCTGCACCGCCACCACGCTCACCGCCGCCGGTAACACCCGAACCGCCTGCGCCCAGCGCAACGGCACATTGCGTCCTCCCACCCACGCTGTCAACTCTCTCTCCACGCCCGCCGCGGCACCAGGCATCAACCTCACCACCACCTCCTGCCGCTCCCGCGTCCATTCCACCGTCGCTCCAGTAATCGCCAACCGCTCAATCTGCTCCAGCCGCTCCCCGCTTAACCGCAGCCGCTGCGCTACCCCATTCCCCCTAACCACCAACGGAAGTCCCGTCACTTGCGGCAACTCCCCATGCACCATCGCCGAGAAACCATGCTTGGCCCCGTCCGTCCTCGTCAGCGAAATCCGATGCGCACCCTCCCGCAAACGATCCGTATCCACCTCGATTTCGAAATCCCGTACCGGGCCTTTTTCCGCCACAAACCGGGCCACCACCGTCTCGGCCAACCGATCCGTCATCGATTCAACCTCCACCCGGGTCACAAACTGAAAATCCGCCCCCGTCAGGCGCAGACGAACCCTTCCCTTCCCTGCCTGCAACGCGTCCGCTGAAGCAGCCTCCAGCCGCATCGCTTCCCATGCCGACCAGCCGTAAACCGTCACCACCCCCGCCGCCCGCACTGTTTGCCAATCCCACTCCCCCTCCAACGAATACGTCCCCGGCGGTGGCGGCTTCGTCACCTGTAACGTCCCTTCGCGAACCGCCCCGACCACCGGCGTCATCCCGCCGCCCGCATCTACCCATCGCCACCGCTGCACCTGCCCCAACTCTGCCGTCGCCCCCGCAAACGCCACCTTCCCCGGCATCCCCTCCGCCCAGTGCCCCGGCTCCGCCAAAGCCAACGAGGGCCCCGCCCCGCTTGGCAACTGCCGAGCCCACAAATACGCAAAGCGAACGCCACTCCCCGCCGCGGGCTTTCCACACAACGCGCCCTCCCGCCGCAAGGCCGACCGAAACTCCGTTCGCGGAAACGCCACCGTCCGCAAGTTCAAAAACAGCGTCGCACTCGTTGCCGCCACCGTCACGGTATTCCCTAAGAACAATCCCGCCACCGCAGCCGCCAACCCCGCCGACTGCTGCCACCTCACCCGCGGCTCCACCGTCAGCGGATCGTAGGTGGCCAGCGCCGGGCTCAACGTCCGCAGCATCGTCAAAGTCTGCTGGTCCACCGTCGCGGTCCGGTCCAGACGCGCCCCGCCAGCCCCCCCCACCGCCAAACCGCGCAACGCCGCCTCCAGATTCTGAGGGTCCCGCCGCGCCATTGCGTCGACTAACTCCTCCACCTGGGTCGTTCGAGCGCCGTAGGCCGCCAAGTGCGTCAACATCTCCGGATCCCGCCGCAGCATCGTTTCCAGTCGATCCCCGCGCCATCCGTTCGGCCCATACGCAAGCGCCACCACCGCCGCATCCGCTGGTATCATCCACTGCTGCCGCCCCAACGCCGGCTTCCGGCCCAGCACCACCAGCGCCTGACTCTCTTGCGGTGCTAAGAGCAACACTAGCTCGGCCTTGCTCTGATCTTCCCCCGGAACCGGATCGCTCGGCACGTAGCTCACCGTATCGCCCTTCCGCAGTCCCTTCAGCGTTTCCAACGCGAGCCAGCGGGTCTCACCCGGCCGCTGCACCTGCAATCGAAAATGTGCTACGGCCGCGCCGCCAGGACAAAGCGGCTCGGCCGTAGCATAGGCAGATGAAATCGCAGTTATAAGGAGAAGGAGTGTCCAAAGCACCGTCACTTATACGACGAACGCAAACCGAATAAAGTTTAATGAGCCGTAGGATTTTTCACAAAAGCCACGGTTCGCTCCAGCGCCGCCAGCGTCGCATCCAGCAACGGCTCCGCTCGCCCAGCATGCCCCTGCGGCCCCATCACAAAATCGTGGTAGCCGTTCTCATAAATCAACATCGTTACCGCCTTCCCGCCCGCCACCGCCAAATCATGAAACGGTTCATCCACCGCAATCAAGCTGTCCTTCGTACCCACCAGCAACAACACCGGACACTGGATCGCCGCAATGTTCCGCTTCGCCACCGTCTCATTCACCGGCACCGTCTTCGACTCCCGCTGCCAACCCTCAACCCCCAGAAACTCAATCACAGCCGGCGCTCCCAACACCGCCGCATGCAACTTCGTCCGCCCAATCAAATGCGCCACCAAGTTGCCGCCCAGGCTCACCCCATAGACACTGATCTTCTGCGGATCGACATACTTTTGCGCCCGCACCCAATCGATCACCGCCAATCCATCGTCCACGTAAGTCGCGCCCTTCGCGTCCACCACGCTGGCCGTCATCGGTGCCGGGTTCCTATAATCAGCCACCACCACCACATAGCCCTCTCGCAGAAACCGCTCCCACACCGGCCCGCCCGTATCCCCCCGCACCCACGTCACCAACTTCTCCATCCCCCGCCCGCCCGGCGCGCCGTGAAAATGAACCAACACCGGAAATGGCCCCGGACCCTTGGGCCGCCGCACCGCAGCCGCCACATACAACCCGTCCTTGGACTTGATGTAAACCTGCTCCACCGGCGACTCCGTCTCGCTGATCGTATGAATGTAGGCCTCATGCGGCAGAATCGCTCCGCCGGGAAGGTGCTTTTTCTCAGCCCACAACGGCGTAAAACAGAGTAGGAACGCGAGCAGTCTCATGGCACGTTACCATAGCAAAGAATGCCGTCGGAGGAAAGAGCCACTCTCGTCGCCGGGGCCACCGGGCTTGTCGGTGCGGCCACCCTCAACCTACTCCTTGACGCCCACGGAGCGTCCAAGGTCATCGCACTCGTCCGCCGCTCATCCGGCCGCAGCCACCCCAAACTCATCGAACGGGTCACCGATTTCGCCGCCCTCGACCCGATCGAAACCCCTCCGTTCGGAACCGTCTTCTGCGCCCTCGGAACCACCATCAAGATCGCCGGCTCCCAAAACGCCTTTCGCCACATCGACTACGAACTCCCCCTCCGCATCGCCCGCTGGGCCCAGTCGCGCGGTGCCCAGCACTTCGTCCTCGTCTCTGCAGTCGGGGCCGACCCCGCCTCCCCCAACGCCTACCTCCGCGTTAAAGGCGAACTCGAGCGCGACCTAGCCACCCTCGGTTACCCCGCCGTCGATATCTTCCAACCCAGCGTCCTCCTCGGTGCCCGCCGGGAGTTTCGCCCTGCGGAATGGATTGGTAAACTCGCCCTCCAAGCCCTGCCGTTTCTCTTTCTCGGCCCCCTGCGAAAGTATCATGCCGTCCGCGCCAGCGACGTCGCCGCCGCCATGGTCGCTTCAGCCCGCCAACCCCAACCCGGCCTCCGCCGCCACCTCTACGACTCCATCCTCAACTTAGCAGCACCCGCCAAGTAACCACCACCAGCGCATGGCAAACCATCGCCGCCCGCACACTTCCCGTCTCCAGAAACGCCCGCCCGTAAACATAGTGGGCCAACGTCGCCAGCAGGGCAAACCGCCAATTCGGAAACTGCCGAAACGGCAGATGCGCCGCCCCGCATAGCAGCGCCACAACCACCTGCGCCCGCCCCGAACTCCCCATCCAACCCGTAAACCACTGCAGCAGCATCCCCCGAAACACAAAATTCTCCCGCACCGCCACAAACATGTAGATTCCGAAAAACGTCGCCACCGCGTTCAGCACCATCTTGTCCCACAACCACGGTCCCTGATGCAGCCCCGTAAACCCAATCGCCCAACCCAGCGCCGCGCCCACCGGCACAAACAGCAAATACCACCGCACCCCCACCCCTACTTCTCTCCAACTCGGCACAAACCCAAAACCCACTCCCTTTTGCCCCCGTACCTCCAACACCGCCCAGATCACGATCCTCGCCCAAGCCAACTCGCCCAATATCGCCAACGGCAACTTCGCCACCGCCGCCGGGTATAAGTGTTCACTCACCTTCAATAACGTCAACGCCGCAAACAACACCGCATACCCCGCGTCCACCCACCACCGCCGAGGCAGTCCGATGTACCAGTAAGCCAGCACCCCACTCACCGCCAGCACCAGCGGATTCGCCCCCACCATCACCGCCGGCACGCCCACGCTTGCCGCCATCATCCACGGCCGCCACCACCGCCGCATCGCCTCATTCCCCACCGACAGAAACATCGCCGCTTCCAAAATCAACGCCCCTGTCAATAGCGCCGCCTCCCCGAAGGCGATATTCTGCTTGAGCAGGTAATAACTCACGCCCGCCGCCAGCAGCGGCAACACCACCGCCATGCTCGCCCCAAACTCCTTCACTCCCGCCCTGTTTTTCACTCTCCTAGTATCGCCAATCACTGCCGCCGATCCGCCCCGCGATCTCGCCAAGCGAATCGCCGAACGAGAATCACAATCGGAAGCCGTACGCGCCCAGTACATGTACAAGCAAAGCCTTCTCATTGAGGAGTTCGATAAACGCAACGCCAAAGCCGGCGACTACTCTGAACAACGCGAAGTCATCTTCCTTCCCTCCGGCGAACGCTCCGAACGCGTCACCAAACCCGCCGCCGACCGCCTCGTCCGCCTCAAACTAACCCCCGAGGATTTCCGCGATATCCGCGAAATCCAACCCCTCCTTCTCACCAAAGACCGCCTCTGGCTCTACCAAACCCAGCCCCGCGGCGAAGAAATCATCGACGGCGTCCCCTGCTGGGTCCTCGAAGTCAAACCCCGCCAACTCCTCGATGGCCAACGCCTCTTCGAAGGTCTCCTCTGGGCCACCCAAACCGATTTCTCCGTCATCCGTTCTCAAGGCCGCGCCGTTCCTCAACTGCTTTCCAAAAAAGAAGAAAACCTTTTCCCCCGTTTCACCACCATCCGCCATCTCTTCCAAGAGGGGTACTGGTTTCCTCACCTCACCCTTGCCGACGATACCCTTCCCTTTCGGTCGGGTGCTCTCCGCCTTCGCATGAAACTGGAGTTTTCTAACTACCAGCGCTTCGGTGCGGAATCCACCGTCCAGTTCGACACCAACAAACCATGACCGTCAATCCCGGGCTCTGCTCGAACTGCGCCCATCAACGTCGAATCCAAAGTGCCCGAGGAAGTCTCTTCATCCTCTGCCAAGCGGCTCTTGCGGACTCCCGGTACCCCAAATACCCCCATCTACCAGTCCTCCGCTGTACCCCGTATCTACCGGTCGTTCCGGGGAGGTAACATTGTTCTGTTTGACATCGCCAACGGCTACGAAGCCTTCTCCCTCCGCCAAGTGACCGACAAAATCGAATACTCCGCGTCGTCGATCTACCTCGATTTCAAAAACAAAGAGGAGCTCATCGAAGCCATCCGTGCCGAAACCTTCGACGAGTTGATCGCCCGCATGGACCGCCTCGAAGCGTCGCCCATAACCAAGCCGACCACTGGCTCGCCGCCCCCGGCATCCCCCACGTCAACGGCGGCTCGCCCTTCCACGAAAAGCGTCGGCTCAAAGCCCTCGCCATCCCCGGCATAGTCCAAACCACCAACGACACCGTCTGCTTCGTCAATTGGAAGCTCCCCGCCGACCTTCGCGGCGAAGTTACCATCCTCCTCGACGACGTCTACAAATAAAAGCTCGGCGTCTCCCACATCGGCGAAACCGTCGAGATCTTCGGCCGCCCGGCCCCCATCGTCGGCGAGCGAAAATTGCGTCGGTTCAAAATATAAGGCTTCAGAAGTTGATCTTCGCAGCAATCTGGCCAACCCGAGGTTGCAGCAGTGTGGACTGCACCCGCCCATAGGCTCCGCTGCCCAGCGCTGTGTTGGGCAGGGCAAACGACGCCGTGTTGGTGATATTAAAATACTCAAATCGCAACTGCAGTTGTACGTTTTCCTTCAGCCGGGTGTTCTTAATCAGGGACAGGTCCTGGTTAAAAAGCGCCGGCCCGCGCGTATCCGGTAGCGTCCGCCCAGAATTGCCGAGGCTGAACGACGGCGGCTGAATGAATGCCGTGGTATCGAACCATCGATTCAGCGCCTCGCCTCGGCTACGGCTGGCATCGATATTGGCCGTCCGCCCCGCACTGTTGGGGCGGTTGCCGCCGCCGACGATGGTTGCGGTTACGGCCAGCGGGAAGCCAGTGCGGTGGCTGGCGATGCCGTTGAATTGCCACCCGCCGATGATCCGGGCACGGATGCCCTGAGCGCCGTGGAAAAATCGTTTGCCCGGCCCGAAGGGGATCTCCATCACAAAACTAGCCACGACGCTGCGCGAAACGTCCATCTCCGATAGGCTGCGCTCCGCCCGTAGGTCATACCAGTTTTGGGTGTTGGCGGCATTGTTCACCGAGCCGCCATTGTTCGATACGGTATTGTTGGAATCGCTGATCAGCTTCCCGCCCGTGAATGCCACTAAAACGCCAATACCGCTGCTAAAGCGCTTATCCAGCTTCACTTGCACCGAGTGGTAAATGCTGTTGGCGATCGTCATGTTGATGACGTTCACGTTGCCATACTGGGGATAAGGCAGCAGCAACTGACGCCGCGTTACCGTCCGCTGGGCCAGCGTACCCACGTTGATGGAGCCGAAGAACGGGTTGGGAACCTGCTGATTCAGCGCTGCGCCCAGCGACAGGTACTGCGGGTCGAGGTCGTTCATCTGCCGGTTCTTGAACGCCAGATGAACGCCGCGGCTACCCACATACGCCACATCAAGAAGGATCGAGCCGGGCAATTCACGCTGAACATCGAAGTTCCACTGGTAAGTGACGGGCATCACCTGCGTCTTGTCCCACACGGCAAGGGATTGACCCAGAAAAGTGGAGGTGCCTAGTGAGTTGCGTACGGGCTGGACGAGACCCTCGGGATACGGATTGCTCAGCGTCCGGTACGGGGTGAGAGCACCATCAATGGAGGCCACTAACGGCGTGGAAGAGGCGTACCCGGAGTTAGCGGCAAACGCTGTAGCGGTGTTCGACGTCTCCGCCGGGGCGAAGAAAAGTCCTCCGCCCCAACGAAACACCGTTTTCCGCAGCGGCGACCAGGCAAAGCCCAACCGTGGTGCCAGGTTCATTCTGTCCCAGTCCCACACCGTGCGCGCTCCCGGGGATGCAAAAACCAGCCCGCCCTTCAGGTTGGGGAACTGAGAGTTCCTGACCGGCGAAGCTACATCGGCGTCGAAGGAATTGATCGAGTTGTACCGCTCCGTGAACGGCGACTCCGTCTCATAGCGAATTCCCGCATTCATCGTGAGAGTCCTACTCAAACGCACGTCGCCTTGCACATACCCGGCGGAATAGAAGTTCTGCGCCGAAACACCCGATGCGATGGGCACGTCACCGGAAGCCGCGTACCCGAGCAGCATGCTGGCGATGCCGTTGCCCGCGTTGTCGTAAAACTGTAGCGGGTTCGGGCCACGCGTGAAGGCGCGGTTGAAAGCAAAAGATCCGGCACCTCCACCCAGCAAGAAGAAATTGATCCGGCGCAGACGAGTCTCGCCGCCCGCCTTCAACGTTACGCGGTTCATCACCCGGGTCCATGAACCGATAAAGCTATGTGTATCGTTGCCGCTGACAAAGTAACTCTGGCCGCCGAGGGCTCCGTACTGCTCCACCGAAATCGCGGGGAACACAGGGATCTGATACTGCTTCACCAGGGCGTCGGGATAACCAAGGGTCCGCTGATCAAAGCCGTAGCTGCGCGTCTCGCGGAACTGATACCAGCGAGCGAGACCGTATTTAAAGTTGATGATGGAGCGCGGGCTCAACGTAAAGGAGTGATCGAGTGACACCGTGGTCTGCCGGAAAGGCGTGGTGCCAACGGCCCCGGGATCCGGGCTGGCAACGTTGCCGTAGGAATCGGGCTGCGTCAGTAACGTGCGGTTGTGCGCTACCCGCCCGAACACCCGGTACTTGTCGGTGAAGGTATGGTCAAGCCGACCGCTGAACTGATTCTGATCAATCGCCCGGCCCGCGTTATTTACATAGTTATTGAACCCGGTAAACGGATCTCCAGTCGCGTTCGGCTGCGGGTAATACTCCAGCAGTTTGCGCGCGATCGGCTCAATTCGAGCGGCCGGAAGGATGTTGCCCGGGAACGCCTGACGGCCGTTCGCCTGGGTGGTGAGCGGGTCATAAATCACCACCAGCCCTCCCGTCTGGTTCCGGGTTTGCGAGAAATCGCCGGTACGCTCCCGGGCGCTCGGAAGAGTAAAGCGCGCCACGTCGCCCTTGCGATAGCGGGTCCCCTGGTAGTCGCTAAAGAAGAACGTGCGGTTCTTACCGCTATAGAGCTTACCCACGCTCACCGGACCGCCAATCGCCCCGCCGAACTGATTCATACGGAAAGGCGGAATGGAGCGGCCTGCTTGATTGTTGAAGAATTCGTTGGCGTCAAAAGCGCTGTTGCGAACGTATTCGTACAGCGCTCCATGAAACTGGTTCGTGCCAGAACGGGTCGAGACGTTCACCACTCCACCGCCGAAGCGTCCCCATTCGGCGGAGAGATTGCTGCTCTGCACCTTGAACTCCTGGGTGGCCTCAATGGAGGGGATTGTGGTGATCGAATTGAACTGGCCCGCCGTGGAGGGCACTCCGTCAATGAGGATCTCGTTGCTCATCTGGCGGCCGCCGTTGATCGAAAAAGTCGTGTCCTGGTTTGTATTCACGGGGATGTCACCGAACTGTCCGTTGGAGGCGGGCGAGGCCACCAATCCCGGCGTAAGCTGAACCAGGCGGAAGGCGCTTCTTCCGTTCAGCGGCATGCTTTGGATCTTGGTGCCGTCCACGATCTGCCCAAGCGCCGAGGTGTCGGACTCCAACAGCGGTGCCGTGGCAGTCACCTGAATCTCCTGCGAAATTGAGCCAATGACGAGTTCCTGGTCCACGCGCAACACCTGATCGACCAGTAGTCTAATGCCACTGCGGCTGACTGGACGGAAGCCGTCTTTGGTCATGGTAAGCCGATACTCGCCGGGCGGAAGCAGCGGCACCACAACAGAGCCGGAATCGGTGCTCCGAGCTTCGCGCACGCCACCGTTTTCGATGTTGGTAACTTTGACGACCACACCGGGAACAGCGCGGCCCGACGGGTCGGTAACTCGTCCCACGATCTGCGCCGTCGTTCCCTGGCCCCGCAGGCCGCACACGCACACCATCGCAATTACCACCAATTTCCAACCAGTGCTCGTCATGAAGGCCTCCTGATCGTTATCAGTGGGGCGCGCGAGGCGGTCTTGCGACAGACTGGTCGCATTTTTTCACGAAACAACCACCGCCTCAAGGCCGTGGGGTTAAGTTGCGACTGAAAGTCGCAGGGCGCGGCTAAACCCGTCTGAAGCGCATACCGGATGAGGATCGCGCTTAAGGGCCCGCAAGTTCGCCACATTCAGTCGCGAGCTGATCGGTCGCCTGCATCCCACACGGTCTAGGGATTCTTGGCAACCCGCCCGTCGAGGAACTTGGTGGCCAAACCCCGCGGGCGCCTCTCCGGCATTCCGCGATCTCCTCGTTTTGCAGCGCTGAGGCTAAAAGCGGCCCGCCTGAAAGGCGGGGGGATTATACCGGGCACTCAGAAACTAAACAACCACCTCCTCAAGGCCGTGGGGTTAAGTTGCGACTGAAAGTCGCAGGGCGCGGCTAAACCCGTCTGAAGCGCATACCGGATGAGGATCGCGCTTAAGGGCCCGCAAGTTCGCCACATTC
>JANXMS010000332.1 GCA_025354525.1 Acidobacteriota bacterium
CTCATCCCGAACGATTCGTCCATAACGCCCCCAAAGCCCTCGAACTGCCAACCCAAGTCTGGATCAACAAACCGAAAACCTCGGACGAACAAACTCGCTAAACTAACCTAACTTGTGTCTCAAGGTTGTTGACACGCTCCGCTGGTGCACTTCAATTTCTACTCTGCCGTCTCGATTCGAGGCGTCAATCGCATTGAGCAGTTGATTCATCAAGGCTTGTTGCAGATAGTCCCCATCCACTCGCGCGAGGCACTCCTCGCCGCCGCTTGACCGGAGCGTAACCCCGAGTTCCTCGGCATGTGGCTTCACGAGCGCCAACGTGCGATGCAGGATCGGCTGCAGGGGTTGTCGCCGTATCTTCTCCACCGAGTCTGCGCGGAATACCAACAGGCTTTTCAGTAAGGTATCCAAACGGTCGATTTCCGCCGTCACCAACGCGATCGGCTCTTCGCTCGACGATTCACCCTGCAGTCTCCGAGCCAGCAAACGAATCGTCAGCCGGATGCTATTGAGAGGGTTGCGGATCTCATGGGCGATGCCGGCCACAACGCGGCCCATCACGCGGAGACGGTCCTCTCGCCGCAGTTCCGACTCCAATGCTTGCCGACCCGCTGCCATTTTGTTTACAGCTTGCACAATCGAACTTAACTCGTGGTCCTGGTCGGGTAAACGATGACTGGCATCCGTCTGCAGTCGCTCCAGGCCGCTATTGATCACTCCAAATCCCCGCTGCATGCTAAAGCTCAGACGCAGGACGAAGCAGATCGAGATCAGAGCCACGAGCATGACTACCAGCAGGTGGATTCGATTGTTCAGTTCACTCGAATCGCTAAAGTTGAAAATCCGACGCAGACACCAGGCCGCCCTCCCTTGACTACCCGCCTTTGCGGCAACCAAAACAAGATCCCGGCCGTCATGCAAAATACGGTGACTCACCCCACCGCTCCGTTTCGCTTCTTCTACCGCCGCGAGCACTTCAACCCGCTCCGAATCCGGTTGTCTCAACTGACTCCCCCGCTCGGTATGCGTCGGAAAAGTATGGGCCACTATCTGATTTCCGGTCAGATATCCGCCTTCCACCTCTGGGTAAGAGCGTAGCGTTTCGTAAGAGGCGGCGTCCAAATCCGCACGTCCGCCAGCGTTGATCAACTCGGTCACCGCGTTGGCGAGGTTCCGCTGGGTGTCGCTGATCACCACCGTGCGCAGATTTCGAGTCAAATCGAACACCAGCAATCCGATCAGGAACAAAGAGACGAGCGCCGTCACAAGGAGCCATGTCTGCATTCGCTGCGCGGCGACAATCTTCGGGAATCGCATTTTTGGTTTGTTCGCCCTCTCCATTCGCAAGTCCGTCACCGTTCCGAAAGACTGTGTCCTCAGTAGCCGCGGCTGAAGAAAAATTTGCAGCGTTCGGAAACCGTACACCTAGTGTACGTATCGCGGACGTTATGTGGGATTCGTCGGCTTAGGCGCTTACAAAGTAGGAACCTCACTTCGGTGACCTGCGTGCAGGGTAATTCTCACCTTGCGCCATTCGTGTCTCAAATCGACGCTGCCAACGTTTTTCTTCCTCCTTGCCGAATCTTTGTTGACCGCGGCACCACCCCCCCTTTCCTTGAATGAAGTTTTGGAAGAGGCGCTGGCGAAGAACCTTCGGCTTCTGGCGGAACGTTTTAGTCTCAGCATCGGGGACGCCCGCATCGTCCAGGCCAAACTTCGCCCCAACCCGGTGCTGAGCGTAGGGGGTAACTACCTGGATGTGCTCGGTTCCGGCTTCTATTCCGGCGGAACCGCCGCGGGGCCAACCGAAGTCAATACCCGCATCGATTATCTGATCGAACGCGGGAAGAAACGCAATGAACGCATCGCTGTCGCGGAAGCCGCCAAGACCGTCTCGCAGTTAGAGCTGTTGAATTCCACTCGAACTCTCATCCTCGACGTGCAAGCTGCCTTCACCGAGGTGCTTCTAGCCGAAGCGAATCTGACTCTCACCAAAGCCAGCCTCGAATCTTTCAACAAAATTGTGGTCGTGAACCAGACACGGGTCGATGCCGGAGATCTGGCCAGGGTTGAACTGATTCGCAGCCAGGTGGCGACCCTGCAATTTCGCAATCAAGTGCGTCTGTCTGACCTACGGCTGCGAGTTGCCAAAAACAAATTGCAAGCGTTGATGGGCCGGTCTATCTTCACGCAAGACTTCGCCGTTACCGGGCAAATGCGACGCGACCCTTTGCTCCTCAAACCAGAAGAAATCCTACAAGCCGCATTGCTCACCCGCCCTGACCTGGCTGCGTTACGGAGAGATCAGGCGCGCTCCCAAGCGGAAATCCGACTGCAACTTGCCCAAGGCAAAGTCGACTATTCCGTCGGCGCTGGTTACAACCGACAACTCAACGTAGGGGCCGGACGACGTGGAGATTCGGTAGGTCTCTTCCTGTCGGTGCCCTTGGCCCTTTCCAACCGCAACCAGGGAGAGATCGAGCGAGCACGGCAGGAGCAGGCCCAAATTCTGGCTCGCATTCGTAGCCTCGAACAAGAAGTTGCCGCTGAAATAGCCAATGCCCAAGAACAGTTTTCGACAGCCAAGCTATTGCTTGAATCTATTGAAACCGACATGCTGGAACAGTCCAAGCGCGTTCGGGAAGTAATCGACTTCTCCTATCGGCGGGGCGAAGCAACCTTCGTCGAACTGCTCGATGCGCAACGAACTTTCAACGACACCATGCAGGGCCTGAATGAAGCGCGTGCCGAGTACGCTAAAAGCCTGTTTCTCATCGATTCCATCACCGGCAAAGGGATAAGTAAATGAAGATGAATCCACTGCTCTGGCTACCTTTGGTTAGTATTCTGCTTTGCGATTGCGGTTCAGTGCCTCCCCCAGCGGCACCCTCTCCCGCGCCAACCGAACAATCGAAATCGAACGTGATCGAGATTGCACCCGACTCCCCTAAGTTGCGCCAGATCCAAGTCAGCGAAGTAAAGCTCGAAGAGCTGCCGACAGATGAGTTTACGGCTCCCGGCAAGATTGAGCTCAATCCCAATCGAGTTTCCAAGGTCTTGTTGCCTGTAGCGGGCCGCATATCGGAAGTGCTCGTCCGTTTCGGCGACCCGGTTCGTAAAGACCAGACGCTGCTTCTTCTGGAAAGCCCTGAGGCCGAAAGCGCCGCCTCGACCAATTTGCAAGCGGAGGGCGATGTGGCTCAGGCGGCATCGACTCTTCACAAGGTACAAACGGATCTAGAGCGGATTCAGGACCTATTCAAGGGCGACGCGATCGCGAAGAAAGAGATGATCGCCGCGGAAATTGCCGTTGCCCAAGCCAAGACGGCGCAGAAACAATTTCAGAATCTGTTTGAACAGTCAAAAGTTCGCCTCGAATTGCTCGGCCTGAAGCCAGGAGCCTTTCGACAGAAGATTGCGGTCCGCGCACCGCTTTCGGGCAAGATCACTGAGATTACGGTGGTTGCGGGCGAATTTCGGAACGATCTCAACGCCGCCGTGTTGACAATCGCTGATCTCAGCACCGTTTGGGTCTCCGCCGACGTTCCCGAGTCCTCCATTCGCCTAGTACAGGTAGGCGAGCGATTCGATGTCACCCTAGCCGCCTTTCCCCTGGAAGTGCTCCGTAGCCGGGTCGCCCGGATTTCGGATAGCGTCGACCCGCAGACTCGCGCCATCAAGGTCTGGGCGGAGTTAGCTAACCCGTCGGGCCGCTTTCGCCCAGAAATGTTCGGCGAGGTTCGCCACATCGAATCCCTCCATCGCGTTCCGGCCGTACCGGCGACCGCCGTCGTGCAGGCGCAACAGCGGTCAATCGTCTACCGGGAGTTAGCGAAAGGTAAGTTTGAAGCTACGGAAGTCGAATTGGGCAAACGATCCGGAAATCTTATTCCAGTCGTACGCGGAATCAATCCAGGCGACCGGGTGGTGGTCTCCGGTGCCATGCTGCTGAGGGGCTACTGATCATGCGAATCGAAGCACCAGCCAAAATGCTGCTCATCTTCATTGACGAAACCGATACTTGGGGCAAGTCGCGCGTGCCGCTTTATGAGGCTATCGTCGAAAAGTTGTACGAATCGGGCATCGACGGCGCTACCGTTCATTCCGGCATTATGGGCTTCGGCGCGAACCGCCGCATGCACAGGAAACGGCTATTTGGCGTGACCGATGATCGCCCCATCACCATCACCGTGGTGGACACGGAAGCCAAAATCCGCGCGGTGCTTCCCCAGCTCAGCGAAATGGTCGTCGAAGGCCTGCTCTTTCTCGTCGATGGTGAAGTCGTCGCATGATCGCCCGCCTTCTTCGCATTGCTCTAGAGCAACGGTTCATTGCCCTCGTCGCCGCGCTGGCACTCGTGCTCTTCGGGATCTGGTCGTTTACCCAACTCAAAATCGAGGCCTATCCGGACATCTCGGACACCACCGTCGAGGTCATCACCGTCGTTCCCGGCCTGGCCGCCGAAGAAGTTGAGCAGCAGATAACCATTCCCATCGAGCGGGCCCTGAATAATGTGCCCAACGTCGTCTTTCGTCGCTCTCGTACCATCTTTGGGCTCTCTACGAACGAACTCACCTTCGAGTACGGAACCAATAACTATTTCGCCCGGCAACTTGTCGCCGAAAAGCTTCGGGAGGCGGAACTGCCCGACGGCGTCACTCCCACTCTCGCCCCGATGGCAACCCCCATTGGCGAACTCTTCCGGTACAGCCTCGAAGGGGGTGGACTCAATTCCCAGCAGCTCCGCGAGTTACAGGATTGGGTCGTCTATCCCCGCTTGTTACAGGCCCGCGGAGTGGCCGACGTTGTACCGTTCGGTGGCTTAGTCAAACAGTATCAAATCGAGATTAATCCGCTCGCCCTCGAAAAACACAAACTCTCGTTGCGCGACCTCGCCCAAGCCGTGCAAGAGAGTAATAAAAACGCCGGCGGCGCATTGCTCGACAACAAGGAACAGTCGATCGCCGTTCGCGGGGTCGGCCTGCTCAAATCGGTAACGGATATCGAAAATAGCGTGGTTCGCGAAACTCGCGGCGTCCCTCTCTACGTCAAAGACCTCGGCAAAGTCGGCGTCGGTGCGGCCCCACCCACCGGGATTTTTGGCCTGCAGGAGCGAACCGGCGGCGTCGAAGGCATCATCCTCATGCGCCGCGGAGAAAACCCAACCGATGTCCTGAAACAAGTCCATGACGCCGTCGACGAAATCAACTCGACCAAACTTCCGCCCGGCGTACAAATGAAAGTGATCTACGACCGCACTGAGTTAGTCAATAACACGTTGTCCACCGTGGCCAAGACACTTCTCGAAGGATTGGTCATCGTCGTACTTATCCTTCTCTTCTTCCTCGGCAGTGCCAAGGCCGCCCTCCTCACCGCCATCACCATTCCGCTCTCATTGCTCTTTGCCTTCTCCTGCATGTATTTCACCGGCATCCCAGCCAATCTACTCAGCCTGGGGGCGCTCGACTTCGGCATCATCGTCGACGGGTCGCTCATCATGGTCGAACACATTCTCCACACCTTGGAGAAACGGAAACCAACAGAGGCCGACGGTGTCTTTAAAGCCGTCCGCGACGCAGCGCTCGATGTAGAATCTCCCCTCTTCTTCTCCCTCATCATTATCATCTCGGCCTACCTGCCGCTGTTCATGCTCGAGCGCGTTGAACGCCGACTCTTCACGCCGATGGCCTTCACCGTCTGCTTCGCCCTCCTGGGCTCCATGCTCATCGCCTTGACGATTGTTCCCGTACTCGCTACCTTTCTTTTTCGGAATGGGGTCAAGACTTGGGAAAATCCGCTGCTGCGGGGGCTATCTTCGCTCTACGGACGTGTCCTCAATGTCAGCCTCCGGCGTGCGTGGGCCGTCGTCGCTATCTCCGCTGGAATCGTCACCGGTGCACTGTTCCTCGCTGGTGGTCTGGGTAGTGAATTCCTCCCTTCGCTCGACGAAGGAACAATCTGGATCCGTTCGAACCTTCCCCCCGGCACCTCCCTCGAAAAAAGTGCCCTCATGGCGGAACAGATGCGGGCCACCCTCAAAACATTCCCTGAAATCAAAGCCGTTGCCTCTCAGGCAGGGCGCAATGACGCCGGGACCGACCCCTTCGGACCCAATCGAATCGAACTCCTCGTAACTTTGAATCCCTACGAGCAATGGCCGGGCCATCGCACCAAGCCGGACCTAGTCAACGACTTATCCCGCATCATGCCCGAGACCATTCCAGGAGCGACCTTCAACGTCACCCAGCCAATCATCGACACGGTCACAGAAGTGGTCACGGGCTCTTCTGCTGATTTAGCCGTGATTCTAACCGGCCCGGATCTCAAGGTACTGCGGAGCCTCGCCGAACAATCTCTTCTCGTGGTCCGGGCTACCTCCGGCTCAGCCGATGCCGCCATCGAGCAAGAAGCGGAACAGCCGCAACTCACAATCCAACTCGACCGCGAAAAGATGGCCCGCTACGGCGTCCGCGTTCGCGACGTACAAGACCTTATCGAATTGGCGATCGGCGGTCGGATAGTCAGTAGCCTTTTTGAAGGCGAGCGCCGCTTCAACATCGCGGTGCGCTTTGCTCCCGAATCGAGAGCGGATGCTAACGCCATCGGAAGTATGCTGGTACCGACCCCCTCCGGTGCTCGTGTGCCCCTCACACAACTTGCGAATCTAGAAGTGGTCAACGGCCAAAGCATCATCGCCCGCCGCGAAAATCGTCGGCAGATCGCCGTGCGCACCAACATCCGCGGCCGGGACCAAGGCAGCTTCGCGGCCGACCTACAGAAAAGCTTCGAAAAAGTCATTCAACTTCCCGAAGGCTACCGCGTCGAATGGGGCGGCCAGTTCGACAATCTTGAGCGAGCGCGAAAACGCTTATCCGTCGTGCTGCCGCTCACGATCGGCGTTATATTCGTTCTCCTGTTCTTCACCTTCGGTAATATTCAGGATGCTGGCCTTGTATTGCTGAATGTGCCGTTTTCCTTAGTCGGCGGAATCTTGTTCCTTTGGTTACGCGGGATCAACTTGAGTGTTTCGGCCGCGGTGGGGTTCGTGAGCCTCTTTGGTGTGGCTGTGATGAGCGGGGTCTTAGTCGTCTCCGAAATCAACCGGCGGTTGAGGTCTCGAGACGTGCCGTTGCATCAGGCAGTGGTCGAAGGCTCGTTAGCTCAATTGCGTCCGGTGCTCATGATGATCGTTGTCGCGATGATCGGAATGGTGCCTGCTGCCCGCGCGACCGGTATCGGTTCCGATGTGCAACGCCCATTGGCAACGGTGGTCGTCGGAGGACTCGCGTCGACCCTCGTCCTTACGTTCCTGGCGCTGCCTTCCTTGTGCTATTTAATGAAGCGGAAGAGGTACAAACCGGCGCTTCCAGAAGCCACGACAGCGGATCCCCTCACCGTCGTCCCAACTTAAAGTGAAGCCAAGGGCTGTCGTTGGCTTGCCACCAAAAAGCGCCGGGTAGGATGGTGTCGCGAATCTATGCGGGGACCTCGGAATATGCGGTGCTCCTGTTTGTGTTTAAGCGGGGAAGCGACAGAATCGCCGTCGCGGCGGTGGGAGGAGAGTGAAAACCTGTCTTTGGTTTTCCTCGCTTTCCACGGTCGACCCCGAGGCCAAGTACGCTTGCTCGCCTTGTGGTGGACCCCAAAAACTAGACACAAAAATGGTTATTGCTTAAGTGTAGGAGGGCATTGAAAATGAAGGAGAATCAATGCCTCGAACACGCAAGACTCACTCGCCGGCTTTGAAAGCTAAGGTGGCGGTGGAAGCC
>JANXMS010000359.1 GCA_025354525.1 Acidobacteriota bacterium
GGGCCCCTGTCCTGGACGGAACTACGCCCGGAATACCCCGTCCGTAGGGCTGGGAGGTTTGCAATGCTCCGCCGCTGGTGGGTTTGATCAAACGAAGGGGTGCCGAACTTCGAAGGATAAAGGTTTCGAGCGAACTGGTGATGGTGGATACGGTGTCTGTCACCGTGAACGAATTGTTCTGCGAAGGAAGGTGGCTGACCCGCGAGATCACGGCTCCGCTCCTGGACGGAACTCCGCCCCCGAATACCCCGTTCGTAGGGCTGGGAGGTTCGCAATGCTCAGCCTCTGGTGGGTTTGATTAAGCGAATGGGTGCCGAATTGCGACGGATGAAGGTTTCGAGGGATATGGTGATGGTCGATAGGGTGTCTGTCACTGGGAACGAATTGTTCTGCGAAGGGAGGTTGCTGACCCGCGAGATCACGGTTTCTCTCCTGGACGGAACTTCGCCCCCGAATACCCTGTTCGTAGGGCGGGCGAAGTCCGCCGAAAATTTTTTTGCCCCTTCAAAAACGGCGAATTCGCAGATTCCGGAACCACACTTTAGACGTGTGGTTCTGCAACGAGACAAAAGTCTCTCCCGAAGGCTCCGCCAACGGATAATTCAGTACCTTTTCACCATCCAGCCAGTGCTCCACGTGGTCTGTCCGCACGACAATCCGCGATTCGTGAAATACCCCGGGCGCTATGAACTTCACCGGCACCGGCGCATGCACCGTATAGAGAGAAGCCGTCTGCTGGTTCGCCGGAGCTTTCGGATCGGCCAGCAATTGGTACTCCGCTCCGCGCGCCCGCGCCTGGTAGCCAGTCTCCCCTTTCTTCTGCCACCGATCGGTCTTCTGAATGCGGTACTTCACCCCCGAATTGCCCCCGGCCTCCAACTTCCACTCGAACCGAAACTCGTAGGTACGGTACAAACCCGCCGTCCGCAAATCGTGCATGCCCTCCGGGCTCCGCACTGTCGTTAAGCAGCCGTCTTCAATAGTCCAAGAGGCGGGAAACGGAGCCCCGGTTACCTCCAGCCAACCCCGGGTCGAAACACCGTCGAACAGCGGCTCCCACTCCTGAGCCCCCAACGCCGCGGCCAACAAGAACAAGGTCAAAAGCCTCATAGAATTCCCCGGAACTTCGGCGAATAACCCGGAAAGACCGCCGCCAAATTTTTGTTCCCCAAATGCTTCGCCGTCAGTTCGCCCAGCACATCGCGAAAGTCGGTCGTGATCGCCAAGTCGCGATTTTCATACAACTGCTCCGGCCCCAGTCCCGGCCACTGTCCGTGCACTTGGCCGCCCTTCACGCCGCCACCCAGCACGAACATGCAGTTGGCGCGACCATGGTCGGTTCCGCGGTTCCCATTCTCACGCGCGGTACGGCCAAATTCCGACATCGTAACCACCACGATATCCTGCATCCGGCTGCCCATATCTTCGTGGAATGCGGCCAGCCCCGCGCTCAGATCGCCCAGCAGGTTGTTCAGTTGGGGCGCTTGATTGATGTGCGTGTCCCAACCGGTGATGTCCGTAAACGCCACCTCCATCCCGGCCCCGGCCTTGATCAGCCGGGCGATCTGCAACAGACTCTGCCCGAAGCGGGATCCCGGATAGGCGGCACTCCCGGTCGCCGGGCTGTAGCTTTGCTTGTTGATCGAATCAATCAACTTCACGGCTTCAAAGGTTTCGTGGCTCGTGCTCTTCAACACGGTGTCCTTGGAGTTCGCATACATCGACATGAAGTCGCCCTGCGCGTCATCGCGAACCTTAAAGCTGGCGATTGAGTTCACGGCGACCGCCGCCTGCGGCCCGCGCAGCGCCCGGGGCAAGTTAGCCCCTAACGCCACCGCCCGAATCGGCGACGCGGCCTTTTCTTCCGTCAGTGCTCGATTCAGCCAACCATCGCGGGTTCCTTTGCGGCCCGGCGTGCCGGATTCCATATAGTCCTGCGCGTCGAAGTGCGACCGCGTCGTGTCCGGCGATCCAGTCGCTTGGACAATCGCTAGTTGCTTCGAGTCCCACAAAGGCTTCCACGACCGCAGCGCTGGGTTCAACCCGAAGAACCCATCCAGGTCGATCGGGTCGGCCACCCGCAGCGTCGGCCGATGCCCCGCGTAGGCCTTGTCGCCAAACGGCGTCACCGCGCTCAACCCGTCCATCGCCCCGCGCAGGAATACCACCACCATCGTCTTCTTGCCGCCGGTCACGGCCCGCGCCAGCCAGCCCGGAGCCATGCCCAAGCCAAAGCAGCTCAGAATGTTGCGTCGAGTCATCGTCTGCATTTCCGTTCTCCTCTAGTGCCGTGGGAACTCAGGTCCGCCGAGGGCCAAGCCTGTCTTCCCGCCGGTCACGGCCCGCGCCCCCCAGCCCGGATCCATGCCCAAGCCAAGGCAGCTAAGAATTTCGCGTCGAGTCATCGTCTGAATTCCCATTCTCCTCTAGTGCCGTTGGAACTCAGGTCCGCCGAGGGCCAAACCTGTCTTCCCGCCGGTCACGGCCCACGCCCCCCAGCCCGGATCCATGCCCAAGCCAAGGCAGCTAAGAATTTCGCGTCGAGTCATCGTCTGCATTTCCGTTCTCCCCTAGTGCCGCTGGAACTCAAGTCCGCCGAGGGCCAAGCCCTTGGCCCGAGCCTCGGACGGGGCGATCACTACCCTTACGCCGGGTACCCTGTTGCTCGTCAATGCCATCGCGAAGTTCATCCGCCCGAGCAGCGCCGCAGAGTTCGTCCACTCCTCCGCCGAGTTGTAGTAGCCGGTCGGCTCCACTTTCTTGCAGAGCGGCTGTCCCAACCTCGCCAGATGCCGCGTCAGCACGTCACCTCGCTCAACCCGTCCATCGCCCCGCGCAGGAACACCACCACCATCGTCTTCTTCCCGCCGGTCACGGCCCGCGCCCCCCAGCCCGGAGCCATGCCCAACCCAAAGCAGTTAAGAATGTTGCGTCGAGTCATCGTCTGAATTCCCATTCTCCTCTAGTGCCGTTGGAACTCGGGTCCGCCGAGGGCCAAGCCCTTGGCCCGAGCCTCGGACGGGGCGATCACTACCCTTACGCCGGGTACCTTGTTGCTCGTCAAGGCCATCGCGAAGTTCATCCGTCCGAGCAGCGCCGCGGAGTTCGTCCACTCCTCCGCCGAGTTGTAGTAGCCGGTCGGCTCCACTTTCTTGTAGAGCGGCTGTCCCAAGCTCGCCAGATGCTGCGTCAGCACAACGGTCGAATCCACCTGCGCGTTCGTCGCCCGCAGGGCACTCGCCACCATTTCAAAGGGCATCTTCATCTTTGCCTTGTACGCGCCCTCACTCCAGAACTCGGGGCTCGAGAACATCGCTTGCAACATCGGTCTGATTTCGCCCTTCGTCCTCGTGAAGCTCTTCGCCATCCTATCTACCAACGCTGGCGGCGGTTCATCGGCCACGAAGCGCTGGGCCAGCTTGGTCGCGATGAAACGCGCCGTCGAAGGGTGTTCCATTAAAATGTCGATCACCTTCAGCCCGTCTTCCTTGCCGCCGCCCGCCGGTATCCGATGCCCCAGCACCAGCTTCTCCCCGCCGTCATGCATCCGCTGATGAAAGGTAAACGATCCACCCACCCGAGGTGCCGTAATGCTCCAGCCGGTGAAGCAACGGGCAACTTCCGTCACGTCCTTCTGCGTGTATCCCTTATCGACACCCATCGTGTGCAGCTCCAAAAGCTCTCGGGCGTAGTTCTCGTTCAGCCCCTGGGCCTTCTTTTTCCCGCGGCCCCGCTCAGCAGCCTCTTCCGACATCGACGTCCAGTTGTCCAAGTAGAACAGCATCGAGGGATGTTGGGAGGTCGCCAGCAGCAGATCTTTGAAGTTGCCCAGCACATGCGGCCGAATAGCCTCGCGCTCGTAGCTTGAAGTGAGCATCCGGTTGATGCCCTTGTCATAGAAGACGTTGAAGTGGTTGAACCAGAAGTCGGCCAGAATCTCTTCCAATTGATGCGTGGACTGCACGGCCCGCATCATCTTGGCGTCGGTCAAGTCATGGTAGACCACTTGATTCGGCTGCTGGGCCGCGATCATCTCCCGCCGCAACCCGAGGTCGCTGCCGTTCATCACATCTTGGCGACCGCCCGGAAGCCGAGCGAGAATCGCGTCGCGCATGGCTGGATCCTGTTTCGCCAGAAACGCCTTCCGTTCCTCCAGCGTCCCCTGCCGAAGCGTCTTTGTCTCCTCGGGGGTCAGCAAGAAGGGAGCGGATTCCACCTTTCCATTTTTCTTCAGCCGTTCCTCGTAGCGTTCCAGCCGCGCCCGCATCACCGGGTCTTTCACTTGGTCGATTCGTCCGCTGCGCACGAGTTGGCGGATCACGTTGGCCGGCGGATACTTCTCGGCAATTTGGTCGGAGCTCATCGGCAGAGAATCGAGTTGCGCCAGCCGCGCCAGCAGCGCCGGGTTCTCTGGCATCCGCTCCGGATGCAGTTGCAGGTCGATCCACTTTTCGACGCCCAAATGCGCAATCGCCGCCCGATCAGCATCAGTCACCCCAAAGGTTAACCGATTTAAAACGTGGTCGATGCGTTCAGCCTTGGACAGCTTCTTTTGGAAGCTGACCGGAATCGCCGCAAACAAAGCGGGGAGGAGAAGAACGGCAACTGTCCGGCGTAGCATAAGGGCTCCTGCCGAATACTAACGCTTTTTCACGCGGAAAGTTGCGAGAAAGAAAATTTGGAGCGGGAGACGAGATTCGAACTCGCGACATCAACCTTGGCAAGGTTGCACTCTACCAGCTGAGTTACTCCCGCTTAGCGCACAACGTGTATGATCTCACGAGGCTCGGCGACTGTCAACCCTGTTACCCTAGCACCCATATGCGCTCGCTCTTCGTTGTGTGCCTCCTCGCCTGCCAACTCGCTGCTCAGCCAGTCACCCGCGACGCCGATTTCGCCGCCCGCGTAAAGGAATGGACGACGAAGCCCGAGTTCCTTAGCCCGCTCGTAGACCATTTGCCGCTCGCCCCGGGAATTCCCTCTCCCAAGGACGTCTTGGGCTATCACGTCGGCACCCCGAAGAAGCTTGCCTCCTCGGATCAGATACTGGCGTACTTCCGTGCCCTCGAAAAATCGTCACCGCGCGTGAAGATTCTCTACGTTGGAAAGACCGATGAAGGCCGCGATTGCTGGACCGTCGCTATCGCAGACGAAGCCACCATCCGGCGTCTCGACGACTATAAAGCGATGCTCGCCAAACTGGCCGACCCGCGGCTCGTTACCCCAGTCGAGTTGGAGGGATTGCTCGGGCAGGCCAAGCCAATCTACCACGTCACCGGCGGCCTGCATTCGTCCGAAACCGGCCCGCCCGACATGATGATGGAACTCGGCTACCGCATCGTCGCCGAAGACGGCGCCCTTTTTGATTCGATTCGAAAAAACTTGATCGTCTTCCTGACCCCCGTGCTGGAACCAGATGGCCGGGATCGATACGTCGCCTGGTACAACGAGTTCAAGGTCAACGAAGAGAACGAGGACGACCGCCTGCCCGGCCCGCCTTATTGGGGCAAGTACATCTACCACGACAACAATCGCGACATGCACTATTCGCAGCTCACGATGCGAAACTGGCTGGCTGCTTATCTCGAATGGCACCCGCCCATCATTCACGACCTCCACGAGAGTGTCCCGTTTCTCTATACCTTCAGCGGCCAGCCCCCGCACAACCCGAACCTTGATCCCATCCTCTACGCCGAACTGCCCTGGTTCGCCAACTATGAGATGACGAAGATGATCAGCTACGGCATGCCCGGGGTGTGGACGCACGCGTTCGTCGACATGTGGTCGGCCGGTTACTTGGGCTTTATGGCTTCAAACCACAACGGCATGCTGCGCATGTATGAGGTCTACGGAAATGGCGGTGCCAATACGATGAAGCGCAAGGTGGACTCCATCGAAGGGCCGGACCGTTTTGGTGCTTCGACGCGACAGTGGTTCCGCCCTCTTCCCGCCTACAAAGACGTCGAATGGTCCTTCCGCAACAACATCAACTACGGCCAAACCGGGGTGTTGACGGCGCTCGAACTAGCCGCCGGCAACGCCCGGACCATCTTGGACAATTTCTACAAGAAGAGCCTGCATTCCATTGACGCCGGCAAGAACGAGGCACCATACGCCTTCGTCATCCCGGATAACCAACGCGACATGACCCGCGTCGCTTGGCTCGTGAATACGCTCCGGCTGCAGGTCATCGAAGTCGGACGCTCCGAAACCGACAATTCTTTCGTCATCAAGCGCGATCAGCCCTACGGCCGTCTGGCCAAATCATTACTGGAAAAACAGGTGTTTCCTGATCCGAACTTGCGGACCTATGACGACACCGGCTGGACGATGGGTCTGCTCAGCCAAGTGGAAGTGAAGGCAATCAGCGACAAAGCCATTCTGACGATGAAGACGACGCCCGTCGACCGCTTTCATCCGAAGGGGCAAGTCAGCGGCAGCGGGTCTCTGCTGGCCATTCATCACAACGGTGCCCATGGACTCGCCACCCTCCGCTATCGGCTGGGGAAAGCGGTGAAGGTGGAAGCGCTCGAAGCGGTCCACGAAGGAATTCCAGCCGGCTCCTTACTGCTTGAAGCCACGCCGCGCGTCAAGGCGCTGGTCGAAGAACTCGGCCTGCGGGCTACGCTGTTGGCGGCGAGGCCCGCGGTAGCCATTCATGAGGTCGATCTGCCACGTCTGGCGATGTACAGCACTTGGGGCAACACGCAGGAGGTTGGCTGGGTCCGCCACGCGTTCGATCAAGTTGAGATTCCGTTCGATTTAATTTTTAAGGACCGGGTTCGTCAAGGGTCGCTGCGACGCGATTTTGACGTGATTCTCATCCCGAACCAGGGGCGGACGGCTAAGGGGCTCGTCTTCGATCTCGAATCGAAGGGTCGGCCGCTGCCCTACAAGGGAGGCTATGGCGAGTCTACCGACATCACCGGCGGCATGGGTCTCGAAGGAGCGTTGGAGTTGCAGAGATTCGTCAAGGAAGGCGGATTGTTGATCACCCTCGGCAGCGCTTCGAACTTTCCGGTGGAGTATGGTTTCGTCGGACAGATTGACGCCGGCAGGCCGACCAGCCAGTTCTACGCGCCGGGTCCGATTGTAGAAGTGGATATCCTCCAACCGAAGCATCCGATCTTTTACGGCTACTCGACGCCGAAACTGGCGGTTCGTTACGCGAACGGGCCGTTGCTGAACGTCCCTGAGAAGGACCGCAAATCGCAGGTGCTGATGCAGTTCCCCGGCACTGAGGCGTCCGTGCTGAGTGGCTTAATGAAGGGGGCGGCGGAAGTCCGGAACAAACCGGCGCTGGTGAGTGTGCCGTCCGGCCTGGGTCGGGTGCTGATGTTCTCAACCAACCCCTGCTATCGCTGGCAGAACCACGGAGAGTTTGCACTTCTCTTTAATGCGATCCAGCACTTTAACGATTGGAAGTAGAGGGCCGAGTGTCCTATCACCTCAAGACTTGGGCCAATGTTTTCGCGGTTTTGAAGTTTTTTCTTTCGTAAAGCATTGATTATATTGATATGAAGGCCGCTAATCGATTACGTATCCTCCCTAAAGAACCACTGCCTCAAGGCGTTGGGGTGAAGTGGCGCGTCTAAAGCCGCCGGAAGAGCATACCGGATGAGGATCGCGCTTATGGGCCCGCAAGTTCGCCACATTAAGTCGGGAGCTGATCGGTCGCCGGCATCCCACACGGTCTAGGGATTCTTGGCAACCCGCCCGTCGCGGAACTTGGTGGCCAAACCCGCGCGGGCGCTTTTCCGGTATTCCGCCATCTCCTTCTTTTGCAGCGCCGAGACTAAAACCAGCCCGCCTGCAAGGCGGGGAAATTAGACCGGGCACTCAGAAACTAAAGCCGCCGGAAGAGCATACCGGATGAGGACCGCGCTTCAGGGCCCGCAAGTTCGCCACATTAAGTCGCGAGCGGATCGGTCGCCTGCATCCCACACGGTCTAGCGATTCTTGGCAACCCGCGCGGGCGCTTCTCCGGCATTCCGCGATCTCCTTGTTTTGCAGCGCCGAGACTAAAACCGGCCCGCCTGAAAGGCGGCGGCATTAGACCGGGCACTCAGAAACTAGAGGGTCGCATTGAAGGCAATCGAGGCTTCGCTCGCTGGCTCTCTCTAAACTGTGGCATTCCACAGCTCGTCATGCCTGGTCGTAGGAACCTTGCGGAGGGACTTGTGATATTCCGCCATGTCCTTGATTTTCAGTACGGTGGCCTTAAGCCGCACACCTGGAAGGTGGAAAATTAGACCGGGTCGGGCAGAAGGAACCGTGCTCCAGCAGTGTCGATCAGGCTGACCCTCGTGAGTGTCGTCTGGTATGGAACGCTATACAGCACTTCAACCACTGCAAGGGACGTCGTAAGATGTCTGCACTACGCTACCTGTGGATATCCTCTGGACCAAGCCATACGAGATGTTGTGGACATCCCCCATTTGGGGCATCGTAAAGCGACTGTATTCGAATCCAAACAATTTGGTTTATTATTGTCTTCTTGTTGAAAACAAAGCACTTATTTATCCGGAAAACCCTTGTCAGAGGCCGCTTCCGCTTGCTATTCTGGGGATCCGAACCCACTCTGCCGAACGTTATTCAGCAGTCGCCGCCGATCCACTCCGAAGAATTCCCACACAGTTCAAGGCCCTTGGTGTAGCTTTTCCACAGCGTGTGGAAAAGATGTGAGAATTCTGTGTTTGCGCTGGTAAGAGTCGAGGACGGAAGAACTTAAAATGACGGTTTGGGATCAGATTAAACAGGAGCTAGCTAAGAAGCTGAGCTCAGAAAGTTACCAGAACTGGTTGGCTTCTACACAGCAGCATGCCGATCACGGGGGTCGATTGACCGTCCGTGTTCCGAGCGAGGCGACGAAATTGTGGATGGAGCAAGAATACTCTGAACACGTTGCTGCTGCCGTATTGACCCTACAATTGGGGATGCGGCAGGTCCACTACGAAGTGGTGTCCTCACAGTCGTCGGTTTCGCACATCCCTCGTTCGAACGGGCTCGGCGAGACTCCTCAGAGTCCACTGAATCCGAAGTACTCTTTCGATAGCTTCGTAGTCGGCAGTTGCAATCAGTTTGCGCACGCAGCGGCCAAAGCGGTGGCGGATAATCCGGCGGAACGGTACAACCCGCTGTTCATCTACGGCGGGGTCGGAATGGGAAAGACCCATCTGATGCACGCAATCGGTCGGACATTGGCGGATCGGCATGGATCCATGAGGATTGTTTATACCTCCAGCGAACGGTTCATGAACGAGATGATTGACTGCATTAAAACTGATCGGATGTCGACGTTTCATCAGCACTATCGCAACGCGGATATCCTGCTGGTGGACGACGTGCAGGTGTTGGCCAACAAAGAACGAACCCAGGAAGAGTTTTTCCACACTTTTAACGCTCTCCACGAAAACGGCAAGCAGATCGTGCTCAGTTCAGACCAACCACCCAAACAGACTTCTGGCCTCACCGACCGGCTCCGCAGTCGCTTTGAGTGGGGTTTGATGGTGGACGTGCAACCGCCCGACCTGGAAACGAAGATGGCTATTTTGGACAAGAAATCCGAGGCGGAAGGAGTTCACCTGCCGGAGGATGTTCGAATTTATATCGCCACAAAGACGAAGTCGAACGTTCGCGAGCTGGAAGGGGCCTTGGTGAAGCTGATGGCTTACAGTTCGGTCATGGACTCTCCAATCACGCTTTCGATGGCACAGCAGGTCTTAAAACAGCTTTCTGGAGGCACGGAGCGGCGAATAACGATCGATTTGATCGTGCGGGCCGTGGCGGAGAAATTTGGTTTGCAGCCTTCGCAGCTTAAGTTGAAGACGAATGTGCAGAACATCGCCTATCCGCGTCAGATAGCGATGTACCTCTGCAAGGAACTGACCCAATGTTCGTTGCCCGAAATCGGCCGTTATTTTGGCGGAAAGCATCATACGACGGTTCTGCACTCAGTCAATAAAATTGATCGGTTGCGGCAGAGTGACTTAGATTTGAACAGGCTGCTCCACAGCCTAAACGATTCAATCTAAAGGCCTTTACAAATGTTTTCCACAGACCCCCCTAAGAATTACCGGTGGAAGCCTGTGGGTGAAACCCCGGGGTCTGGAATATCCAACGGTCTCAACAGCGGAATCCACTCCTTGGTTAAGCAGGAAGCAGTTTTATTTTGTATAATTTAGGAAGGATTCCACATTTCCACAGCTCCTACGAATCCGGTTATAGAAATAACGGTTTAATTTATGGAATTCACAGTTAGCAAAGCCGATCTGGTCCGTGAGCTCGGCCTGTCTCAGGGTGTGGTCGAGAAGAAGTCGACCATCCCGATCCTCTCGAATGTGCTCCTCGAAGCCGATGGCGACCGCTTGTCGCTGACGGCGACGGACCTCGAACTGGGTATCCGCTGCGGATGCGCGGCGAAAGTGAAGAAGAGCGGGTCGGGAACGATTCCGGCGAAGAAGTTGCTCGACTACGTACGGCTGTTGCCAGAAGGCGAGATTTCGATCAAGTTCGCGGATAACCAGTGGGCTTCGATCACGTCGGGCCGGTCGAAAACGCGGATTGCCGGGATGAGCCGCGAGAGCTACCCGGAACTGCCGGAGATGCCGCAGGTGCTGGCGGAACTGCCGGTGAAGCGGTTGGCGTCGATGATTACCCGGACGATCTTCGCTATTTCGGCCGAAGAGAGCCGCTTTACGCTAAACGGCGCTCTGCTGCTCGTTAAAGCTCAAGGGCTGACGATGGTTTCGACCGACAGTCATCGGCTGGCGATGGTGGAATGCCCCATGGAGATCGATGGCTTCGCGCCGGATCAATCTTACCGGGCGCTGCTGCCGCGCAAGGCTATGGGCGAGCTAGCGCGATTGGCGGCCGAAGCTAGCGACGATGCTAAGCTGCAGTTCGCCGGCGACGAGAACCACCTATTTTTTCTGATCGGGGAACGGCTGCTGATCAGCCGGAAGTTGACGGGGAATTTCCCGGACTTTGAGCGGGTGCTGCCGAAAGAGCATCCGAACAACGTTACGTTGACGCGGGATGAGTTGAAAGCTTCGCTCGAACGGGTGATGCAGTTTTCGGACGAGCGTTCGCGGGCGATCAAAGTTGGCGTGTTTCCCGGTGAGTTGAAGCTGCACTCTTCGCTTTCCGACACCGGAGAGAGCGAGGAGACAATTACGGCGACCTACGAAGGGCCGAATGTCGAGATCGGTTTCAATGCCGCCTACATGCTGGACTTCTTGCGGGCCAGCAACGAAGACAACGTGCAATTTTTATTCAAGGACTCGGCTAGTGCCGGTGAGTTGCGGCCGGTGAGCGATGGAACCCTAAACTATCGCTACATCGTGATGCCGATGAGGATTTGATGAGTACGACCCCTAACCCAAACCCGAACGAATACAACGCTAGTAGCATTAAAGTTTTGGAGGGACTGGAAGCCGTTCGGCTTCGTCCCGCGATGTACGTTGGCTCCACGGGAGATCAGGGATTGCACCACCTCGTTTACGAGGTGGTGGACAACTCTGTCGACGAGGCGCTAGCGGGGTACTGCGACACGATTGATGTGGCGATCCGGAGTGATAACTCGGTATCGGTGCAGGATAACGGTCGGGGCATTCCGGTGGGCATTCACGCGGAGGAAGGAGTTTCGGCGGCGCAGGTGGTGTTGACCAAACTGCACGCCGGCGGCAAGTTCGACTCGAATACGTACAAGGTTTCGGGCGGGTTGCACGGCGTTGGGGTGAGTTGCGTGAACGCGTTGTCAGAGCGTTTCGAACTTGAAATCTGGCGGGAAGGCCACGTGTGGACGCAGGATTACGAAAAGGGCATTCCGCTGGCACCTTTAAAGCAGGGGGGCAAGGTTCCGCTAAAGCGTACGGGCACGCACATTACGTTTAAACCTGATACCACCATCATGGATGCGACGGTATACAACTTCGACACGCTGGCGTCGCGGTTGCGGCAGTTGGCGTTTTTGAATAGGGGGATCACGATCAATCTTTCCGACGAACGGGACGATCCGGCCCATGTGCTCATATTCCACTACGAGGGCGGCATTTCGGAATTTATCAAGCATCTGAACAAGTCGAAGGCCGTGCTGCATGAAAAGCCTATCTACTTCGAGGGTGAGCGGGAATTACCGAACGGCGGGGTGCTTTCAATCGAAGTTGCGTTGCAATACAACGACGCTTATACCGAGACGGTGTTTAGCTTTGCGAACAACATCAACACGGTGGACGGCGGGACGCATTTGAGCGGCTTCCGGAGCGCGCTGACGCGAACGATCAACGCGGCGGGTCAGGCGGCGGGATTGTTCAAAGACGTGAAAGAAAATCTGAGCGGCGATGACGTCCGCGAAGGGCTGACGGCTGTCGTGAGCGTGAAGTTGCCGCAGCCCCAGTTTGAAGGGCAGACGAAAGGAAAGTTGAACAGCGACGTTTCCGGTTATGTGACCGGGGTGATCAACGAGAAGCTGGGCGAGTTCTTTGACAAGAACCCGGCGGTGATGAAGAAGATTGTCTCGAAGGCAATCGACGCGCAGCGTGCCCGGGAAGCGGCGCGGAAGGCGCGGGATTTGACGCGGCGGAAAGGCGCGCTCGATTCGGGTGGGTTGCCGGGCAAGCTGTCGGATTGTCAGGAAAAAGATCCCGAGAAGTGCGAGATCTATCTAGTTGAGGGTGAATCGGCCGGCGGGACTGCTAAGAGCGGTCGGGACCGGAAGTTCCAGGCGATTTTGCCGTTGAAAGGTAAGATTCTCAACGTCGAGAAAGCCCGGTACGACAAAATGTTGGGCCACGACGAAATTCGGCACATGATTACGGCGATTGGCACGGGGATTGGAGTCGCTGACTTTGATATGACCCGGCTTCGGTATCACAAGATCATCATCATGACGGATGCTGACGTCGACGGTTCTCACATCCGTACTTTGCTGCTAACGTTCTTCTTCCGGCATATGCAGGAGCTGATTACGCGGGGACACGTGTACGTCGCGCAGCCGCCGCTGTATCGGATCAAGAAGGGAAAGAGCGAGAAATACATCAAGGACGACAAGGAGTTCACGAAGGAAATTCTGCGCCGGGCCACCGAAAATATGACGGTGGAATATGGCGGGGAGAAGCTGGACGGGGCTGAGTTGCGGAACTTCCTGATGTCGCTGGATGAGCACCAGTTGCTGTTCAAGCGGTTGGAGCGGCGGGTACGGGACCCGCGGGTGGTGGAAGTGTTGGCGCGGCCGGACCTCCCGCTCGATACGAAGGCCGACTTCCAGGACAGAGCGAATGTGGAAGCGTTGTACAACCCACTCGTCGAGGCTAAAGTTCCGGGTTTGCAGTTGAGGCAGGACGAATTGCACGCGGCGTGGTCGGTGACCTTCTTTGACCCGACGAACGCTGAGCGCGAAGTGGGCGTGGACTTGGCTGTGATGCCTGAGTATCGGCGATTGCGGACCTTGGCTAAGCAGTTGGCTAAGTACAACGCGCCTCCGTTTTTGGTGACGAAAGGCGAGCGGAAGGAGTCCAAGAAGAACTGGTCGGAGCTGCTTGATTACCTGAAGTCGGAAGGGATGCGGGATGCGTCGGTGACTCGTTACAAAGGGTTGGGCGAGATGAACGCCGAGCAATTGTGGGAGACGACGATGAACCCCGAGGCGCGGACGTTGCTGCGGGTGGATTTGGCGGATTTGGGGGAAGCGGACACGATTTTCTCAACGCTGATGGGCGAGGACGTGGAACAACGGCGGAAGTTCATTGAGGACAATGCGCTGGATGTTAGGAACTTGGACATCTAAGGCTGTTCTTGTGCTGTTTGTGCCGGGATTACTCCTGGCGGTGGAGCCCGCTGCGGTGTTGCAGCGGGCTGATGAGGTGGACAGGCAGCAGGAATAGCTGCGGCGGAGCCATGTCTACCGGGCGCCTCGGCGCTCGCCCGAAATTGCCCCGCATGATTGATCGTGCCACGTGGCATGACCGGAGGCGCGTAAGTCGCGCGGCCAGGCCGGGCGCCACAAGCCCATACTCGTCGGGCAGGGAGCGCACTTAGGGCTGGTTGGTGGTCAACTTTTGGCGAGCAGGCGTGGAATTCTTCGCGAGTGCCGAAGCGGGAGTCGCAGACGAATTGGAACAACAGGGATGGGACGGGCAAGTCTCGATCGGGACTGTTTGAGAATCTGTTTGTCGTAGGCTAGCGGTATCGGAAGCGCTTAGAGCGGAAGGGAAAGCGTGTGGCTTTTTTGGTCGGGTGTATTATTCTCCGGTACGGATAAGTCAGCGAGGTCGCTCGGGGGAGCGAGCGTCGTGTTGTGGGAGAGGGAGCGGGGACTTGGGAGATCCGTTGTGACTCCCCATGTTGGGCTTTTTGCGCGGGAGAAGCAAAGGATGAATATGGGTCGGGACCAGAGCGATGCTGGGAGGGGACGGGCAAGTCTTGATCGGGACGGTTTGAGAATCTGTTTGTCGAAGGCTTGCGGTATCGGAAGCGCTTAGAGCGGAAGTGAAAGCCCCTGGCTTTTTCAGTCGGGTGTATTATTTTCCGGTACGGATAAGTCAGCGAGGTGGCTCGGGGGAGCGGGGACTTGGGAGATTCGTTGGGACTCGTCATGTTGGGCTTGGGGCGCGGGACAAGCGAAGGATGAAAATGGGTCGGGGACCCGAGCGAGACTGGTGGCGGTTGCGGAGATTGCGAGCAGGTTTTGGGCGTCTACTCGCCCCCGCGGTGCTTACGGAACCGGAAACGTTCGACGGCGACGGAGTTAAGTGATTGTAGTACCAAGGGTTAAAGGAGGTGTTTTTCGGTTGCGAGACCGACCGACCTTCTGGATTGACGAGAAGGGGATGGCGGTGACGGGGCGGCGGGCGGAGGTGATTTGGGAGGATGCCGACTTGGAGCCGGGGACCGCGATGGAAGAACGGTGCGATTCGACGCGCGTCGTGGAAAGGGCTACCAAATGCACGAGTATTCCGACTATAAGCGGTTTGCCGTGGAGTGGACGATTACCTTGGACCCTGAGGAGTAAGCGGTTTACACTGGGGACTTGGATCCTGCTTTGTATCGCGTGGTGTTGGCCAGTCCACGCAATCCGCTCAACATCGGCGCTGCTGCGCGGGCTATGAGCAATTTTGGCTTGACGGACTTGCGATTGGTTGACGCGTATCGGGTGGCGGTGGATGAAGTGAGGTCGGCGACTCACGCGGGTTGCGTTGTGGAGGGGGCGCGGGAGTATCCGTCGATTGCCGAAGCGGTGGGGGACACGACGCTGGTCGTTGGCACTTCCTCGGTGGGGAAGCGGGAGATGCAGGTGCCGTTGTATCGGCTGGAAGACGCCGCGCGACGGATTCGGAAGCACAATGGGCCGACGGCGCTGCTGTTTGGGTCGGAGAAGTCGGGACTGTCGAACGAGGAAATGAGCTACTGCCATTTTCTGATGCGGATTCCGACGCGGGAGCCGCATGGGTCAATGAACCTGGGGCAGGCGGTGGCGGTGACGCTGTACGAGTTGAGCCGGGATGGACGCTGGAAGGCTACGCCGGCGCTGGAACGGCCATTGGCTTCGGCAGAGGTGGTGGACCGTTTTACGGGGCTGGTTCGCGAGGCGCTGGAGTTGAGCGGGTACGTGAATGAGCGGGTGGTGGAATCGATGGATCTGAAGCTGCGGCGGCTCGTGCGGCGGATGGATTTGTCATCGCGGGATGCTATACAGTGGCAGGGGATGATTCGGCAAGTGCTTTGGAAAGTGAGGAATCCGTCATGAAGTATTGGCTCTTTTTACTTGTTATGTTGGTGGGGTGCATGCCGGCGACGGAGAAGCCCAAGGTGGTTGTGTCGGGGGATTCGCCGCCATATGACGCGGCGTTTTGGAAGACCTGGGGAGACGGGCAGGCGGAGCTGACGAGCTACGATTTGATCTATCCGCGCTATGGGGTGCCGCGGAAGGGGACGGCGGTGGCGATGACGGTGGCGGAGACATTTTCGAACTCGATGCGGGTGAAGAGCGATCCGGGGGTAAGGCCGGCGAAGGACGAGTTTCCGGTGATGAAGTTGAACCTTGTCGAAGACTTCCAGACGGGGATTTACGACTACAACTTGCAGCTTTCGGCGTTTGTGGCATTATCGTCGGTGAACGGGAAGCCGGCGGGGGCGCCGACGAAGGTGACTTGGTCGAGCCAGGAATGGTGCGGGAATCTGTTCAAGTCGGCGCTGTTCAACGAGTCGGCGATTCGGGTGGAGAGCCATAGCTATTTCGATGGCGAGGGCGACCAGGAGGTTCTGGTGCGATACCCGGATTTGGGAATCAGCGAGGACACGCTGATGCTGTGGGCGCGAGGGATGGCACGGCCGGTGATGAAGAGCGGGGAGACGCGGAAGGTGTCGATGATGCTGGCGTTACAGTCATCGCGGTTCAAGGAGGGGCCGGCGCGTTGGGAGGAGGCCGTGCTGTCGCGGACCGATGCGGGAGCGGAGTTGGACGAGTACAAGGCCGTGGTGGGCAAGCGGTC
>JANXMS010000385.1 GCA_025354525.1 Acidobacteriota bacterium
CGCCATGGGCGTCTTCCAATCCGCCCAGCGGGGAAGCGGACCTCCCCCGCCGCCGTTCAATTAGGCAAACGCCGACCGCAGCAAGTCGTAGCTCTTCTGCACTGCGCCCAACGGGTCCGCTTTGCCTTCCATCTCTAAAGAGACCCAACCCTTAAACCCGGCACCCTTCAGAATCTTCGCAATGCGCGGATAGTCCAGATCCAGCGTGTACCACTCGCCGCCGCCGTAATAAGTCTTCGCCTGCACGATCGTCGCCTGCGGTGCCAACTTCGCGATCCCCGCATACGGATCCCCCGGATAGTTCCCCGTGTCCAGATTGATGCCCAACCACGGTGACGCCACAGCTTTGTGAATTTTCAACAGCGTTTCGATGTTCGTCGTCAGCCCCCAATGGTTCTCGAGCGCCAGCGTAATCCCCTCGCGTTCACAAACCGGCAGGCACTTCCGGATCGATTCGACACACCAATCAATCGCGTTCTGCTCCGAATACCCCGCGATCGCCGGCTCATCGCCCTTTACCTTCATCAAATCATCAAACGATTTGATCGTCTTCCACCGCCCGGAATTCAGCCGCACGCAAGGGATTCCCAACCGCGCCGCCAACTCCACGCAACCCACCGTATGCGCTATATTCTTGTCCCGCTCCACCGCTTCCGGAAACACAAAGTCCTGATGAATCGACAACATAGGCAGCGCTAAGCCCCGCTCAAACGCCATCCGCTTCAGCTTCGTAACGTAAGCCGGCGACTCATCCACCATCTGCCGATGCAGAATCTCGACGCCGTCAAAGCCGATCGCCGCCGCATGTTCAATCACCTTCTCGATACTGTATCGTTCGGTCTTAAAATGCCAAAAAGAATAAGTCGATACCGCTAAGGGTTGACGTCGAACTGCGCTAGCGGATTGAGCCGGAGCAGCCGATAGAAAAGAGAGCGGGCCTGCGGCCAGTACTGCACGTCGAGTAGTTGTCATAAGGGAACCTGCTAAACTGAGGGAATTTCCAAACTTCATTTATGATCACACAGGCTTCTGGGGCTACCCCCATCAACCGCTATGAAAAAGTTAATTGGATCACCACCACCTTTTTCGGAATTTTTCATGTCGGCGCCCTCGCCGCGCCTTTTTTCTTCGAGTGGCGCTCCTTGGCCGTCGCGCTGGTCCTTTACTGGATCACGATCGGCTGGGGCATCGGCATGGGCTACCATCGCCTCCACACCCACCGCGCCTACACGGTACCGAAATGGATCGAACATCTCTTCGCCGTTTGCGGAACCCTGACGATGGAAGGCGGCCCCATTTTCTGGGTGGCCACGCACCGGATCCACCATCAACACTCTGACATGGACGGCGATCCGCACACCCCGCGCCACGGTGCTTGGTGGTCCCATATGGGCTGGATTCTCTTCGGCGAATCCAAGCACAACCAAACCAAAGCCATGATGAAGTACACACCCGATCTGGCCAAAGATCCGTTCTACCTCTGGCTCAACTCCTACCACTGGGTCCCCATCATCATCCTCTCCGCCCTTCTCTTCGCCTGGGGCGGCTGGTCCATGTTCCTCTGGGCCACCTGCGTCCGCGTCGTCGCCGGGCTCCATTCCACGTGGCTCGTCAACTCTGCCACTCATCTCTGGGGCGCCCGACGCTTCAACATCCGCGATGACTCCCGCAATAGCTGGTGGGTCGCCATTCTTACCTTCGGCGAAGGCTGGCACAACAACCATCATGCCCATCCCAACTCCGCCCGCCACGGCCTAGCTTGGTACGAATACGATCAAACCTGGATTCAAATTCGCTTCCTCGAATTGATCGGCGTCGCCAAAAATGTCAAAATCGCCTCCGTCGATACCCCTTCCGCCATGGAACGAAAGGTCGCCTAACTAGCGCTCGACCGCGGCTTGCGACATAATCAACGCAAGCCGCATGCGACTCCGTTTTTGTCTACTCTGGGCCGCGCCCCTTCTGGCGCAGCCAGTCGAATTTAACCGCGACATCCGTCCTATCCTCTCGGACCGCTGTTGGACCTGCCACGGTTCCGACGCCGCCGCCAAAGGCATACGCCTCCGTCTCGACCAACCCACCGCCGTCGCCGACGCCCGCCATCTCATCGTCGAACGCATCTCCACCCCCAACAAAATCAAGCGCATGCCCCCAGCCCACACCGGCGCATCGCTCTCCCCCGCCGAAGTGTCGACCCTCACCAAATGGGCCGACGCCGGTGCCCCCTGGCAGAAGCACTGGGCCTACCTCCCCCCCACCCGCCAACCAAACCAATCGATAGACCAGCTAGTCCGCGCCCGCCTCTCCCGCGAAGGCCTCGCCCCAGCCCCCCAAGCCCCCCGCGACACCCTCCTCCGCCGC
>JANXMS010000421.1 GCA_025354525.1 Acidobacteriota bacterium
TTCAAAAAGCGCCCTAGCACGTCGACCACGTTATTCGCATGGACGGTGGTGAACACCAAATGTCCCGTTAGCGCCGAGTTAATGGCAATCTGTGCCGTTTCCTGGTCGCGGATTTCGCCGACCATGATCTTGTCGGGGTCGTGACGCAAAATGGAACGCAATCCACGGGCAAACGTTAAACCCTTCTTTTCATTCACCGGAATCTGCGTGATGCCGCGCAACTGGTATTCGACGGGATCTTCAATCGTGATGATCTTGTCTTCGTCGTTTTTGATCTCGCTCAGCGCCGCGTACAACGTCGTCGTCTTCCCCGACCCCGTTGGCCCCGTCACCAAAACCATCCCGTAAGGCTCTTTGATGTACAGACGAAACTTGCGGACGTCGTTCTCCGAAAAGCCCACCACGTCCAGCGAAAGCTTCGAAAACTTCTCGCTCATCGACTCTTTGTCGAGTACCCGAAGCACCGAGTCCTCGCCATGCACCGTCGGCATCACCGACACGCGGAAGTCGATCAAACGGCCCTTGTAGCGCACTCGAAAGCGCCCGTCCTGCGGAACCCGGCGCTCGGAGATATCCAGCTCGCTCATCACCTTGATGCGCGAGATAATCCGCGAACTCCAGTCCTTCGCAATCGGCGACATCGCGTAGTGCAGAACCCCGTCAATCCGGTACTTGATCACCACTTCCTGGTCCCGCGTCTCGATATGAATATCGCTCGCCCGCCGCTCCAGCGCGTTGAAAATCGTACTGTCCACCAACTTGATCACCGGCGCAATATCATCGCCGCCCGCCGCAATCTTGTCGATCGAAAGCGTCTCGTCCGGGTTCTCTTCCGAAACCACATCGAGCGTAAACCCTTCGGTGACCTCCTCGAGTACCCGCTGCGACTGCTCCGTCTTCTTCAGCAGATCCGTGATCTGATGCAACGGCGCAACCTTCACCCGCAACCGTCGACGCAACAACACGCTCAGCTCATCAATCAACTGCAAGTTGCGCGGATCCGCCACCGCGATCTCCATCGTCTCCCCCGCCGCCGTCTTCTCAATCATCACCGGCACAAAGTTGTACCGGAACATCATGTCCACCGGAACCAGCCGCAGCAACTCCAAATCCACCGCCGATTCCTTCAAATCGACATAAGGCGTCCGATACCGTAGCGCCAACGCCTTGGCCTCCGCGATTTGCGCCGTAACTCCCGGAGCGATCACTTGCGTTGCCATTTATCCTCCCACCGTATCCGCCAACGAAAAGATGGGCAGATAAAGCGCCACCAGCACAAAGGCCACAAAAATACCCATGAAAATCATAATCGCCGGTTCGATCAACGAAAGCGCCGCGCCCAATCGCGTCTGCACATCGTCTTCAAAAAATTCCGCTACGGATCCCAACATCGCCGGCAACGCGCCCGTCGATTCACCCACTTCAATCATGTCAATCGCCAACGGCGGAAACACCCCCGTCGCCGCCAACGACGAAGACAGCGTCTGCCCTTCCCGCACCGATTTCCGCGTCGATTCCAGCGCCCTCGCCAGCACCCGCGTCCCCACACTTTCCGCCGCCGTTTCCAGCGCCTGAATCAGTGGGATTCCACCGAGCAACAGCGTCGACAGCACCCGCGCAAACTGCGCCACCTGATACTTAATCCAAATCTCGCCCGCAATTGGCAACTTCAATTTCACCCAATCGAGCCTCTCTTTGCCGCTCTCGCTCTTCATCCACCAACGAAATGCCGCCCCCGCCCCCGCAAGCGAAACCAGACCCAACCAAAAATACTCCTGCGCCGTGCTCCCCACCGAAATCAGCAGCGTCGTCAAAAACGGAAGCTTCGCGTTCATACTCCCATACAGCGAACTGAACTGCGGCACCACGTAGGTAATCAAGAACACGACCAGCAGCAGAACTAAAACGATCAGCAAAGACGGATAGATCAACGAAGCGATCAGCTTCTTCCGCACCGCCAGCGTCATTCGCTGATAGCTGACGAACCGCTCCAGCACTTCCACGAGCGCGCCCGACCGTTCGCCCGCCAACATCGAAGTCACGTAAATTGGCGGGAACACACCCTGCCGCGCAAACGCATCGGACAAACTCGTCCCGACGCGGACATCGTCCCGCACCGCCGTCACCAGCGGACTCAACTTCGCATCCGTCAACCGCGTCGCCAGCAAATCCAGCGACTTCAAAATCGGCAAACCAGCCTTGATCAGCGTCACAAACTGCTGGTTGAAAATCAGGAACTTCTCCAGGTTCAGCTTCTTCTTCCGATTCGCCCCCGTCAACGACGGAGCCAACTGATCGAATTTCCCCTTTGGTTTCACCGAATAGACGAGAAACCCCTGTTGCGTAAACTTCTCGCGCAACTCCTGCGCCGTAGCCGCTTCCGCAATCTCTTGCTTAATCAGCCCCCGCGCGTCGGCGTACTTGAGTACGAATTCCGCCATTTACTGTCCCCCGCCCGCCACCACTTCCACTCCGGGCGGCGCGATAAACGTAAACAGCGAATCGTTCAACGGCGGATTTCGAACCTCTCCGCTAAAGCGAAAAATCATCGTCGCTCCGTCTTGCCCCTTAATCGTCAACTCTGATATCCGGCTGTCTCGACCGACCGTGAACGCGACGCTTTGAAACGGCGACTTCCGCGGATTCTTCGGCTCCGCCGTCACCGTGACGAGTTCTCCCGCCGACTGCACTAAAAACTTCCCAAAGTCTCGTTGGAAATCCAATTTGCCGATCAAAAACGCCAGCGGTGCCTGAATGTCCTGCGCCTCTTTCAACTTCATCTTCTCAGCCCGCTTGGCCAACACCGAGTAATACCAATACGTGCTCCCGTCCGAAATGAATAACTTTCCGTCCGGTTTCGTATATTCCCAGCGCATTCGCCCCGGTTTTCGAATCCGCAACGATCCCGCTTCCACCCGCTGCGCCTTATTCGGTGCCACATACGTCTGCTCAAAAGTCAGCTCAAGCGTCCGAATCGAGTTATAGCGGCTTTCGATCCCGGAGAGCAGTTTCGGTAAATCGACCGATTGGGCCGACGGCAAAGAACTGGCTGCCAGTAAAAGGACGGAGATGGCACGGAGTGACGTCACTACTGGTTTAGACGATGCCACGGTCTAAGCCGTGCAAGTTTAATCTTGCCCCAACTCTTTTCGCGAAAATCGAACCTCCTGAATCCCTTCGATCTTTGCAATCGTTTTCGCTATTTCTTCCGCCCCAAAATCCCCCCGCAAACGAAATTGATAAGTGCCTTCCACCCCGCCGCCCTGCCCCGTCGCCGCCATGTTCATCAAACGGAATTCTGTCGCGAACGAGCCCACGTGCTCGGCCAAAAGTAGTTCCAGGTTCAGTTCGGGCACCGCTCGAATCCGAAGGACGAAAACTTCGACCGGCCCATGATTGGTTCCCCTCGCCAAGACAAAAGCCGCCGTCCCAGCCACCAGGATGCCCAGGACCGCCACCCATAGGTTTTGTGAGCCGGCCGCCATTCCGGCTACCACGGAAAAAATGACGAAAGCCGTATCTCGGGTATCGCGAACGACGGTTCGGAAGCGAACGATGGACAAGGCACCGACCAAACTGAACGCCCGAGCGACGTTGTCTCCGATCACCTGGGTAACCATGGCGATGAGCACGGCAAGCAGGACAAGAGTGGTTGGGAAGGAGACGGAATGGGCAAGCCCGGTCGTGCGCCGGTAGATCCAGGCGACGATCGCGCCCAACAAGAGCGCCGTGACCAGCCGCGACAGAATCATCCAGGGGTCCGCCGCCGCTTGTTCCGTCGCGAGTATTTTCAAAAAATCCGGCATCTTCTTCCATTCGATGATAGGGCGAAAGCTCGGAGCCTGTCACCGCTTTGACATAACTTTGCAATCTGCCTATTGCGAGCCTTTGCTCCATGCGTTGACCGCTGCGATGACGCGCTCCACCTCGTCTTGGGTGAGTTGGGGGTGGATCGGCAGGCTGACCTCCCCCTGCGCCAGGCGATGAGCGACCGTTAGCTCGCCCCGTACCTCATGGTTTGCTGCGGTCATGGCCTTTTGATCCGGGATCAGGATCGGGTAGTGACGGCCTGTCCCGATGGATTGGCTCTTCAGCCAACCTTCCAAGTCGGCCCGGTGTTCGGCGGCGACCGCAACTGGGAAAAGGTGCTCACATGAGGCGCTGGGGGAGGCCGGACGGAGCAGACGTATCGCCGGATGGGTGATCCCGTTCGTGTACGCTGTCGCGACCTGCTGCCGCCGGGAGGTCCAGGCCGTCAGTCGGGGCAGAACCGCCTCGGAGAGGATGGCGGCGTGGACCTCGTCCAGCCGACTGTTCCAGCCGATCTCGTCGTGCAGGTACTTGGCCGATTGGCCGTAGTCTCGAAGCCGACGGACCTTCTCCGCCAAATTGGCGTCGTTCATCAGCACGGCACCGCCGTCTCCCATCGCTCCCAGGTTTTTAGTCGGGTAGAAGCTCGTCGCGGACAGTAGCCCAACGGTTCCGGTCGCCCTTCCCTGCCAGGAAGCTCCGACCGACTGGGCGCAATCCTCAATGATCGTGGTTCCGTAGCGGGTCTGGAGTTCGCCGAGTCGGTCCAGGTTCAGGCTTTGTCCGAAGAGATGGACTGGCAGCAGGAATCGAATTCTGCTGTCCGAGCGAAGGACGTCCTCGGCGAGGTCGAGGTTTAGCAGGCCGTTTTCGTCGGTGTCGCAGAAGATCGGCGTACCTCCCACGCGCAGGACCGCCAGCGTCGTAGCAAAGGCCGAGAGGGGTGTAGTCAACACGGCGTCGCCCGGCTGCAAGCCGGCGGCACGGAGCGCGATCTCTATGGCGTCCAGCCCGCTGGCGACCCCGATTGCTTCCCGGACTCCCCAGTGGCTCGCGAGCGCGATCTCGAAACGACGTACCTCTTGGCCAAGAACGTACCAGCCGCTCGCGCCCACTTTTTCAACGGCGCGGAGGACATCTGAGCCGATCTCGGCCCACTGGCGCTTAAAGTCATTCAACAAGACGGGGTGCATCGGTATCACTACGGTTGCCACAAATCAGTGCCGTAAAGCAAGCGCCACACGATTCTGGAGCGCTCTCGCGACCTTCTCGAGGACGGCGGCTCGCTCTGTCGGAACAGACGAACGTCTGGGTACCAAGGCGAATCCTCGCGATCACGCATCCAACGCCAGTCGGCCCGCCTGGGCTAAAAGCACCTAGGTTTCCTGACCCAACGCGTCGGCCAAATGGGCCATCAACGGGTCGACAGAAATCACCAAACCCATCTCTTCTACAAGACCGGGTGCCTCGGTACGAAACAGACGGACGTCTGGGTGCCAAGGCGAATCCTCGCGATCACGCATCCTCCGCCAGTCGGCCCGCCTGGGCTAGGAGCACCTAGGTCTCTTGACCCAACGCGTCGGCCAAATGTGCCATCGACGGGTCGACAGAAATCACCAAATCCATCTGTTCTACAAAACCAGGTGCCTCGGTATCACTAACGGATGCCACGATTCTGGAACGCTCTCGCGACCTTCTCGAAGGCGGCGGCTCGCTCTGTCGAAACCGACGGACGTCTGGGTGCCAAGGCGAATCCTCGCGATCACGCATCCTCCGCCAGTCGGCCGCCTAGGCTAGGCGCACCTAGGTTTCCTGACCCAACGCGGCGACCGAATGGGCCATCGACGGGTCGACAGAAATCACCAAATCCATCTCTTCTACAAGACCGGGTGCCCCTGTATCACTACGGAGGCCACGATTCTGGAGCGCTCTCTCGACCTTCTCGAAGACGGCGGTCCAATCCTGCGGCTCGCTCTGTCGAAACAGACGGACGTCTGGGTACCAAGGCGAATCCTCGCGATCACGCATCCAACGCCAGTCAGCCGCCTGGGCTAGGAGCACCCAAGTCTCCTTACCCACCGCGCCCGCCAAATGGGCCATCGAGGTGTCGACAGAAATCACCAAATCCATCTCTTCTACCAGGCCGGCCGTGTTGGCGAAGTCTCCGATTTCCGAGGACAAGTCCAAGGCGTTCAAGCCTGCGGGGACAAGCCGTCCGAATTGGAGGTTGACCAAGGCGACTCCCGGCATCTGGCTCAAGCGCTCGAATAGCTCTGGGGGGATGCTGCGGTTTCGATCGTTTTTGTAACGCGGGTTCCCCTGCGAAACGAAGCCAACTCGGAACTTTTCGCGGAGGGGCTCCAGTCGCTTGCTCCAAGCTGATCTCGCCTCTTTGGTTGCCCGCAAGTACCCCCGCTCTGACGGTATCGAGGCGAGGGTCGTACCGAAGATCGCTGGAAGGCTGAGGAGCGGGACGTGAAAATCGGCCTCCGGCGGTTGATTGCCTGGCTCGACCAGAATCTTGGGGTTCGTTCGCAGCGAGCCAAGCAACTCCGCCAGCGGGCGGGGGCAGTCAAACTGCACCTGCGCGCCGCGATCGGCCAGGAGCGGCAAGTAGCGGCAGAATTGAAGCGTATCGCCGAGACCCTGTTCGGCGTAGACGAGGATGGTCCGCCCCTTGAGGGGCTCCCCGCGCCAAAGAGGCATCGGGTAGTCCCGGCGTGGAGTTGCCCCCGCGACATCGAAGCGCAGCTCGTAGCCCGACCAACCCTCCTCCAGACGCCCTGCCGTCAGATGAGCGATTCCGGAATTCCAGACCGCGGAGGTCTCGTTCGGCTCAATGGCCAAGGTTCTGTTGTAGCAGGACAAGGCCGCAGAGATTGCGCCGCAGCCTAGCAGACAGTTACCGAGGTTGGTCCAAGCCGCAGCGTGCGCAGGATGCACAGCGAGGACGGTTTGAAATTCGAAGGTGGCCGCTTCGAGCTCCCCGCGCTCTTGGAGTAGGGTGCCGAGGTTGTACCGGGCTTCGACATAATTGGGTTTCACGCTCAGGCACAGTTCGTAGTGGCCCAGCGCCCGGTCGTGCTCGCTGAGAGCATGGCGGAGTACGCCCAAGTTGTTGTGCGCTTGCGCATGAGTTGGTTCGGCGCCGACGACGCCTTCCAAGGCGGCAATTGCTTCCGGCACCCGATCGAGCTGCATCAAGACGACGCCGAGATCGAACCGTGCGGCGATGTGATCGGGCTCGATGCGGAGGATTCGTTCGAGCTGTGCGCAAGCAGACGTGCGATCTCCGCTGAGCGCAAGAGTTTTGGCCCAGGCGAGACGCCAACTGAGTTGGCTTTTGACTGGCGCTCGGGTCGTTTCGATGGCTCTACCCCAGGCTTGTGCCGCTTCGCCGTACCGTCCGAGGCCTGTTAGGATCTCCGCCATGCGCGCCCAAAGGTCCGCGCTGTTCGGCTCTCCGATCACGGCTTGGCGATAGCAGGCGATCGCCGCTTCTTGTTTGTCCTGGCGCTCGAGAAGGATGCCGAGATTGCGGCAAAGGTAGGGCTTGGGCCCTTCGATCCTGATCGCCGCGCCGAGGAGCTGGGTGGCGGTGTCGGGTCGTCCGGTTTCCGCGTGCAGGAGCCCTAACATATGAAGACCGTCGGCCTCGCCGGGTGAAGCGTCGAGCGCTTCCAAGTAGAGACTTTCAGCTTCCTCCCATCGGCCAGAGTGATGGAGTTGGCGGGCTTGTTCAATGGTGCGGGCGGCAGGGGTCATTTTTAGGGAGTATCGGCAAAAAAGGAGGGGGAGGGAGAGGGGAGAGCGACGAAAAAATGGCCCGGATTGTTCTGACAATCCGGGCCAAGCTTCCGAGGGCTAGATTAGCCTCGGAGGAGCGAAAGCACCTGCTGGGGAGCCGAATTCGCCTGAGACAGGGCGGAGATACCGGCCTGGAGGAGAATCTGTGCTTTGGTTAAGTTGGCTGCTTCTTCGGCGAGGTCGGCATCGCGGATTCGCGATTCCGAGGCTGCTAGGTTGGTGAGCTGGGACTGGGCCAGGTTGACGGCGTAGGTGAACTGATTCTGACCTCGACCGACGACGGCTTGCGCGATGCCGAGCTTGGTGATCGCTTCACCGAGTGCGGTTACCGCCTTTTCGGCTGTGGCTTGGCTGTTGATGCTCGCTGTGGCACCGGTGCCGACCGTGTCAGCGGTGACCACAGTTCCTTGGCCGCCGATGCCGGTGCCACCTTCGTTGGTGCCGACACTGACTTTGAACGAGGCTAGGTTACTGACGAAGCGAATCCCTTCGGCGCCGCCCGAGGAGGCTTTGTCCTTTACTGCTACTACCTGCTTGAGTGTGTCATTGTTCGACTGCTGAAGCGCGGTGTTGATGGCGTCGATGGCCTCGTCGACAGTGCCGGCGTTGCGGACGGTACTGTCGCTGCGGAGGACAACTCCGAGGGATTGGGAGACGCCCGAGGAGTTGTTGGCGGTAATCGAAATGGTTTGATCGTCGCCGCCATTTTTGATCGAGGTGAAGCTCAACAGGCTGGTCTGTTGGGACCCTCCCGCGGAGAAGGCGTTGATGGTGGTGTTACCGGCTTGGGCCTCGGCAGTGTCAGCGATGCCGGTGGCCTGCGCGCCGCCGCGGTCGTTGAAGCCGAAGACGTTGGTGGCACCCACGGAATTTAAGCGGAACTTCGAGCCACTACTGCTGGCAATGGTAATGACCGTTCCGTTGTTGCTGGCGACGAGTCCGGCCGAGGCCAGTGTGGAGTTGGCCGCGAAGGCCGCGTTGAGCGCCTGGGTTGCGCCGGTGATGGTCGCCGCCGTGGGGGTTACCGCCAAGGACTGGGTCGCTCCGTCACCGACCGAAAACTCGAGTGTTTCAGCTGCGGCTGCGAACGTACCTGAGGCGTTTCCGGTAATGGTTGAATAGTCGAAGGTGCCGCTTGCGCCCGTCGAACTCTGGAAGGAGCCGAGGCCCAAGACGTTGCCAACGTCACCCGAAGAGAGCGCTTCGAAGCGCTCGCCGCGAGCGTTCGAGAAGACGAGCGCCGAACCAGCGGCCGCCGTCGAAACGGTGATCCCCGCCGCCTGCAGCGAAGCGTTGCTCGAGACCGCCGAGGTCAAGCTGGTGAGGGCCTGCTCGATCGTGGTTCCCGCCGCGACGGTCAAAGCGATATCGACCGGGCTGGTCAGATTGGCACCCTGGAATCGAACGCTGACCGTTCCGGCACCAGTGGCCCCGAAGGTGGAGGCTGCGGCGGCGGTATTGGAGCCGCCCGTCACGGTGTTAGTCAGGGTGACGCCAGCCGGGTTCGAACCGGATGTCACGTTGCCGAGAAGAGCATTGGAAAGCCGGTCACCAGCCGCTACCTGGAAGGCAGAGTTGGCCGAGGCGAAGCCCAAGGATTTCTTCCCGGTCGAGTCTGTTACGACCGTCGCCCGCACGCCAGCGTTCTTGAAGGCGGTGGCTTGTTGCGAGGAGGCCGCGCCGGCGGAGTCGATGGCGGCGTTGATGTTGGTGGCTAAATTGTCGACGTTGGTGACGCCGGAGAGATTGACGGCGACTTTAATCCGCTCGCCGTCGCTGAAGCCCGGGCCCTTGAAGTAGAAGTCTGAGGAGCCGCCAACGGCTAATGAGCCGGTGTTGGTCGAATCCGTGACGATCGCCGAGACGCTGGTCGAGGCCGAGCCGTTGCCGATGTCGACCGCTGAGACGCCCTGAGCCTGGACGCCCTTAAGCCCCAAGCTCTTGGAGTCAACCGTAGAAGTCGACAGATCGACGCCGACGGAACCGTTCGTGGTGGTGGAGATGCCGTTCGCACTGCGGCCACCGCCGATAAAGACCGACAGTGAGCGGGCGAATGCGCCACCCGTTGTTAGACCAACCGCCTGCGCTTGGCGGTCAATTTCTCCGATCACCGAAGAGAATTCGGTGTCTAGCACGGTTCGATCTCCGGTGAAGGTGCCGGAGGCCGATTGGGTGGCCAGGGTCCGAGCGCGGTCGAGTAGTTTGCCGATGTTGTTGATGCCACCATCGAGAGTCTGGAGGGTGCTTAGCCCGTCGTTCGCATTCCGAACGCCTTGCGATAGAACCGCTTGGTCGCTGCGGAATCCGTTGGCGATAGCCAAGCCGGCGGCGTCGTCGCCGCTGGCGATGATGCGTAAACCGGAGGTTACGCGGCTGATGGTCTTTCCTTGCGACTCAGTAGTCTGGCGCAGGTATTCGCGCGACTGCAAAGACGCGACGTTAGTATTTACACGAAATGACATGTTTCTCTCCTTGAAACGGCTTTCCGGGAGTCCTTCCCGACCGGTGATGAAATCCGGTTACAGAGGGCTTATCGGAGAAGCGGGGAGAGAAATAGTCGAAAATTGGGGAGTAAGGTAAGAATTCGGAGGGGGTAGGGTCGTTCGGGTTGTTCCTACCCCATTGTTTACGGACTACTGCCGGAGGAGCGACAGCACCTGTTGGGGTGCCGAGTTCGCCTGGGCCAGGGCGGAAATGCCGGCCTGGAGCAGGATCTGCGCTTTGGTTAAGTTGGCGGCTTCTTCGGCCAGGTCGGCGTCTCGAATGCGCGATTCGGCGGCGGCCAGGTTGGTGAGCTGGCTGGCGGCGAGGTTGACGGCGAAGGTGAACTGGTTCTGGCCTCGACCGACAACGGCTTGGGCTTGGCCCAAAGAGGTGACGGCGGTGGCGAGGGCGGAGACGGCGGATTGCGCGCTTTCCTGGGTGCTGATATCGGCGGTAGCGCCGGTTCCGGTGGTGGCTGAAGAGAGGACGGTGCCCTGGGAGCCTAAGCCGGTTCCGCCGCCGTTGGTGGCCACGGTTACCTTAAAGGAATTCAGGGTGCTGACGAACCGAATCCCTTCGGGACCGCCGGGGCTGGCTTTGGCTTTGACGGCAACGAGTTTTTGGAGGGTCGGGTTGTTGGACTGCTGGAGCGTTGTGTTGATCGCCGAAATCGCTTCATCGACGGTGCCGGCATTGCGGAGGGTGCCGTCGTTGCGCAAGACCACGACGAGGGACTGTTCAGCGCTTCCGTTCTCGGCGGAGGTGAGGGTGATGGTCTGATCGTCGCCACCGCTGCGGATGCCGGTGAAGGCGATCAGGCTGGATTGCTGCGTGCCACCGGAGATGAATTGGTTGACGTCGGTGTTTCCTGCCTGGGACTCGGCGACGTCTGCGATACCGGTGGCAACTGCGGCATTGAAGCCGAAGACGTTGCCCGCACCCTGGGTAGCCATGCGGAAGCGGGTGCCGTTAGTGCTGGTGAGGGCGATTTCACCGGCGCTATTGGTGGCGACGAGCCCGGCGGCGGCCAGAGTAGTGTTTCCGGCGATGGCGGAATTGAGGGCCAACACGGCGTCGCCGATTGTCGCGCCGCCGGGTGTAACGGCGAGCGGAATGGTGGCTCCGCCACCGACAGAGAATTCGAGGGTCTCTGGAGTCGCGGTGAAAGCTCCGGCGGAGCCTAGGACGCTAGTGTAGTCGAAGGAGCCCGACGCTCCGCTCAGGCTGCGGAAACTGCCTAGGCCGAGGAGGTTATTGAGATCTCCGGAGCTCTGAGTCTCGAACCGCTCGCCGCGAGAGTTGCTGAAGACTAGCGCTGCTCCTGGCGTGGTGGCAGTGGCGGTTATGCCAGCCCCCTGCAGGGAGCCGTTGGCGGTAACGGCCGAGGAGAGGTTGGCAAGCGCTTGGTCGATGGTGGTTCCGGCGGCGACGGTCAAGCCGATGTCGACGGGCGCGGCGAGGCCTGCGCCTTGGAAACGGACGGTTACGGTGCCTGCGCCGGATGCTCCGAAGGTGGTGGTGGTGGCGGCGGTGGCGCTGCCCCCGGTGACTGTGTTGGTGAGGGAAACGCCGGTGGGGTTAGACGTAGAGGTAACGTTGCCGAGCAAGGCGTTGGCGGTGCGGTCTCCGGCTTCCACTTGGAAGGCGGAGTTGGCGGAGGTGAGGGCGAGGGAGCGTTTGCCGTCCGGGGCGGTGACGACCGAAGCTCTGATGTTGGCATTTTGGAACGCCGTGGCGGCCGGGCTGACGACTTGGCCGGCACTGGTCAAGGCGTTGTTGATCGCCCCGACCAGGTTGTCGACGTTGCTGACCCCGGAGAGGTTCACCGAGACTTTAGCTCGCTGGGCGTCGCTGAATCCGGGCCCGCGGAAGTAAAGATCAGTGAAGCCGGCGGCGGCGGCGGAGGCGATGTTGGTGGGATCGTTAATGATGGTCGAGACGCTGGTGGATCCGGAGCCAGTGCCGATATCGATCCCTGGAATTCCCTGGACCTGGGAGCCCTTGAGGCCGAGGCTTTTCGCGTCGACGGTGGAGTTCGAGAGGTCGACGGTGGAGGCACCGTTTTGAATGGCGTTGATGCCGTTTGAGCTCTTGCCGCCACCAATAAAGACGGCGAGGGAGCGGGCGAATTCGCCACCTGTATTCAACCCGATCGATTGCGCTTGCCGATCGATTTCAGCAAGTACGCTGGTGAATTCGGTATTCAGGACGGCCCGACTGCCGGTGAAGGTTCCGGACGCCGACTGCGTGGCGAGAGTCCGTGCGCGGTCGAGCAGCTTACTAATGTTGTTGATGCCGCCGTCGATGGTTTGGAGGGTACTGAGCCCGTCGTTAGCATTGCGGATGCCTTGTTGCAGGACCGCTTGGTCGCTGCGGAAGCTGTTGGCGATCGACAGCCCGGCCGCGTCGTCGCCGCTTGACAAGATGCGCAGGCCGGACGTGACGCGCCCAATGGCCTTTGCTTGTTCCTCGCTGGTGGTGCGTAGATATTCTCGCGACTGCAGCGAAGCGATGTTCGTATTGATGCGAAAAGACATGTTTCACTCCTTGAAACAGCTCTGGCAAGGGCCAGAGGATGGGGGATGCGGGAATCCGTTCCCGTGGACGCAGTCCGGCGCCGTTGGCGTCAGCCCACGTCTGTTAGGTCGATGGTTGGGGGATGGCCGAGAGCGCTTTAGGAGTGGCGCTTCGGATCAAGAAGGGGAGGTTCAGGGGATACGACTACGGGGGTGATAGGCTCCGGCGAGTCTCCGGCGCATTCGCTGTCGCGATACTGCTCGGCCAGCGTATTCAGTTTGTCGTCGACGGCCGGTGAGCCGGAGGCGACGCGATTTTGTTCTCTGGTGATTAAGATTTCTTTGCGCAGGACCGAGATGTGTTTCGGGGCGCGGATGCCGAGCTTGACTTGGGTCGGTGAGGTTTCGAGAATCTCTATTTCTACTTCATCACCAACGGTGATCGACTCGCCTCGTCTTCGCCGGATGATTAACACTCAGAGTCTCCTGTGGCTGCTCTGGCTGCCATTCCGGGGGCCGATTCCGAGCGGGTGCGCCGGAGCGGATGAACGGCTGAGTAGCGGCTATCTTCCCGGATGGCCTGGACCCCGCGCATTGTTTCGCGAGAGAGAACGACCGGTCCTAAAAGGTTTGCGGTCGGTGCCGCATCTTGCGGCATGCAGACGATCGCCAGACACGCCAGACTTTCTTGCATCTGGGCCAATCCTAACACCCGGAGATCGTCCCGTGCGAGATCGAGTTCATAGTCCGGGTCGACCGACTTCGCCGGCAGTGTAATGAAGCAAATGCCTGGGTCGTCTGCGCTTTGCAGAAAGGTGATCGGGTTGAGCCCTGGTCGCTCGACGCAAACGAACCGATGCGCCTGTTCAAATCCGGGTATCCCTTCCGGAAAATCAAAGATCGCATCATCGCTGAACTGGAGGGTGCCAAATTGCTGAGTTTCTATCGTCGCCATAGTCTTTCGGGGGGACCAGATCACGAGTTTGTCGTCCTGCGACTGGCCGTATTCTGTGCCCAGCCTGTCTATCGTCGTGGATCTCGGCAGACTTCACGATAATGTGAGGAAAAAGCGAAGCGGGCGGGGCAAGATTATCCCGAAGGGTCTCGGAGTTGCCCCACTGGTATTTCTGCGGGGTGGGTTCTTGGCGGCAGAGGGAGGGTCGCGGCTGACTACTGTTGCTCGTGGGCTATAGCCGTTGGAGGGGGGGACTTATGTCCGAGGATCGTTGGGCGAGCCGCTTGGAGTGAGTTTCTGGTGTCGGAGTAGGGAGACGCGTTTCGGTCGCTTGGCCATCCCGACGGCGGCTGCTGCGAGGAGGCTTTCTCGTGGGCGAATGCAGTCGGTGCGGATGGCTTGCTCGTGTTCGAGGCTTCTTGGGCGATCCACTTGGCGTGAGTCTCTCGTGAGCAGGAACGCGCGTTTCGGTCGCTGGGCCATCACCGCTGCCGCTGCGAGGGGTTTGGTCGGCGATCCACTTGGCGTGATTCTCTCGTGAGCAGGAACGCGCGTTTCGGTCGCTGGGCCATCACCGCTGCCGCTGCGAGGGGTTTGGTCGGCGATCCGCTTGGCGTGAGTCTCTCGTGAGCAGGAATACGCGTTTCGGTGGCTGGGCCATCACCGCTTCCGCTGCGAGGGGTTTGGTCGGCTTGCTCGGGTGCGAGGCTTTTTGGGCGAGCCGCTTGGCGTGAGTCTCTCGTGAGCAGGAGCGCGCGTTTCGGTCGCTGGGCCATCACGGCTGCCGCTTCGAGGGGTTTGGTCGTGGCTTGCTCGTGTTCGAGGCTTCTTGGGGCGATCCGCTTGGCGCGGGCCTCTGGTGGAAGCGCAGGAGCACGCGTTTCGATTGCCGGGCCATCGCGGCGGCTGCTTCGTGGGGCTTGCTCGGGGGCGAATGCCGTTGGTGCGGGTGGCGAGATGTTAGGCGTTAAATTTTTGGTGGACGAACAATGAAGATAACCTTTTCCGTCGCTGGGCCATCCCGGCGGCGGCGAGCGGCGTTCTCGCGGGCGAGGATATTGAGCGGGGTCGACTGGCGTGTGTTTCTGGTCGAAGAGTAGGGACGCGGCTTTGATTGCAGGGCCATCGGCATTCCCGCGGTGGCTCGGCAAGTCGGCTGGCGTCGGCTTCAGGGACACGCTTTTCGGACGCGAGGTCCACCTTCCTTCGCCATTCGTTATTGCGGCGAGGCGCGTTCGTGAGCGAACGCGGGAAGGTTAGCGGTGCTCCAGCGACTTGAGCTCCTGGCGGAAGAGCAAGGCTCGATCCGCTTCGGCCTCAAAGCGGTGGAGTTCGGCTAGGCGCTGAGCTGTCTCCCAGCCTAGTTCCCGAGCCATCACGTCGGCGACTTGCGAGGCTTGGCCGCGGCCTTGATCATCGGCAAAAGCAGTCGGTTGGCGGCGTAGGAGGAAGTCGGCGAGATGCCAGCAGTGCTCTTGAGCGATGGCTCGCTGGACGGTTGCCTCGAGATTCAAAGTCTGGTGTTCGCGGGCACCGGGCAACAGCTCTTTGTCGGTCCGACCAGGGGTTCGATTGGCGAGTTTGGCACAGACGGCGTCGACGGCTTCTTCGGCGATGGCGCGGTAGCCGGTAATCTTTCCGCCGAGGACGGAGATGAGGCCAGGTTGGGTCTCTTCGATCTTGTGCATCCGGGAGACGGAGGAGGCGGAGCCGCCCTGGCGGACGAGGGCACGGACTCCGGCGTTCGATGAAAAAATGGTTAGTTTGCGGACGTTGGGGAAGAAGGGCTCAACGGAGCGGAGGAGGTACTCGACATCGTCGCCATCGGCGCGAACGGTGCTGGGGTCGGCTTCGAAATCGGTATCGGTGGTGCCGATCCAGCATTGGCCGAGGAGGGGGATGACGAAGAAGAGGCGTCCATCGATGGGCGAGAACAGGACGCTGGCTTTGCGGTTCATGGGCTCGCAGGTGATGTGAATTCCTTTCGTGGTGCGGAGCCGAGGCTTGCTGGGGCCGTGGGTTCGATTGGAAACGCGGTCGAACCAGGCACCGGTGGCGTTGACGAAGACTTTAGCCTTTAGCTCGCCGGTTTCGCTGGTTTCGGTGGATTTGAGGAGGAGGCCGACGATCCGGTCGCCATCGCGCCGGGCGTCGACGACCTCGGTGTAGGAAGAGACGACGGCTCCGTGCTGCTCGGCGTCGAGGATGTTTTCGAGGCAGAGTCGTTCTGGTTGGGACACTTGGGCGTCGAAGTAGGCGGCGGCACCCTGAAGGCCGTTCGAGCGAAGGGTGGGTTCTTCGGCGAGCGTTTGTGCGGCGCTCAACATGCGGTGGTTGGGAAGCGTTTTGTCGTAGCTGAGGAGATCGTAGAGGGCCATGCCGACGCGCATTTTCAGGCGGAACCAGAGCGATGTCCCGTAGAAGGGGATGAGGAATTCGAGGGGTTTGACGAGGTGGGGGGCGATGTGGAGGAGGATTTCCCGTTCGCGGAGGTCCATGCGGACGAGGCTGAAATCGTACATTTCGAGGTAGCGGAGGCCGCCGTGAATCAGGCGCGTGGAGCCGGAGGTGGTGCCGCTGCCGAAGTCCGCTTTTTCGACGAGGGCGACGGAGAGTCCGCGGAGGGCGGCGTCGCGGGCGATGCCGGCTCCGATGATGCCACCTCCGATGACTGCGACGTCATAAGTTTGAGCTGTCAGCTTCCGGATCCCTTGCATGCAGGCTTAATTATCGCTCCAATTCGTCGTAGACCTCGCGTTTGGCGAGGCCGCGTTCTTTAGCGACGCGCTTGATGGCGTCCATGCGATCGACGCCTCCGCTGATCAATCGCCGGACGGCTTCCTTGACTGGGATGACGATTCCGGTGGCGGCTTTTTCGCGGGAGATGAGGAGGGTGATTTCTCCTTTCTGCACGGCTCGTTGGGCGAGAGTCGACTTCACTTCGGAGACTCGCCCGCGGAGGAACTCTTCGTGGAGCTTGGTGAGTTCTCGGGCGACGACGATGGAGCGGTCTCCGAGGACGGCCTCGATGTCGTCGAGCGATTCGAGGATACGGTGGGGGGCTTCGTAGAAGATCAGAGTTGCTTCGACGGAGCCCCAGTGTTCTAGGGCTTTGCGGCGCTGACCTTGCTTGGGAGGGAGGAAGCCGGCGTAGCAGAAGGCGTCGGTGGCGAGGCCGGAGCCGGCCAGGGCCGTGAGGACGGCGGAAGCGCCGGGAATGGGGACGACGGTGATGCCGGCGGCAAGGGCGGCTTGGACGACGCGATAGCCGGGGTCGGAGATCAACGGCGTTCCGGCGTCGCTGACGACGGCGACGGATTGTCCGCCTAAAATCCGCTCCACCAACTGGTTGGCGCGGGAGGTTTCGTTGTGCTCGTGATAGCTGACCGAGGGGGTGGTGATTTCGAAATGGTCTAGTAAACGTTGGGTATGGCGGGTATCCTCACAGGCGATGACGTCGACCTCGCGCAGCAGCCGAATGCCGCGGATGGTCATATCTTCTAGGTTGCCGATCGGCGTTGCAATCAAATACAAGACTCCAGACACTTCCCTGACTATACTTGAAGAGATTTACCCTGTGAGGAGCCGACACACTTGAACCCCGGATTGGATACCGCCCCCAACGTCCCGTACTATTCTTGGCAGCCGCCGCAGAAACCGATTGCGATCCAACTACAATTCGATGTGATTGATCGAATGATCCTGGAGGTGATGAAGGGATTCGGTGCAGTGCCTCGTCGTGGCGCGGAGGTGGGTGGGTTTTTGTTGGGCACTCGCGGCCAGATGGGGGACCAGTTGGTGGTTCAGATTCTCGACTTTGTGCCCGTGCTTTGTGAGCACGCGCAGGGACCGTCGTATCTGTTGTCGGCCAACGATCTGGCGCTTTGGAGCGAGACGATTGAGCGGTTGCAGGCGGGTCCGACGCAGATCGAGGGCTACTACCGGAGCCATACACGGGACGGTTTGCATCTGGCACCGGAGGACCTTTCCTTGCTCGACAAGTATTTTCCAGAGCGGGATTTGGTATCGCTGATCGTCAAGCCCTACGCGACGCGGGCGAGTGTGGCCGGGTTTTTCTTTTTTGAAGGCGAGTCGATCCACAGGGAATCGACTTACCTCGAGTTTCCGTTTCGGCGGAAGGAGTTGGGGGGAGGGGTTTCTCGCGTTGATCGGCAGGCTGCGGCGGCGCGGTTTGGTCAGAATCGGACGCCGACAGCGGAGCCTGCCGTACGGTCGATTGGGGAGTCGAGGGTAGGGACGATTTCCGGGGCAGCGATTTCTGCAGAGTCGACGGTGATTCCTCCGAAGGCCAGGAGTGCGCGGAGTGGCTGGGTTTGGATTCCGCTCTCCTTCATCTTCATGTTGCTGGGGGTGATTCTGGGGTTTCAGATCGCGATTAGCATGCGGCCGCGGACGCCGGCGAACCCGTATCTAGAGGCTTGGAATTTGGCGTTGGGGGTGCAGCGGCTGGAGGATCGGTTGGCGGTGAGTTGGGACCGGACAGCGCCGGCGGTGCGGAATGCGAACCGGGGGGTGATGACGATTTGGGCCGGCGATGACAGTCGCCGGATTGAGTTGAACTTCAGCGACTTGCAGGCGGGGCAGTTGATCTACCGGAGTTCGCCGTCGAAGGTGACTTTTCGGTTGGAAGTGTTTCCGAAAGATCGGACGAGTGTGGCGGAGACGCTGGAGTATCGTCAGGCGCGGTAGGCGCGGAAGAGAAGCACGGCGTTGAGGCCTCCGAAGGCGAAGGAGTTGGAGATGGCGTACTCGGCGTTGCAGGGTTCAGGGGCGAGGATGAGGGGCAGGTCGCAATCGGGGTCGGGGCCGAGGTAGTTGGCGATAGGCGGTGCTTCTCCTCGGGCGAGGGTTAGGGTGGCGGCGACGGCTTCGAGCGCTCCTGCGGCGCCCAGGGCGTGACCGAGGAGGGATTTGGTGGACGTCACTCTTGCGTGATTGGCTTGGGGGCCGAGGACGCGGCGGATGGCGGCGGTTTCGACCGGGTCGTTGGCAGGGGTTCCGGTTCCGTGGGCGTTGATGTGGCCGATGGCGTTGCCATCAATGCCACCGTCTTCGAGGGCTCGTCGGATGGCGAGGGTGGGACCATCGACGCTGGGTTGGGTGACGTGGTGGGCGTCTGCGCTCATGCCGAAGCCTACGATTTCGCCCAAAATGACAGCGCCACGGGCCTTGGCTCGTCCTTCGGATTCGAGGACGAGCATGGCGGCACCTTCGCCGAGGACGAGGCCTTTTCGATCCTTTGAAAACGGTCGGCAGGTGTCGGGGCTGACGACACGGAGGGCCTCCCAGGCTTTCATCGATCCCGGGGTGAAGGGCGCTTCGCAGCCACCCGTGATGGCGATATCGCAGATGCCCGAGCGAACGAGCCAATAGGCTTGGCCGATGGCGTGGTTGGCGGAGGAGCAGGCGGTGGAGACGGTATAGGAAGGCCCTTGCAGACCGAACTCCATGGCGATCCAACTGGTGCCCGCGTTGGCCATGAGGCGGGGGATGGTCATGGGGTGGACGCGAGCGCGTTTCCCGGGGTTGGCGTAGATTTCCCGGAAGCCTTCGTCCTCGCTGGTTTTGCCGCCGTAGCAGGAGCCGGTGACGACGGCGGTTCGTTCGCGTTCGGCGTCGGACCATAGGGGGTTGGCTTGGCGGACGGCCTCCCGGGCGGCGACGACGGCGAGTTGGGCGAAGCGGTCGAGGGGGATGAGTTGCTTGTCGTCGAAGTGTTCGGTGGGAACGAATCCGTGGATCTCTGCGCCGTTCTGGAAGCGGACGTCGCTCATGTCGAGGTTTTGAATGGGAGCGATGGCGGATTGGCCGAGGCGGGCTTTGGCCCAAAATGATTCGACATCCGGACCGAGTGGCGAGATGCAGCCGAGGCCGGTGATGACTACGCGGCGATGGGTCACGCGGCTTTCTTGGCTACAAGTTTTTCTACGCCCTCGGCGAGTTCTTTGATGCCGCGGACTTCGCGGGCGGCTTCGTCGGGAATGTTGATATCAAATTCCGTCTCGAGGTGGAAGAGCAGTTGAATCCCGTCGAGGGAATCGATGGCGAGTTCTTCGAACGTCGATTCGACCGTGATTTTCTCGATGGGAAGCTTTTGGGCTTCGGCTACTACTTTGATAACCCTTTCCAGGATGTCATCAGACATGCTTTCCAGCATCGCAAAGTTCGAGGCGCTTCGCACTAACCAACTACCGCCTCAAAGTGCTGTGTTTAAGTTCCGACTGAAAATTGCGGGGCGCGGCTATAGGCTTTCGGAACCGTATCCCGGCAGACGGTCGGTTTGAAGGCATCTGGATCTGCCGGGGCAAGTCGCGGGTTCGCTCCGCGACGCGGTACTTCAAAACTTAGTAGCGATACTTGGTAAACCGCACCTCGTGGTGGCGGGTGTCAAGAACGGCGCGGGCGCTGCTCCGGGCAACGGGCGGGAGGTTTAGACCCAATACTCGTCAGTTAACGATCCGAATAGCGGCGAGAAAGTCGATCAGAGGCGACCGTTTGTAGCCGCGGCGTACCGGGAAGTTACTCATTTTCCTTTTGACCCCACGCTGATTGCGCCGGTTGCGACTGGAGGAGGCTCGCTCATCCAGGATTTCC
>JANXMS010000055.1 GCA_025354525.1 Acidobacteriota bacterium
CTGGCGCAGGGGGTGGATGTGCTGGAGCTGGACATGGCCGTGACGAAGGATAACGTGGTGGTGGTGTCGCACGATGAGACGATGAACCCGGCTTATTGTGAAGGGCCGGAGGGGGCGACGCGGGTGATCCGGGAGATGACCTTCGTTGAGTTGCAGCGTTGGGATTGTGGAAAGAAAGCAAATCCGTTGTTTCCGAAGCAGCTATCGATTCCCGGGACGCGGGTGCCGACGCTGGACGCGGTGTTCACGCTGGCCAAGAAGGCCAAGGTGGAGTTCAACATCGAGACGAAGATGTCGGTCGAGCATCCGGAGTGGACTCCGACGCCGGAGGAGTTTGTGCAGTTGGTGCTGAGCGTTGTGAAGAAGCATCGGCTGGAGAAGCGGGTGATCGTGCAGAGTTTTGATTACCGGACGCTGCTGGAGATGAAGAAACTGGCTCCGGCGATTCGGCGGAGCGCGTTGTTTCCGACGAGCAAGGCGGACACAAGCCGGGATTTCGTTGCGGTGGCGCGGTCAGCCGAGGCGTCGATTATCAGCCCGATTCACCAATTGGTGACGAGCGAGAAGGTGGCGGCGGCGCACGCGGCGGGTTTGCAGGTGGTACCGTGGACGGCGAACACGCCGGCGGAATGGGGGAAGTTGGTGGCGGCGGGGGTGGACGCGATCATTACGGACGACCCGGCGGCGTTGATCGCGTTTTTGAAGACGCGGGGGAAACGGTAGGGGCTACTTCTTCTTGCGGGTGAGTTCTTTGATGATCTCTTCGGTGAGGGGTTGGTGCTGGCCCGCGCTCCAAGCTTCCTGCAGGCGCTTTTCCTCGTAGCCGGCGATGCGGCCGAGGAGGATATAGCCAGGGAGGGCGTGGCTGAGGTGCCGCCAGCGGGCCATGTCGATGAGAGCGTCGAGGGAGCGTTCACGGAGCATGGCGAGGAGTTGAGGGTTTTGCTTTTCGGTGAGCGAGAGGAGGGCGGTGGCGGCTTTGTTGCGGTCGTTCCAGACGATGGAATTGAGCTGCTCGACGAACCAGGTGGGGCTGATTTTGAGTCCTAACTTAGGCTCCTTTTCGCTGAGGATGGTGATGCCGAGCAGGGAGCGCATGGCGTTGTTACGGACCCCGTCGTCGGGATCCCGCATGGCGTATTGGAGGTCGTCGGTGATGGTGGCTTTATTGGGGACATAGGCGATGACGTAAGCGGCGATGGCGCGTTCGACCTCATCGACGCTCGTGCCGAGGACCTCGCGGAGGATGGCTTCGTGGGTTTTGGCGAGAGGGAGGAACTTGATTTGATCGGCGCGGGCGGCGGCGTTGACCATGAAGCTGTGGCCCCGGGTGAGATCTTCGGCGATGTCGTTCTGGCGGATCGCGGTTTGGAGCTTTTCGAAGAACTGGAGATAGGTATCGACAATCTCTTCCGGAAGCTTGGCGGTGCCTTCGGGCGATTCGCGGTAGTTGAACGCGGCGGCTCCTTTCTCTTCGACGCCGATGTAGAGAACGGCCTTTCCGTCTTCGCAGCAGACGGCTTCGAGACGGGCGCGGACGACGAGATTGACGAGCTCCATGCGGTCTTCGACGAGGCCCTTCGACTTGGGGAGAGGATCGCCTTCGACGGCTCCGATCGCTTTTTTCAGACGATCCATACTGGCTTTGCGGACGCCGAAAAAATCGATGATTCCGATGGTGGGAAGAGACGGCTGGGAGCTCTGGGCCGTCAGCAGGCCCAGAGCGAGGGGGAAGGAACAGAAAAGACGGAACGACACTTTTGTGGGACGTTTGGGCGAAGGAATTGGCTACGCCTGTTTTTCGGCGAGCGGGCCGATGATGGGAAGCGAGAATTTTTCACCTTGGTAGGCCTTGACCATGAGGAAGATCCAGAGGCCGAGGCCGACGAGGGCAACCATTAGACTGAGCAGGCTGAAGAGCAGGCCGAGGAGGCCGATGAGTCGGACGGCGATGTTCGCCATGATCGACAGGGCGATCTGGATGCCGAAGAGGCCGCCGAAGGTAAAGATGGATTGAAAGGCGTGGAAGCGGATGTTTCGGTCGCGGTTATAGGGTTCCAGGAAGAGGAACAGGATGCCCGTGATGAAGCCGAAGGCGTAGCACAGGAGGGCGGCAACGTTATTTGGCATGCTACTGGGCTGGTAGGGCTGCTGGGGAGGGGGGTAGCCGCCGCCGGGGGGAGGAGGATAACCGCCCCCGGGGGGAGGGGGTTGGTAGCCGCCCATTTGCATCCCGACGGGGAGGCCGGAGGCGGTTTGGGGGATGGGGGAAAAGAAAGGGCCAGAGTTCATAATTAAGTCTTCTATCACGAACTGGCGGAAAATGTTAGCGGAATCCATCACGGACAAAAAATATTCTTAATTCGGGGCCAATCCACGATATGCCTCTTAGGAGTAGGTTGTTCCATGGTACTTGGTAGAAAAATTGTCTTAGCAGCCGCCGGCGGAATCGTTCTGGCGACATTGACCGCATTTGCGGTGGTGCGCGTGGTGATTCGCGACCAAGGAATCGCGATGATGCGGGGCACGATGAGCAGCACGTTGATCGAAGCCGAAAACGTGCGCGAGTCGATCTCGACTTTGACGAAGGAAGGTGCCTTTGACACGGCTCGGCTGGTGGCGGAGTCGAAGCAGAGTAGTGATTTTAGAAAATCAACGATGTACCAAACCGTGCCGGTGGTGGCGGCGTGGCGCGCGGTGGAGCAGGCAGCCAAGGCGCAGGGTTTCCAATTTCGGGTGGTGCGGTCGAACCCACGGAACCCGAAGAATGCGCCGGTGGATGACGAGGCGGCGATTTTGCAGCAGATTGACAGCGGTAGTGTGGCGGAGTATTTTTCGGTTGATGCCGGGAGGAATCAGGTAGTACTGGCGCGGCCCGTGCGGATGACGGGCGACTGTATGACTTGCCATGGGGACGCGGGGATGAGTGAGACCAAGGACGGCAAGGACGTGTTGGGATTTCGGATGGAGGGATGGAAGGCCGGGGAGATCCATGGGATGTTTTTGCTAAAGGGCGACCTTGGAGCGGTGGACCAACAGGCGATGATGGGGATGGGGCGGCTGGCGGTGTGGATGATTCCGGTGATGGTGCTCGTGATCGTCGGCTTTTGGTGGCTGAATGGCAAGTGGATCAACGGGCCGCTGCGGCGAGTTATTGTGAGCATGGAACAGGTGGCCCAGGATGCGGCGGCGGCTTCGGCCCAGATCGCCAGCGCAGGGCAGAGTTTAGCGCAAGGGGCGACGCACCAGGCGACTTTAACGGCGCAGAGTTCGCAGAATTTGGAGATGACGATTGGCGAGTCTCGACAAAAGATGGGAATCGCGGACACGGCGCGTCAGTTGGCGACCGATGCGGCTTCGGCCGGGGTGCAAGGCAAGCAGCAGATCGGGGAGATGTTGCAGGCGATGCGCGCGATTCGGGCGTCGAGCATGGAGATTGCGGGCATCATCAAGGAAGTAGACGCGATTGCGTTTCAGACGAACATACTGGCGTTGAATGCGGCGGTGGAAGCGGCGCGGGCGGGGGAATCGGGGGCGGGGTTTGCGGTGGTCGCGGACGAGGTACGCAACTTGGCGATGAGATCGACCGAAGCCGCCAAACAGACCGAGACTCGGATATCGGAAGCGTTAGCGCGGACGGAGACCGGGGTTGCGCTGTGCGAGCGGGTCTCGGGGAACTTCGATGTGATCGTGGGGAAGGGGCAGGAGGTCGGCAAAGTGGTGGAGGCTCTCGTTGGGGTATGCCGGGGCCAGCTAGGAGACATGGAGGGGGCGACCCGGTCGATGGTCGAGTTGAACGGATTGACGCAGTCGATAGCGGCGAATACGGAACAGACAGCGGCTTCGAGCCACGAGCTGATGGATCAGAACACGCGGCTGCGGCAGGCGGTGCAGGAGTTGGGCAGTTTGGTTGGGAAATAAGAAAACGGCGGCCGGGCATTTGCTGGGCCGCCGTTTTTCTGGTTAGAAGACCAAGCGCAAGCTGACTTGAGCCCGGCGAGCGTTCGTGCCATCGGGGAAGCCCTGCGAGGCGGTCCCGTTGTTGAGCCCGAGGCTGGGGCGGATGCCGACGACTCCATTCAAGACACCGAAGTTGGCCGCTTCAGTGATGATGCCGGTGTTGTACTGGCTGTTGCTGATGTTGAAGGCTTCAAAGCTGGCGTAGGCCTTGACGCGTTCGGAGAAGGGGAGGGTCTTCGTGACGCGAGCATCGGTACGGTAGAGGTTATCGAGCTGCATGTTGGCGAAGGGCAGGTAGGGCACGCGGTTGGTGCCGCCGAGTCCGTTGAGCGATGTGTTGAACGCCGCGCCGGCGAACGGACTGCCGGCGATCCGCATGGTGGTGGTCTGCGGTTGGCCGGTGGCAAGGGTCGTAATCTGAGAAAGCTGCCAGTTGGCGACCGCCCATTTCACGAACTTGTTGGAGGAGTTCTTTCCGTAGGTAGGCTCCCAGATGGCCGAGAACACGGCGCGGTGGCGCTGGTCGAGGAGGCTGGAACCTTTATCGGCGGAGTAGTCGCCGTTGAAGGTGGAGCGGATGGTGTCAAAGAAGGTCGCGTTGTTGGCACCACCCTGATTGGCCGTATCGATGGCATGGGACCAGGTGTAGGCGAGGGAAGCCTGGAGGCCCTTGGCCATGCGCTTGTTCATTTGAACGGCCAAGCCGTGATAGTACGTATTGCCACCGTTTTCGACTTGGGTAATGCGTTGGAAACGGGGGTCGACGCGGTTGGCGGCGTAATAGGCGTTGGTCGAGAAGGTGCCGGTTTGGTTGTTGGCGGCATCGAAGATGCGATAGGAGACCGGGGCACCGAAGGCACCGATATTGAGGTCGCGCGTCGTAAAGACGGCCACGCCTCGGCTGCCGAGGTAGTTTACGGTTAAACCAAGATTCGCGGTCAACTGGCGCTCGATGGCGAAGTCCCATTGCTGGGTGTAGGGGTTGCGGAGATTCTTGTCAGCTATCACTAGGCTGACCGCGCCGCCGGGAAGGCCGGAAGCGTTGGAGGGAAGGATGCTGGGGAACGAGGGGCCGGTGGCGACGCCGTTTTGGAGCAACACAGAGGGCTGGTAGAGGCCGTTGTTCAGGAAGAGGCTCTGGATGAGGGCTCCTTGATATCGAGCGACGAAGACGCCGTAGCCGGTGCGGATAACGGTCTTTTCATTGAGCGCGTAGGCGAGGCCCATGCGGGGGGCGAAGTTGCCCTTTGGCGAGTTGATCACGCCGGTTTGGGGATAGAGCGGATTGACTTGGGAAGGCTGGGGGAGCTTCGAATAATCCCAACGGACGCCGAAGTTCACCGTGAGTTTTTGGGTAGCGCGGAACTGATCCTGGAAGAAAAAGGCGATGTCTCGGGTGGTGAAGTCGAGCTTGGGGTTGCCGATGGTTTGGCTGAAGCTCTGCCAGTTGTAGCCGATCGCCCGACCGGAGGGATTCTGGACGCGGGCAAAGTCGTAGGCGAAATCGGTGAAGGTGCCGTAGGTGTAGCTGCCGAACTGGTTGCGGAGAATATTGAGGTAATCCTGGGTGGTAGCGAAGTCGGCGCCGAACTTCCAAGAGTGTTTGCCGGAGGTCCAGTTCAGGGTATCGGCAAACTGGAAGCGCTGTTCGGAGGGGTTGAGGCGGGGGTAGTCAACGGCGGTGCCGAGGTTGGCTTGGCCCTGGACGGTGAGGCCGAGGCGGCCGGTGCTGGCCGGGATGAGCGCGGGGTTGACGTCGTCGAACAGCCGATCCTTAAACCAACCGAAGCGGACTTCGTTGACGATGGAGTTGGTGGGGATGGCGGTCCAACTGGCGCGACCGTAGCGGGTGCGGACGGTGGAGTTGGCGTTGTTGCCGATGCCGTTTCCGTTGGTAAGAACGGCTTGAGTCTGGATGCCGTTGGGAGAGACCCAGCGGAGGTAGTTGCCGGAGAAGCTGAAGCTGTGACGGTCACTGGGGCGCCAGTCGATTTTGGCGAAGCCGAGTTCGGAATCGGCGGTGCGTTCGAGGGTTTGAAACTGGCGGGCGAAGATGGACCGGGCTGAGGTGCAGGCCGCGGCGGGAGCGGTGCAGGCACCGATGAAGTTGCCGGAGCCGTCGAACAACTGGGGGTTGATGAGGCGGTTGATGAGGGGGAAGTTGCGGCGGGTGAGTTCGACGTTCGTGAAGTAGAAGAGCTTATCTTTCTTGATGGCGCCGCCGACGGAGCCGCCGAACTGCTGGCGCTTCTCGTCTGGATTGATAGCGGCGTAACGGTCGCGGGCGTTGAAATCCTGGTTGCGGAAGAACCAGTAAGCGGTGCCGTGAACGTCGTTGCCGCCGGAGCGGGTGACGGTGTTGATGACGCCGCCGTTGGCGCGGCCGAACTCGGCGGAGTAACCGTTTGAGAGCACTTGGAACTCCTGGACGGCGTCCTGGGAGATTTGGGAGCTGATGCGGGTGCGGCCGGCGTTTTCGTTATAGAACTGATTGGTCGTGTCGTTGCCGTCGGTGAGGAAGGCGTTGCCGCCGGCGATGCCACGGAAGGAGACGAGGCCGAAGGTGCCGTCCTGGACGACGGCCGGGGTGAGGAGCACGAAGCTGTCGACGCGGCGGCCATTGATGGGAAGGGACTGGATTTGTTCGGAGCCGACGACTTGGGAGACGCCGGTTTTTGTCGATTCGACGAGAGGGGCGGCCTCGCTGACATCGACCTGGGTTGTGGCGCTGGCGACGTTAAGCGCGATGTTGAGGTTGACGCTTTGGCCGATCTGGATTTCGAGGCTCTTGGCTTCGTAGGTGGAAAAGCCGGTTTTGGTGACCTTTACGGAGTAGCCAGACGCTGGGACTAGGGCAGGAGCGGTGAAGACACCGGCCTCGTTCGTAGTGAGCGGGCGGCGAATGCCCTTCGATTCGTTAGCAACCAAGACGTCGGCCCCGGGGACAACGGCACCCGAAGCATCCCGGACAACGCCTGAGAGACCACCGAAGCCCGCAACGGTCTGGGCAAATGTCGGCATCTGGAGGCACGCAAGTAGCGCGGCAGCGATCCAAATTTTAGTTTTCATGTGGTGAGAGTCAGCCTGGAAGGAGGTAATACCAAGATAACAAATATCAATACACAGACGAATGAGGTTTATTAAATTGCGCGGTGCGGTGGGCGGAGGAGGGCGGCGACGGCGGCGCCGATGGCGGCAATGAGAGCAAGTCCCCAATAGACCTCGTTGTAGCCGACGGCGAGGTTTCCGGCGAGGCGGGCGCGATCCATGATGCTGGCGAAGTAGCCGGGGACGAGGAAGCCGCAGAGGCCCCAGGCGGAAAAGACGAGGCCGTAGTTAGCGCCTACGTTTTTGGGGCCGAAGTAATCGGCGGTGAGGGAAGGCATCAAGGCAAGGTAGCCGCCGTAGGCAAAGGCGGCGAGGCAGAGGCCGGAGAGGAGGATGCCGAAGCTGCCGGCGGTGCGCAGGAAGCCGAGGCAGGCGAGGACGGAGACGGCGCACATGAGGAGAATGGTGGGTTTGCGACCGAAGCGGTCTGAGACGCTGCCCCAGGCGAGGCGACCGAGGCCGTTGCAGATGCTCATGACGCCGAGGGCTGCACCGGCGGAGAGGACAGCGGTGGACTTGGCCATTTCCTGGAGGAGGGGCGTCGCTTCGCCGATGGCGGTGAGGCCGACGGCGGTGCCGAAAAAGTAGAGCATCCAGAGGACGTAGAACTGCCAAGTGGCGAGCATCTGCCGAGGGGCGACTTCGACGGGGACGGCGCGACCGACGGGCGGGGTCCAGCCAGGGGGGCGCCAGCCGGCGGGAGGCACTTGGTAGAGTTGCGCGGCACCGACGACGCCGACGAAGAAGATGGCGGCGAGGATGAGGAATGTGCGCGGGATGGTGGTCGAGAACTGAGTTGGGTCTTTGCCGATGAGGGCTTCGAGGAGCGGACCGAACAGGAGGGGACCGACGCCGAAGCCCATCACGGCGAGGCCGACGATGCGGCCACGCTGATCGGGGAACCACTTGATGCAGGTGGCGATGGGGGTGACGTAGGCGAAGCCGACGCCGAAGGCGGCGACGATGCCGTAGGAGAAGATGAGGCCGTTGAGGGTATCGCCGAGGAAGGCGGCGAGGAGGCAGCCTAGGCCAAGGAGGAGGCCTCCGGCGGTGGCGACGACGCGGGGGCCTTTACGGTCCTGCCAGAGGCCGCCGATGATCATGGCGGCGGCGAAGGCCAGGAGCGAGTAGCGATAGGGCGCGATGGTTTCAGCGCGGGTCCAACCGTGGAGTTGGGCGAGGGGGCCTCGAAAGACAGACCAGGAATAGATGACGCCGAGCAGCACCTGCATGAAGATGGCGGCGGCGGCGAGGCGAATACGGGAAACGGGCATCCGCCGATTCTACGCGATCACGCGGGTGTAAAGCTCGCGCATGGCGGCGACACTGAGTTGTTCGGCGCGGAGGCCGGCTTCGGGCAGGGCGTCGATGAGGTCGTGGCCGTAGAAGGGAGCGAGGTTATTGCGGAGTGTTTTTCGTTTTTGGGCGAAGCAGCGGGCGGCGAATTGGAGGAAGGCTTCGGCGTCGGGAGCTTCGGGTCGGAGGGTTAGGCGGATGACTGCGCTGTCGACTTTGGGAGGCGGCCGGAACATGCCGGGCTTGACTTGGAAGAGGAATTCGGGGCTGCTGTAGGTTTGGGAGGAGACGGTGAGGTAGCCGTAGTCGCGGGAGTTGGGCGAAGCGGTGATGCGTTCGGCGACCTCTTTCTGGACGAGGAGCACCGCTTCGAGAAGGGCGGCGCGGGCGCGAAAGATGCGCTCAAGAATCGGGGAGGTGATGTAGTAAGGGAGATTTCCGGCGAGGACGGCGGGGCCCCATTGGGCGAGATCGACGTTGAGGACGTCGGCTTCGACGATGGTTAGGCAGGGGTGTTCTGGGAAGCGGTCGCGGAGGACGGCGACCATGGCGGGATCGATTTCGATGGCGATGACTTCGGCACCGGTAGCGAGCAGATGGTGAGTGAGCGCACCTCTGCCGGGGCCGACTTCGACGATCTGCTTCGGCTGGGAGCGAGCGATGGCGGCGGCGATGCGCGCGACCATGGGCTCGCTTTGAAGAAAATGCTGGCCGAGTTTCTGTCCCAACTAACCCTTAACTTCCACTTCGCTACGACGAATGGTGATCCGCAACTTTCCGGAGGTGGGTTGGCCGAAAAACTCGGCGGGTTTGAAGCGCATGAAGAGCAGGTTATTTTCGATGTTGCGGCGGAGGTTTAGATCTTGAAGAAGGACGGTTTCCGAATCCGGGATGGAATAGTCGACCATGCGGCCTTGGTCGTCCAGGATGAGATCGAGCGTGACGTGGTCAGTGCGTAGGCCGAAGGGACCCATATCGCTAAATTCGGCGCTTTGGTACCAGGACGGCGGGGGGTCATCGTTTGCGAGCACGGGCGGAGCCAGGGTGGGCAAGAGCACGGCGAACAGGACGAACGCTGTGGCTAATCCGCCGCACATCGGGAGCGCCATGGGCCGCCAGATATTGGTATTCCAAAGGTAGAGACGATCTCTCCAGCGGAGCCGAGCGGCGCGATGGGCGTACTGTTTCGAAGCGGCAATGCGGAGCGAAATGGCGAGATTGACCGGCACGGCGCGCTGCGGGAGGGCATGGACACCGCGGCGGAGGTGCGCCGTTTCATCAAGGTGGGCCGTACAGGCAGCGCAGGTGCTGAGATGGCGAGCGAACTGTCGCGCATTCGCTTCGGTGCACGTCCGATCAAGGTATTCGGTCGAGTGGGCTCGGGTCGCCTTACACTCTTGTTGGATTTCGTTGGGATTGCTGTTTTTCATTTCACAGTCTCCTGCATCCAGCCCAAGTTACTCTGCGTGGAGCGATGTTCGGCTTGGCCAAGGAGGACGCGGCGGAGGGCATCGCGCCCTCGTAAAATGCGTGACTTGACGGTGCCGAGGGAGACTTGCATGACCTCGGCAATTTCTTCGTAGCTTAGTTCTTCGAGGTCCCGGAGGACCACGGCGGCGCGGAAGTCGGGGTTGATATTGCGTAGCCCGGCTTCGATGAGTTGGTGGCGTTCTTCGTTGAGCGCGAGTTCGTAGGGGTCGCGAGCGGGGTCAGCGATGGACTCGATCCAACTGCGAGAGCCCTCTGCCTCATTTTCAAGCTCTACTTCCTGCTTCCGATGGCGGCTAAACCAACGGCGATGATTGTAGGCCTCGTTTAGGGCGATGCGGTAGACCCAAGTCTTTAGGCTGCTCTGCCCTCGAAAGGCTTCGATATTCCGGAAGACCTTGAGAAACACTTCCTGAACCGCGTCCGAGGCATCGGCGGGGTCGGCAAGCAATCGATAGACAAGGTTATAAACCGGCTGCTGAAACCGGGCGAGGAGCACTTCGTAAGCGTTCTCGTGGTTGGCTTTCAGCTCAGCGATGAGCCGGGAATCTTCTTCGTAAGAGTCGGCTGGCCGCGCCGGAAGCGCCGCTTCTTCGTAGCCGAACCCGATGATGGAGTCTGCCATAACCGATGTCCTTTCCCTGAATCCCAAGTCTACTGCAATATTTGACGCCATGATTGCGGAAAAGTTCCCGTTCCTATTCCACGCGATAGTTCGGGGCTTCCTTTGTGATGATTACATCGTGAACGTGGCTTTCGCGCAAGCCGGCCGAGGAGATGCGCAGGAATTTAGCTCGCTCTTGCAGTTCGGGAATGGTGGCGCAACCGGTATAGCCCATGCCGCTGCGGAGACCGCCAACGAGTTGGAAGACCAGTTCGGCGATGGGGCCTTTGTGAGGGACGCGGCCTTCGATGCCTTCCGGGACCATTTTGTCGCTACGGGCCTGGCCGTAGCGGTCGGCTGTTGACCCTTCGCTCATGGCACCGAGCGAACCCATGCCGCGGTAGGTTTTGAAGCTACGGCCTTGAAATAGAATCGTCTCGCCGGGGCTCTCGTCGGTGCCGGCGAGGAGACTGCCGATCATGACGCAGTCCGCGCCGGCGGCGATGGCTTTGGTGACGTCGCCGGAGTACTTGATGCCGCCGTCGGAGATGAGCGGGACGCCTGCGTCGCGAGTGGCTTTGGCACATTCGGCGATGGCCGTGATCTGCGGGACGCCCGCGCCGGAGACGACGCGGGTGGTGCAGATGGAACCGGGGCCGATGCCGACCTTGATCCCGTCGGCACCGAGGCGGATGAGGTCCCGCGCTCCTTCGAAGGTGGCGACGTTGCCGGCGAGGAGATCGACTTCGGGGAAAGCGTTTTTGACGGCCTTGACGGCGTCCATGACGCCCTGGTGGTGGCCGTGGGCGGAGTCGATGGCGATGACGTCGACTTTGCGGCGGACAAGTTCTTGGGCGCGTTCGAGGAAATCGCCGGTGCAGCCGATGGCGGCGCCGACGCGAAGACGGCCTTGGGAATCTTTGGCGGCGTTCGGGTATTTCAACTTCTTCTGAATGTCTTTGACGGTGATGAGCCCTTTGAGCGTGTAGTGGTCATCGACGACGAGAAGTTTTTCGACGCGGTGTTTGTGGAGGATGCTTTCGGCATCTTCGAGGGTGGTGCCGACGGGGACGGTGATGAGGCGGTCGCGCCCCTGGGTCATGCGGGAGGAGACGGGGAGATGGAAGTTCGTTTCAAAGCGAAGGTCGCGGTTCGTGAGAATGCCGACAAGGTGGCCTTCGACGGTGGTGACGGGGACGCCGGAGATGCGGAACTGCTTCATGAGTTCGAGGGCGTCCGTGATGGGCTGGTCGGGGCGGATGGTGACGGGGTCGACGATCATGCCGCTTTCGGAGCGCTTGACCCGGTCGACTTCTTCGACTTGCCGTTCGAGGGTCATGTTGCGGTGGATGATGCCGATGCCGCCTTGCTGGGCGAGGGCGATGGCGAGGTGGGCCTCGGTGACAGTATCCATGGCTGCGCTGACGATGGGGATTTGCAGCGGGATGCGGCGGGTGAGCATGGTCCGGGTGTCGGCCTGCCCCGGCAGAACGGTGCTGTGGGCGGGCTGCAGAAGAACGTCGTCGAAGGTTAAGCCTTCCTGAATCTGATCGGGAATCATGTAACCATCCAGGATAGCTGGTAAACTGGCATTTTATGTTAGCAGCTACCCAATTGCGCCTTGGAATGGTGGTGAAGTTCAACAACGAACTGCACACGGTCTTCAGCATGGTGCACCGTACGCCCGGAAACTTGCGCGGATTTGTGCAGGTAAAAATGCGCAATCTGCGAACGGGGTCCCAGATTGAACACCGATTTGCGTCGGAAGACAAGGTCGAAAAAATTGCCCTCGATGAGCAGGAGATGGAATATCTCTATGAAGATGGTGGTCTGTACTACTTCATGAATATCGAGAACTACGAGCAGATCGGATTTTCGTCGGATGTTCTTGGCGATGCGGTGAAGTACCTGATCCCGAATTTGAAGATCACGATTGAGTTTTACGAAGGGCGAGCGGTCGGGGTAGAATTGCCGGCGTCGGTGCCGATGAAGATTCTTGAGGTGGAACCGGGGTTGAAAGGTGCGACCGTATCGAACGTCGGCAAGCCAGCGAAGATGGAGACGGGACTGATTGTTCAGGTGCCGGCGTTTATCAACGAAGGCGAAATGATTATGGTTTCAACGGTCGACGGCTCGTATCAACAGCGCGCTTAAAAGAGTTTGTTCTTTGTGCGGGAACACGGTACGGAGATCGATCAGCAGTTGGCCCTTTTCGACACGGGTGATTATCGGCGGCTCGCCTAGGCGTAGCCGCCGTTCCATTTCCGGTTGAGGGATGGCCAGCAGGTAGGTGGGCAGGGACTGGTCCGGGGCATAGGCGTTAAAACAAGCGCGTCGCCAGAGTGAACGCGGCCGCGAGCGATCCCGTCTCGGGCTCGCGGTTGATTGCAACTTCCCAGAACGCCGTTTCTCGGGAGCTAGCTGTGGAGTCAACATCGCACCATCGGGCCACTGCAAGATGCCAATCATCGTGAAGGGGTCACTTTCAGTTGGGTGCCCTACTCCATTTTCGCGAGTCAGGACGACTATAGCAAGTCTTGACGTAACAGAGGGCAAATCCGCGACGTCTGAAGAGATCCGGAGCAATGTCGGGAGAGAGGAAGGGGGCTAGAGGCTCGGCGAGATCGACGACAAGCGCATGCATTGACGGGGCCTTGAGCTGGGACAAACGTAGTTTGCAGTCCGCCCAATACGGGGCCGGTAGTTCGGGTTTCCAGAACGCCTCCATTAAGGCGGGTATCGCTCTAAAGGAGCCACCAACGGTGGAGGCGGCTGTCTCTGATAACGCGGGCTGCGATACCTGTAAGCTAGAAGAATACTTCTCGTATGCGCCTCTCAGCTATTTTTTTCGAAAACTATCGCGCCTTCGCTGATGAAGCAAGGGTTGAGTTGCGTCCGCTTACGCTGCTTTTTGGGTACAACAGTGCGGGGAAGAGTTCTATTCTTCGTTTATTGCCAATATTGGCCGCCTCGAGCGGGCCTGGCCAATCCGGGCCAATAGCGTTGGATTCAATTGCAGCCAGAGGTTCGTCGTTCAAGGACCTCCTTTCCCGCCAGTCCTCCAGCCCCGAATTGAAAATTGGACTCTCCTGGACTTCGGAAACAACGTCCGCGTTCGAAATCAGCTACTCAATACGGGATCTCGCCGATCGTGAAGTTCAGGTCGTGGAGAAAGTCCATGTCAGCTTACCGTCGAGTGCCGAAGAGTCCATCACGGCATTATGGAGCGCCGCAACCGCGGATGCATCTAGCAGCACCCGCGACTACGAATTTCGGATCGGGGCCGCCGCAGTAGGCACGTTTCCGGTGACATTTTCCGGTCTTTGCTTTCAGGTGCCGACAGGACAGTCATTCACCGACATCACCAACCGCGCCGTCGCCCCGATCCGCGATTTGAGTGAGCGCGTCCATTGGCTGAACTCGCTTCGGTCAGTTCCTGCGCGATCCGGTCGGTTCGGAGTTCGCCCTCGTCACATGAGCGCAGATGGGTCCAACGCTGGTGCCTACTTAGCACACGACAGTCTTGGTTCTCGTGAACTACTTCAAGAGACATCAATGTGGTTCGAGCGCATCACGGGTCGCCGACTGGATATTCTCCGCTACTCAGCAGGTGGAGAACAACAGTACTCGGTTGTGGTTAATCCCCCAGGCGCGTCCCCAGGGATAGAGATTCCCATCGTTGATACAGGTGAGGGCATGGCCCAAGTGCTGCCCGTAGTTGTTTTGGGGTGCCTCGCACGCCTCGGCTATCTCCCGAACGACTCAATCCTTGCTATTGAACACCCCGAATTGCATCTCCACCCGATGGCTCACGCCGAACTTGCGGCGCTTTTCTGTAAAGTCGCAACAACGACTCCGCGCCCAACGGTAGTAATCGAGACTCATTCCGAAAATTTCTTACTGAGAGTGCAGATTGCGATCGCCCGAGGCGAAATTTCCAAAGAGGACGTAATTATTCATTGGATTCGCGCTTCGGATGACGGTCTCAGCGTTATAGATACTATTACCTTTGATGATTCGGCACGTCCCCAGGGTTCCAGTTGGCCGCCAGGGGTGTTCCGTGAAGACACCGAATTGGCTAGAACACTGATCGAACTACGAAGGCAACGCACGCACGAATGACAATCACGCTCGCGTCCGAGGCATTCGCTCCGCCGGTGGACCACACGCTCATAATCGCGATATTCCGCTACGCGGTGGACGGTCGCCACCGGGTATTGGCTGAACTTGGAAATACGCAGGTTTTGGCATGGATGGAGATGCAATCTCTAAACGTACGGGAAGAGATATGCTTTGCTGTCGATTGGAGCGCCGAGGCAGAAGCACTAGAACCTTCTGCCACCCGAGTGACTCTAGGAAACTATCAACAGAATATCTGGACCACGATACCCCTGCAGATTCGAATTGACGAGGCACGGGTATTCCTTGAAACATCTTTTTCCATCGTTTTGGAAGACGCTATTTCTGACAAAGCGTTCCTTTTCAGGATGCTGACGGAGGGAGAACGCGATTTTATTTCAAGGCAGATCACTAGCGGTTTTCTTCGTATCGACCACGGAGGGGGCTTGCCGAATATGCGAAGACAGGTGACCGATCGCACGGCAGACCCGTCGAGCCGCTACCGGACGTGGGTGCTATTTGACAGTGACGCCCTGCGGCCGGGATCCCCTAGCAAGGAATCCGAACTGTTGCGAGAAGCTTGCGAGAACATCCCGCATCATCAACTGCAGCGCAGATTCATCGAAAGTTACTTACCGGCCCAGGCGCTGCGAGCGTGGGCCACGACCGGAGGCACCAGCGACACCCGCCGGGTACGGTTCGAACGACTCGAAGCATTCTTTCGGATGGAGCCAGTTCAGCGGCATCATTTCAACATGAAGGATGGCTTCTCCAGCGATGCGAAGCGCACCGGTGAATCTGCCGGAGACCTTTAGATGACGTCAACCAAAACGATCAAGCAACCCTTGCAAACGGTTTATCGAGGAAAATCCAAGACTTATTCGAGGGTGAATACGTAACTGAGCGGGATCTGCGCGCAGATGCGGGCTGGAGCGAATTGAGGCCGGTGATTACTAGACTGCTGGCAGAGTTGAGGTAGACAATGCCGGGACCTGCGCAAACATCAGAACCAATAATCCAGTATCTTTATCAGCTCATCGACGCCATCGCGGAAGGCAGATTGCTTATTCCACGCTTCCAGCGACCGCTCGTATGGGAGTGGGCCCGTCAAAGTGAGCTCCTTCGAAGCGTCAAAGATGGCATTCCAATGGGGGCCATAATGATCTGGCGCACTTCTAAGGCGTCGATAGAATGGCAGCGACAGCTAGCGGGTCACCAGTTGCCTCAACCGGACACGAAGTTTCCAAGGGAATACCTGCTCGACGGTCTTCAACGCCTGAGCACTCTCTTTGCGGCGCTTCGTGGTCTAGGAACGATTAACGATGATGCTGATGAAGATATCGGTGCGATCGGATACGACCTTGAAGGTGGGTCGTTCGTGAGAATGGCTGTTCAGGGAAACCAGCCTTCAGTCGTTCCTCTCAACGTTTTACCGAATAGTGTGGTTCTCTTGAGATTCCAGCGCGGGTTGAAGGGCCCCAAAGCCGACACATGGGTCGACCGTTGCGATGAACTCGCTAAATCATTTCGCGAGTATAAAGTTCCTGTAATTCCAATAGTTAGCGACGATTTTGATGTCGGAGCTCGTACCTTTAATTTGATTAACAGCCAAGGCGTCAAGATGGGTGAGGCTGATATGATTCACGCCTTGACGTGGTCACCGGACTTCGAACTCCGCGACCGTTTGGAGTCGTTGCGGAGCGAAATTTTGCAGCCGCTTGGTTGGGGAGAGGTCGAATTTGACACCGTGATCAAAGTGGTCAAAGCCGACGCCAACCTGGATCTATATGGTGAATCGGCCGAAAAAGTCAGCGCCGTATTGAAGGCAGACCCCACAGTCCTGGAACGGGCATTCCAGCGCCTGGCCCGGGTAGCAAATCTTCTTCGAGAGGCGTGCGGAATTCTCGATTGGGAGCTCGTGCCCTATGAGCTTCAGGCCGTTCTGCTCGCCAGTAAGCTGTCTGAGGATCCGACTGCAGATCTTCGTAAACTACTCTCGGACTGGTTTTGGGTTACCACATACGGAGAGTTGTTTGCCGGACTGAGTGGGTACCGCTTGGGGGTCGTTGTGAAGGCTGTCCAGTCACTTGTTCCAGACGGTAAGTTGGTTTGGCCTGGACCGTCCTCCTTTAGGATTCGACCGTTGCCCGCAAACTCGGACTTTCGAGCCGTTCGCATAAAGGCGCTCGCATTACAGCTTGCAAGGCGGCAAGTTATTCACCCGCAAGCAGGAGGGGACGCCTTCCGTGTTCTCGCAGATCATAAGCGCAGCGCGATGAGCCAGCTGATTCCGAGGCGACTTTTGACAAAGACGAATTTTTCGAGTCCAGCTAACAGATTCCTGTGTCCTCCAAACGAAATAGTAGCCCTTCGCGCGCAAGTGCTAAATTGCACAATGTCAGCAGAAAGCGCTGCGGCCCACCTGATACCAGCGGAGGCGATCGTGGCAGCATCTCAGGGCCACTGGGATGGCTTTGTCGCGGCTCGCTTGGAGGCGATGGCAAACATTGAGAACTCATTTGTGGACGAAGTCTTAGCGAGGAATCCTAGTCTACGTTTAGTCGGACCACCGGAAGGGGAAGGACTATTCGGGTCGAGTTTGACTTAGGGGAGGAGTTTATTCGACCCATCCTGGCTGCAGGCACCGCTTTGTGCTCCGGATGAGCTTCCAATGTCCTCTGTTCCAGCAAAGATCGTAGTTGGCTCGAAGTCCCGTTCTGGGAAGTTGCAACAAAGCGTGGATTCGAGACTGATCGTGTGCAGCCGAGGACATTTTGATCGCGGCTTATTTTAACGCCTATGCTGATCCGGGGGCTGCCGTCGATGAGTTGGGCTGGGAACGGGAGTTCGGCCTGGACACGAATTATGGCTTCAACGACTGACGGATCCTATTTGCAGCGCGCTTAGAAGCGAGGGCTCTTCGTGCGGAAACACTGTACGGAGATCGATCAGCAGTTGGCCTTTTTCGACACGGGTGATTATCGGCGGCTCGCCTAGGCGCAGCCGCCGTTCCATTTCCGGTTGGGGGATGGCCAGCAGGTACGTGGGCAGGGACTGGTCCGGGGTGCTGCCACCGCCGATGACCGATTGACCTTCGATGATCTGGGCCGGAAACGGGAGTTCGGCGAGGAGTCGTTCGGCGCGGGCGCGAATTTCGGCGGGGGTCTGGCGGATCATCGCCAGAGCGGGAAGCTGGTCCCAGCGTTCGAGGACGAGGGCGCGGAGGCAGGCTTCGAGGGCTTGGGAGACGAGCTTGTCGAGACGGAGAGCACGGAACATCGGGTTGCGGCGGATGCGTTCGATTGTCTCGGCGTCGCCGGCGATGAGCCCGGCTTGCGGGCCGCCGAGGAGTTTGTCGCCGGAGAAAGAGACGACGGCGACACCGGCTTGGAGCGAGTCTTGAACCAGGGGTTCATCGATGCCGTAGGGCTTTAGATCTACGAGGCAGCCAGAGCCGAGGTCTTCGTAGACGGGCACATTGAGGCGGCAGAGCTCACGGAGGTCGGGTTTGCCGGTGAAACCGCTGATGTGAAAGTTCGAGGGGTGGACGCGGAGGATGAGCGCGGTGCGGTCGGTGATGGCGGCTTGGTAATCCTCTATACGGGTGCGATTGGTGGTGCCGACTTCGACGAGCGTGCAGCCGGCGCGGCGCATAATGTCGGGGATGCGAAAGCCGTCGCCGATCTCGATGAGTTCGCCGCGGGAGACGATGACTTCGTGACCGGCGGCGAGTTCGTGGAGGACGAGATAGGTGGCTGCGGCGTTATTGTTGACGGCGAGGCCGCGGGCGTTGAGCAGGTAGCCGAAGAAGCGGTCGAGGTGGTGGTCGCGGCGGCCGCGGCGGCCTTCGGCCAGGTTGTACTCGAGATTGGAATAGCCGGGGATGGGCGTGGAGGGGCCGAGGGGGGCGCGACCGAGGTTGGTATGGAGGATGACGCCGGTGGCGTTGATGACCGGGCGCAGGGAGGGTTGCGCCATGTAGTTGACGTGCGGCACAGGATCCGCTGGGCGACCGGCGCGGAACTCGTCGAGAGCGATTTGGGCCGCCGACTTGAGTAGTTCGTGCGGGAGGTCCGGGTATTGCGCACGGAGTTTGACGAGGACCGCTTCGACGCTGGTGAGCTCCGTGATCATTTTTTCGGCATCGTCTTTAACATGGGGAAAAGTTGGCGGATTTCGGCTTCGGTGGGCTGACGACCGTACTCGCAGATCTCGAACGCTTCGAGGTATTTCGGCGTTTTATTGGGGCCGTACCATTTCTCGAAGGCGGCTTTGGTCGAGTCGTTCAAGCGGGCATTCGTGCGCTGTTGGCGGAGCCAGTCTTTGCGGGCGGCAGGATCCTTCGGCACTTCAGCGGAGACGCCACTGACCCAGGGGAGCCATTCGTAGAACTGCGAAACGTGAGCGTCGAGGCCGTTGAGCTTTTGTTCAAAGGCGTCGGCGATGTCGATGACGATGTCGGGGCGGAAGGGATTGGGGCGCTGGAAGTAGTCTGAGAAGTAAAGGAATACGGGGTTGCGGCGGAGGGGCGGGGTATCGCTAACGACGTTGGGGACCTGAACCATGTAGGCTGCGTCTTGGATTAAGATGCCGGTGTTGCGATGGTCGGGGTGGTAGTCGTTGGTGCGGTGGGTGATGACGATATCGGCCTTCCATTGGCGGATGGCGCGGATGATTTGGCGGCGGACGTCGAGGGAGGGCGTGAGTTCGCCGTCGTGGTTTTCCATTACCTCGTATTCGGCGATGCCGAGGCGGCGGGCGGATTCTTTGGCTTCGGCGCGACGGCGGTTGGCGAGGACTTGGCCGCCCATTTCGTGGTGGCCGGCGTCGCCGTTGGTGACGCTGACGAATTTCACTTGGTGGCCCATTTTGGCGAGCATGACGGCGGTGCCGCCGAACTTAATATCGCAATCGTCGGGATGAGCCCCGATGGCGATGATGCGGAGAGGCTGCGCGGCGAGACTAGCGGCCAGCAGGGCGAGAGGAAGTAGAAATCTCATGGGAGGTATCGGGTTCGTTATGGGCGTCCATTCGGAGTTGGCTCAGCTTCATTTTGGTCGCCAGGAGAGCGATGAAGCCGACAACCCAGAGCGGAACGGTAATCACTAAGAATAGTAGAGTCGCGTAGCCGATGGCCGATTGACGCGGGACGCCGAAGAGCATGACGCCCATCACGACGAGCCAATGGAAGGTTCCGACGTTGCCGGGGGCTTGCGGCGGGACGGAACCAAGACGCAAGATGACGAGCAGAATGGCGCATTCGCCGAGCGAGAGGCTGAGATTGAAGCCGATCGAGAGGAAGTAGATTGGGGCGGCTTGGAGGGCGAGGTAGAGGGCGCTGAGAAGGAAGCTGCGGTAGAAGGATTCGCTGCGGCTCATGGCGGCGATGGCGGCGAGCAGGTGGAGGAAGCCTTGGGCCCAGATGGTGCGGCGGATCCAACGTTCGGCGCGATCCCGCTCGAACAGAGCAAAGCAGAGAAGGAAGGCGATGAGGGAGAGCAGCCCGGCCAGGATGCGGCTACCGACCACGAGGATTTCCGGAAGCTCGACGAAATAGGAGGCGACGAAGAAGCTGAGGATAAGCCAGATGCCGTCGAAGAGGCGCTCGATGACAACGCTTGATATGACGACCGAGAAGGGCACGCCGGACCAGCGAGCTTGCAGAAAGCTACGGATCACTTCGCCCGGGCGCAGTGGCAGCAGTTCGTTGGCGAACAGACCGACGTAGATTGCCTGGATTGAACGCCAAACGGGGAGAGAGCCGACGGGCCGGAGGAGCAGATTCCACCGCCAGCCTTGGACGCAATAGACGGCGATGTCGGTGAGCACGGCGGCGAGGATTAGCGACGGCGGAACAGCGCGGATGCGCGGCCATTGTTCGGCCCAATCGAAGTTGCGATAGACAAGGAGGAGACAGGCGATGGAGACGGCATAGCCCAGCACCGGGATGAGCCAGTGGGGAAAGCGTCGGCGGGGAGAAGTAGGCATCCGTTAGAACCATGATAGGCTGACCTTCATGCGAAATATCCGCCAAGTGGCGGTGTTGGGTGCAGGGACGATGGGGGCTCGGATAGCGGCGCATTTTGCAAACGCCGGGGTTTCTGTTCTTCTGCTTGACCTCACTGTGGACGCCGCGCGAAAAGGCCTTGAAACTGCGACGAAAGCAAAGCCCGTGGGCTTCTACCTGCCGGAATACGCTGCCCGGGTGACCGTTGGCAGCTTCTCTGACGACCTGGGAAAAGTTACTGACTGCGACTGGATTTTGGAGGCCGTCACCGAGCGGCTGGATGTGAAACGAGAGCTGTGGGGCAAGGTGGCCGCGCTGTGCGCACCCGAGGCGATTCTGTCGACGAACACGTCGGGGATTCCGCTGGCGATGATCAGCGACGGGTTCTCGGTCGGCTTCCGCCAGCAGTTTTTGGGAACGCATTTTTTCAATCCGCCGCGGTATTTGCATCTGTGCGAGGTAATCCCGGGGGTCGATACCAAACCGGAATTGGTCGCCGCAGTCAGCACGTTTCTGGATCGACGGTTGGGCAAGGGGGTGGTCGTATGCAAAGACACGCCAAACTTCATTGCTAACCGGATTGGCAGCATGTGGGGGGCGAGCGCTTACAAGTACACGATTGAAGACGATTTGACGGTGGAAGAGGTCGACGCGCTGACGGGGTCCTTGATTGGATTGCCAAACTCGGCGAGCTACCGTCTGCTGGATATTGTGGGCCTGGATATTTGGGTGCATGTGGCGAACAATCTGCACGCGATGGTGCCGCACGACCCTTGGCGCGAACGGCTGTTGCCGCCGGCGTTCGTCGATCAAATGATGGCGAATCGTTGGCTGGGCGAGAAGACCGGGCAGGGTTTTTACAAGCGCGTCGGACCGGAAAAAGAGATTCACGCGCTCGATTGGAAAACGCTCGAGTATCACAAGGCCAACAAGCCGAAACTGCCGCCGATGCCGGAGGATTTGCCGACGCGGCTGAAGGCGCTCGTGCAGAGCGAGGACAAGTACGGCCGGTTCGTTTGGAAAGTGCTGCGCGACGCGATGTGGTATTCGGCTTGGTGTGTGCCGGAGATTGCCGACCGGACTGTGGAGATCGACCGGGCCATGCGTTGGGGCTACGGGCACACTTACGGGCCGTTTGAGCTGTGGGACGTTTTGGGTTTTGCCGCGACCGCGCAGCGAATGCAGAAGGAAGGGCTCGAACTACCGCCCGCAATTTTAATGATGCTCGAACGCGGGGCAAAGGGTTTCTACCGGTCAGCCGATGAAAAGGGGCAGCCGCGAACGGATTACTTCGACTTCGGGGCCGGGCACTACGACCGGGTGGCAGCGCGGCCGGGCGTGATCTCGCTGGCGGACCGGAAGCGGGCGGGCGGCGTGGTGCGCAAGAACGCCGGATGTTCGCTTGTCGATTTGGGCGATGGCTGTTTGTGCCTGGAATTCCATTCGAAGTTGAACGTGCTGGGCGAGGACCAGGTAGGCGAATTTGCCGCGGCTTTTGATGAGACGCAGCGCAATCATCAGGCGCTGGTGATTGGCAATCAGGGCGATTTGTTCAGCGCCGGCGCCAATCTCGTATTGGTGCTGATGCTGGCGCAGGAAGGCGAGTGGGACGATTTGAACTTAGCCGGGCACCGGTTCCAACAGGCGAACATGATGTTGAAGTACGCGCCGGTTCCGGTGGTGGTGGCGGGGCACGGCCGGGCGTTGGGGGGCGGCGCGGAGATCATACTGCATGCGCCGCGAGCGGTGGTTTCGGCCGAGTTGTATATGGGTTTAGTGGAAGTAGGAGTCGGGGTGATTCCGGGTGCGGGCGGTTGCAAAGAGATGATCGTGCGGCTGAAGGATCCGCGCAAAGTGTTTGAGACGATCGGCTATGCGAAGGTTTCGGGCAGCGCGGACGAGGCTAAGCAGTTGGGTTTGCTGGACAAGGCGGCGACTGTCGTGATGAATCCGGAGCGACTGCTGGGAGTGGCCAAGGCCGAGGCGCTGGCGATGGTGGAAAGTTATCGGCCGGGCGTGGCGCGGACGGATGTAAAGGTGGCGGGTGAACCGGGCATCGCATTGCTGAAGACTGGCGCGTGGATGGCGCGGCAGGGCGGTTATATTTCCGAGTACGACGAGGTGATCGCTGGTAAGCTGGCGCACGTGTTGTGCGGCGGCGCGGTGCCGGCGGATACGCTCGTGAGCGAGCAGCGTTTGCTGGACTTAGAACGCGAAGCGTTTTTGAGCTTATGCGGGAATCCGCAGACCCAAGCGCGGATGCAACACATGTTGAAAACCGGGAAGCCCCTGCGGAATTAATGTCATGAATGAAGCCGTTATTGTTGATTGCGTAAGAACCCCGGTGGGCAAAGCGCCGCGCGGGGCGCTGCGGCAGACGCGGCCTGATGATCTAGCTGCCGTGGCGATTCAGGGGTTGCTCGCCCGCTATCCGGGCTTGGCCCCGGAGGAAATTGAAGACGTCATCTTAGGCTGTGCGACGCCCGAGGCCGAGAGCGGCATGAACGTCGCTCGAATTGCGGGGCTGCGGGCGGGACTGCCGGATACGGTATGCGGGGTGACCATCAACCGGTTCTGCTCGTCGGGTTTGCAAGCGATCGCGATGGCGGCGGAGCGGATTCGGGCTGGCATGGCCGAGACGCTGATCGCGGGCGGGACCGAGAGCATGAGCATGCTGCCGATGGCGATGGTACGGATTGCGCCGAACCCGTATCTCGTCGAGCATCGGCCGGAGGCTTACATCAACATGGGCCTGACGGCGGAGAACTTGCAACGGCGCTACGGGATCAGCCGGGAGGAGCAGGACGCCTTTGCGTTCGCCAGCCACCAGAAAGCGATCGCGGCGCAGGAACAGGGCAAGTTCGATGAGGAGTTGATTCCAGTGGGTTCGTTTTGCAAAGACGAAGGGCCGCGGGCGGATACGTCGCTGGAGGCGTTGGCGAAGCTGAAGCCGGCGTTCCATGTGAAAGGAACCGTAACGGCGGGCAACTCGTCCCAGACATCCGACGGGGCCGCGGCGGCGCTCGTGATGTCGGCCGAGCGGGCGCAGGCGCTGGGGCTGAAGCCGAGGGCTCGGTTTGTCAGCTTCGCGGTGGGTGGCGTGGGGCCGGAGGTGATGGGTATCGGCCCGGTGGTCGCGATCCCGAAAGCGCTGCGGCTGGCGGGTTTGACGCTGGACCAAATCGGGGTGATCGAGTTGAACGAGGCGTTCGCGGTGCAGGCGATGGCGGTGATGCGGGAGGTCGGTCTGGACCCGGCGCGGGTGAACCGGAACGGCGGCGCGCTGGCGCTGGGCCATCCTTTGGGATGCACGGGCGCAAAATTAACGGCGACGATTCTGCGCGAAATGGAACGCGGCAATCATCGGTATGGCATGGTGACGATGTGTATCGGCGGCGGCCAAGGCGCAGCCGGAATATTTGAAAGGATGGGATAGCGATGCAAGGCGGCGGATTTTTAGTCGAAGACCAGACGGCGGCGCAGGTGTTCACCCCGGAAGATTTCACCGAGGAACATCGTGCGATTGCCAAAGCAACCGAGGAGTTCTCGGCCAAAGAGATTGAGCCAAACCTGGAAGCGATCCAGCATCAGGAGCCCGGCGTGGCGGTGCGGGTGCTGCGGAAATCGGCCGAGCTCGGACTGACGGCGGTGCTGGTGCCGGAGATTTACGGCGGCATGGAGATGGACCTGACCTCGGCGATGATTGTGGCCGAGGGGATTGCGAAGGACGGTTCGTACGCGGGTTGGCACGGGGCGCATAGTGGTATTGGCACGTTGCCGCTGTTGCTGTACGGGACGACCGCGCAGAAAGCCAAGTATCTTCCGAAGCTGGCTTCGGCGGAGATGATTGGCGCCTATTGCTTAAGCGAAGCGCAGGCGGGTTCGGACGCGTTAGCGGCAAAAACTCGGGCCGATCTATCCGAAGATGGGACGTACTATACGCTGAACGGCCAGAAGATGTGGATCACCAACGGCGGCGCGGCGGACTTGTACACGGTCTTCGCGAAGGTCGGCGGCGAGAAGTTCACGGCGTTTCTCGTCGAGCGTTCGATGCCGGGGGTTTCGGCAGGAACGGAAGAGAAGAAGATGGGCATCAAGGGCAGTTCGACGACGCCCGTGTTTTTCGACAACGTGAAAGTGCCGGTGGAAAACGTATTGGGCGAAGTGGGCCGGGGGCACATCATCGCCTTTAACATTTTGAATTTGGGACGGTTGAAGCTGGGTCCGTTCGCGGTGGGCGGCATGAAGAACGTCCTGTCGCTTTGCTTAAAATATGCGAAGGAACGGGTGGCTTTCGGAAAGCAGATCGGACAGTTCGGCATGATCCAGGCCAAGCTGGCCGAGATGGCGATTCAGACGTATGCTGCGGAAACGATGAGTTATCGCGTGACGGGCATGATTCAGGACAAGCTGACGGGCTGGAGTTGGGCGCAGGCCGACGCCGCGGCGGTGAAGCTGAAGGCGGTGGAAGAGTTTGCGGCGGAGTGTTCGTACATCAAGGTGTTCGCGAGCGAGGCGCTGGACTACGTGGTGGACGAGGGCGTGCAGATTCACGGTGGCTATGGCTATCACCAGGACTATCTCGTCGAGCGGGCTTATCGCGATTCGCGGATCAACCGGATTTTTGAAGGTACGAACGAAATCAATCGGATGCTGGCGACGGGCATGATTCTGAAGCGGGCGCAGCGGGGGCAGTTGCCACTGGTGGCGGCGGTGAAGAAGTTGCAGGGCGAGTTGTTGGCCGGGCCGAATTTAAGCGGCGGGCCGACGGACCTTGTCAAAGCGGCGAAGAAAGTGGCATTGCTTTGCTTGGGCGTCGCCTATCAGCGGTTTCTGGCAGAACTCGATAGCCAGCAGGAGATACTGGCGGCGCTGTGCGACATCACGATGCAGGCGTTTGCGATGGAGTCGGTGCAGTTGCGGAGCCAGAAACACAACGTGGCACCGAAGATGACGGCGGTGTTTCTACAAGGCGCGATGGACACAATTGAGGGGCATGCGCGGACGGTGCTGGCGGCGTGTGCGGAGGGTGACGATCTGCGGATTCAGCTTTCGGCGTTGCGGCGGCTGGCCAAGCATGACCCGATCAACGTGATCGCCTTGCGGCAAGAGATTGCGCAGCGGTTGCAGGCGGCGCAGCGGTATGTCCTCGCCTAAGCAGCGGATCGTGGTGTTGGTCGGCTTGCCGGGGTCGGGCAAGTCGACTTGGCTGGCGAAGCAGGATGGGGGCGGGTTGTCCTCGGATGCGATGCGTAAGTTGCTCCGCGATGACGAGGCGGACCAGACAATTCACGCTGAGGTGTTCGCTCTGTTGCGGCACTTGTTGCGGCTGCGGCTGCGGTTGGGGGCGGCGACGACGTATATTGACGCGACGAACCTGAGCAAGCGAGAGCGGCGGACTTGGGTGAAGATCGCCCACGAGTTGGGGGCCGAGTGCGAGGCGGTGTTTTTTGATGTACCGCTGGCGGTGTGCAAGGCGCGGAATGCTCAAAGGACGCGCGTCGTGCCTGCCGATGCGATGGAGCAATTGGCGGGACGGTTGGTTCGTCCGGAGTTGGCTGAGGGGTTTGCGGCGATTCGAATCGTTTCCAATTGACGCGGCTGGGAAGGTTCGATTACACAACTTGAGGGGCGCACCGGCGGACGCCGTCCGCAACTGTCCGATTAGCAAGGGCGACAGGCACTGTCAATAATTGACATCTATTGCTACCCCCTGTACCGTTGCATTATGAATGTCCACCTTGGGTCAGCCTTCGATGAATTCGTTGCCGGTCTTTTGAAAAGCGGCTATTATCAGACCCAAAGTGAAGTTTTGCGAGAAGGCTTGCGACTCCTCAAGGAGCAGGAAGAGATCAAACAATTGCGGCGCGCAGAGCTCCGTAATGAGATCGCGCTAGGAAGCGGGCAAGCGGATCGCGGTGAGTTTGTAGACGGACCCGAAGCCTTTGCGAAAATTCGCAAGCGCAGCGCAGCGCCGAAAAAGCGATCCAAGGCATCATGAAGCTGTTCTTCCTCACGCCTCTTGCCGAGCAAGATATTGGGGACATTTGGGACTATATCGCAGCGGACAGCCTTGATGCCGCCGATCGGGTGTTGACTGGTAGAGAGAAGGCTATATTTCGGCTTGCGAAGACGCCCGGCATCGGCCATTTACGCGAAGACCTAGCCGACCGTCGGCATCGGTTCTTGTTGGTTTACTCGTATCTGATCGTCTATCGCCCCGAGACAAAGCCGCTACAAATCATCCGGGTTCTTAACGCCGCTCGTGACGTGCAAAGCCTTCTGGGTCTTCCCGTAGAAGCGTAGCTTCAACCTGCGAACAAGGGAACGCTTTTGCCCCTCACGAGCGCCCACGAAAAGGTTGTAATGTTTTGGTTTAGCGTGAAGATGACGCTTAAAAGCTTGATGAAGAGGCAAGATTCCGCCCTACGGCCGGAGATTTTCAAAGCATGAGGGTCTATCGATCCGATGCGGCGAATTGCGGGTGATGCGTTTGGGCACCATCCTTGTCTGTCATCGTTCCGATGAGCCCGTCCGGCTATCCCGCAGCTAAGTTGCGTCCCCGCGGATCTCGCTTCGGTTTCTCTCACCAATTTATTATCGACTAAGCCGCCGCTTCTTGCGAGGACAAAATCGGCCTAAGCCGTACGGGTAACTCCGGCCTCCGCTCCGGCTAAGTAATTTTCAAACCACTTGTTAAAGAACACTGTTGACGGGCCGAGCAAATCCTCCAATGCCTCCGCGATAGCGCATACTTGAATCCATTGTTCGCCGGCAAAGGAGAAAGCTACTAAAACCTTTTGAGGGAGGATCCGGCTCGTTATTTATCCAAGAGCATCAAACTGGCGGTGCTCGTCTACCATTCCCTTCCTTCGGCCATGGGTGCAGGAGATGCATAGCAGCCCTGCCAAAACCCCACTCCTCATATCGATCAAGTCCCTTTGCACCGCAATCAATGAGGTGGTACCGTTCAACGAGCCGTTGGCGTTGCGTCAGGCGCTGACGGTCGAGGCTATGGAGCGATTGGCGGGCCGGTTAGTTCGTTCTGCGATGACGGAGGGGTTTGCGGCGATTCGAATCGTTTCCAATTTACGCGGCTGGGAAGGTTCGATTACGCAACTTGCGCGGAGGTGCGCGTAGCGGTGGACCGCTCTGTGGGTGCCTTCTGTACAGTTGGTCGCTGAAAGAACGCTCTGATCTGCCATGGCAAGAGTTGCCATCTTTTGCCAGGTATGCTAAGTTGGCGATTGAGAAGGGCTTCTTTGCAAACAATGAACATTTCGCTCCCCGATCAACTCAAGGAGTTCGTCGATGGACAAGTCGGCTCAGGCCGATACAGCAGTACTAGCGAGTACGTCCGAGATCTGATTCGAGACGACGAAAAGCGCAAAGTTCAAGATCGGCTTGAAGCTCTTTTGATGGAAGGAATCCAGGGCGGTGAAGCCACGGAGATGACGCGCCAGGATTGGAGTGATATTAGAGCGGAAGCCCTCCGGCAGGTTGCAGCACGCAAAGGGCGGAAGTCGGCCTAGGTGGCAACAGTTCGTAAGCGTGAACCCGCCAAGCGCGATCTCATCGCGCAATGGGTGTGGTACGCCGAGACTGCCGACATCAACATTGCCGACCGGTTTCTAGGAGCCGCCGATTCAACCATTTCGATGCTTGCCGGTCAACCAGAGGCCGGATCTCGGTTCTTCGTCAGGAGACCGGAGCTTCGAGGTATGCGTCGATTCCCCGTTTCGGATGGATTTGACAAGATTCTGCTCTTCGACTTCCCGTTGAAAGCGGGCATAGAACTCGTTCGCGTCGTTCCCGCAAACAGAGACCTTGAGCGGCTTCTCCAGGATGCGTTCTTCGGATAAGCGAGCGCTCTGACAAGCCGATTCCGGCGAATAAAGCCCGTAGGCTTTTTCGAGAATGTTTTTCTTGTACTTCGCGGCGCGGTCGAATTCGGCAGGAAAGGCTCGATTGCGGGACTTGCCATCAAGGCGATACCGTTCGACGCGCCGTTGGCGTCGCGTCAGGCGCTGCCGGTCGGGGTTATGGAGCGATTGGCGGGACGGTTAGTTCGTCCTGTGATGGCGGAAGGGGTTGCGGCGATTCGAGTCGTTTCCAATTAGCGAGGACTGTGCTCCAGAAAAGTATCGGCAGCAGCAGCAGCGAGGCCGTTAGGCCGGCGACGTTTTGCGGTGTCCAGCCGCGATCGATCAGGATGCCGGCCGAGGAGCTGGAAAGGGACATGATGATGACGGCGAGGCCAAACTCGGCGGAAAAGACGCGGCCCCTAAACTTGTCGTCGGTATTGATCTGCAGAAGCGTGGTGGAGCCGACCCAGGTGACAGTGCTACCCATGTGCGCGATGACGACGGCCAGACAGGCAATGGGCATGGTGGAGGCTTGGCTCAGGAGGAAATAGCCGAGCGAAGCGACGACGAAGCCAATTAAGATGGCGTAGCGCTGGCGCGTTTGATTGCGGCCGGCGATGTAGCCGAGCAGGATTGGGCCGGTGAGAGCACCAACGCCACGGGAGCCCATCAGTAGGCTGACGCCGAGGGCGGCGGCGCGTTCGGGCGCGGCACCGAGCCAGTTGACGGCAAACTTATCGCGGCCCAGGATCGTGAGCAGCACCCAGTTCGAGGCGATGATGGAGTTGCCTGATTTCACAAACAAGGTAGCCAGCATTTGCCCGTTTCGCCGCACGTAGCGCACCCCTTCTAGAATGGGTTTGAAATCGTACAGGTCTCGCCAGTGCAACGGCGCATAGCCTTCGATGTGGGGTTCGTGGAACTTCATCCGGCGAACAATGAGGGCCGAAGCAACGAACGAACAGGCATCGATGGCGAAGACAGCTTCTCGGCCTAAAAGCGCGAGGGCGATGCCGCCAAAGGTGAAGCCCATGGCGAAGTTGAAGCTCCAGGTGGTGGAACTGAGCGCATTGCCAACAAAGACCTCATCGCCCGTAGTGATGTTCGGAACGATGGCGGAGCGGGCCGGTTCGAACAGGCCCCACATGACGGTTTCGAGGAAGAGCAGAACGTAGAGCAGCGGGAGCATGGCCGGGGTGCGCACGAAGAGCATGCACGCGATGATGAGCGCGCGGCAGAGATCGGCGAACATCATTATCTTGCGGCGGCTTAGCCGATCGTTAAGAACTCCCGCCGCGGGGGCGGTGAGGCACTGGGGCAACACTTGCAGAACGAAGGCAAAGCCGATGGATTCGGCTTTACCGGTGAAATCGAGCAGGAGGTTGTAGAGGGCGAGCGTGAAAAACCAGTCGCCGATTTCACTGATGACTTGCGCACTCCAGAGCAACCGGTAGTTTCGATTGGTACGAAGGAGTTGCCAGTAGTCCGTCAGGGTGACGCGGCGACGCTCGGTCATTTTGCGATGGTGTAGAGGCCCATGCGCTCTTTTGCGGTTTTGACGATGTCGGCGGCGATGGGGGTGACTCGATCGCGGCCTTGTTGCAGGACGCTTTCCAGATAGCCCGGATCGGCCATGATTTCGGCGTACCGCTTTTGGATCGGTTCCAGGCCGGCGAGGACGGCTTCGGCCACCTTCTTCTTTAGGTCACCGTAGCGCAGGCCGGTGAAATGTTGCTTCATCGCGTCGTCGGACCAATCGGTGAACGCCTGGAAAATTCCGAGCAGATTCTCGACTCCGGGCCCCATGGTTTCGAAATCGACGGCGGGATTGGAATCCGTGGTGGCGCGCATAATTTTCTTGCGGGCATCTTCGAGTTTATCGAGCAGGCCGATCGCATGGCCGGACCCAGTGGCTGACTTGCTCATTTTCTTGGTCGGATCATCGAGCCCCATGACGCGGGCCCCAACCATCGGCAGGCTCGTCTTGGGCACGACGAACGTCTCGCCGTACAGGTGGTTGAACCGCTCGGCGATGTCGCGGGCGAGTTCCATATGCTGGCGTTGGTCATCACCCACCGGGACGACGGCGGCGTTATAGAGCAGAATGTCAGCCGCCATCAAGACGGGGTATTGCAGCAGCCCGTCGCCGATGATCTCGGCGGCTTCGGACTTGGCCTTGAACTGGGTCATGCGTTCCAGCCAACCCAGCGGGGTGACGCAGGTTAGCAGCCAGCCAAGTTCGGCGTGTTGGGGCACGCTGGATTGGACGGTGAGCGAACTGACGTTAGGGTCAATGCCGGCGGCGAGGTAGAGGCCAGCGACCTGGCGGATTTTTTCGCGCAGTTCTTCGGGCTTCTGATACGCCGTGATGGCGTGGAGATCGACGATGCAAAAAATGCACTCGTATTCATGCTGCAGCTTCACCCAATTACGGAGGGCGCCGAGGTAGTTGCCTATATGAAGGTTTCCGGTGGGCTGCATCCCGGAGAAGACACGTGCTTTCATCGCCAACTTCCAGTCTACTAGTCCACAATAGATAGAGTGCAGATTGAAGTAGAAAAATTGGTATACGGTGGCGATGGTCTGAGTCGTCACGAAGGTCGCGTCGTGTTGACGCCGTACGTGCTCCCCGCTGAGCAGGTCAGAGTGGCAGTAGCGCGCGAGCGCAAGGACATGTTGGAGGCGCGCGTCGAAGAGGTGCTGACCCCGTCGCCCCATCGGGTAGCCGCGCCCTGCCCCCATTTCGGAGTCTGTGGCGGGTGCCACTATCAGCACGCTGAATACAAGTTTCAGGTGGAGCAGAAGGTGGCCATCGTTCGCGAAGTCTTTTCGCGCATCGGTCGGATTGAGCTTCCGGGCGAAATCGGCACGATTGTTGGCGAGCCATTCGGCTATCGAAACCGGATCCAAGTCCACATTGAAGGCATCCGATTGGGATTTAAAGAAGGCGGCTCGCATAAGCTGGAGCCGATTGAGCAGTGCCCAATTGCCTCGCCGAAGTTGAACGAAAGTTTGCGGATTATTCGCGAGATGCTGAAAAACTCGCGGTGGCCGGGTTTTGTGCGCTCGCTCGAACTGTTCACGAACGAGAAGGAAGTGCAGTTGAACGTCATCGAGACGATGGCGGGGCGACGGGTGGCGCGCAGCTTTTTTGACTGGTGCGAGAGCGAAATTCCGGGGGCGATCACCGGGGCGCTGGAGTACGGCGGATTCCGCGTCAGCCACAAGTCGTTCTTTCAGGTGAACCGGTTTTTGCTTAAGGAGTTGGTGGAAGCGACCATCGGGAACGCCACGGGCGAGTTGGCGTTGGAGCTTTACGCGGGCGTGGGTTTGTTCAGTATTCCGTTGTCGAGCCGTTTTGCGAAAGTCGTGGCGGTGGAAAGTTCGAAGTCGGCTTTGGCGGACCTCGAAGTGAATTGTCGGCGCGCGAAGACTTCGGTGGAGCATCATCGGGCGAACTCGGACCTTTTCCTGGAAACGATGCAGAGGAAGCCGCAGTTTGTGTTGGCTGATCCGCCGCGGGCTGGGCTCGGCGCGGCTGTCGTGAAGGATCTGATTCGGTTGCGACCGGAGCGGATCGCGGTAGTTTCGTGCGACCCCTCGACTATGGCTCGCGACGCTAAGGGCCTTGTGGAAGCAGGATACGTGATCGAAAAGTGCCAAGTGATTGATTTGTTTCCGCAGACCTACCACATCGAAACCATTACTCATTTCACGCACGGGGGATAACCAAATGCGTTGGTTGGCCGGATTCCTGGTAGCGCTACCGTTGGTGGCGCAGTTTCCGACGCTTCGATTTGAGCGTTTGATAACAGGGGTCCGGGCTCCGGTGCAGGTGACCCACGCGGGAGACGGCTCCGATCGATTGTTTGTGGTGGAGCAACCGGGGGTAATCCGGATTTGGCAGAACGGGGCGCTGGTGGCGACGCCGTTTTTGGACATCCAGGCCCGGGTGCGCTACGGCGGCGAAATGGGGCTGTTGGGGCTGGCCTTTCCGTCGGGTTTCGCTCAGAAACGGTATTTTTACGTCAACTATGTGAACCGGCAGACGGAAACGATCGTGGCGCGAGTGCGCTTGACGAGCGACGGGAATGTGGCCGATTCGACGACCGAGCAGGTGTTGCTGCGGGTGCGGCAGCCGTTTGAAAATCACAAGGGCGGGCAGATCGCGTTCCATCCCAAAGATGGGCATTTGTACATCGGCATGGGTGATGGCGGGTCAGCGAATGACCCGCAGAAGAACAGCCAGAACCCGGCGACGCTGCTGGGGAAGATGGTGCGGATGAATACCGAGGGCAGCGAGATGCCGCAGCCGGAGATCTGGTCCAGCGGATGGCGAAACCCTTGGCGATTTTCCTTCGACCGCGAGACCGGCGATATGTACGCGGGGGACGTAGGGCAGAATCGTTGGGAAGAGATCGACGTGGAGCCGAATGGGACGCCGCAGGGGCGGAATTACGGGTGGAGCTTGATGGAGGGCAACGCCTGCCAGGACGATCGGAACTGCGAGACGCGGACGGATTTGACGCGACCGGTTTTTGTATATGGTCGCAGTGAGGGGTGTTCGGTAACGGGCGGGTTCGTCTATCGAGGGACGAGGTACCCGGAGTTGCGCGGCGTGTACTTGTTCGCCGATTATTGCAACGGCAACGTTTGGGGCTACCGAGGGGGCCAGACGGTTCGATTTGCAGCGACGGGGCAGTCGGTCTCGGCATTTGGAGAGGACGAGCAAGGGGAGTTGTATTTGGTTGATTTAGGCGGCAGTGCTTCGCGGATCGTCGCGACTACGGCACCGTTTCAGATGCGGGCTGTGACGAATGCGGCGAGCTTCGGCGTCGGACTCTCGTCTGGAAGCATTGGCACGATCTTCACCACTTCCCTTCCCGGAGTGACGGCCACGATTGCCGCTGAACGGTACCCGTTGCCGACTTCTTTGGGCGGCGTTTCGGTTCGGATCAACGGCTCAGCGGTACCGCTGTATGCGGTAACGCCAACGCAAATTAATTTCTTCACTCCGTACGGTTTGCCGAGCGTGCAGGCGGAGGTGGTCGTCGTCGCCAACGGCACCGTCGGACTAACGGCAGTGATCGCTTTAAACGCGGTCCAGCCGGGGCTTTTTTCGGGCGACGGGCAGTATGCCGCCGCCACGCAAGAAGGAGCCATCGTGTCGCTGTATGCGACGGGGCTGGGGGATGTGACGAATCGGCCAGCAAACGGCGCGGCGGCACTGGTGACTCCGCTGGCGATGACCCGGGAGCCCCTAGCCGTGACGATCGGCGGGCAGGGAGTCGAGGTGCTGTTTAGCGGTTTGGCACCGGGATTTGCAGGGCTTTACCAGATCAATGTTCGGGTTCCGGCAGGGGTGAGCGGGGAGCCGGAAGTGGTGATCACGGCGCGCGGCGTCAACAGTTTCCCGTTAAAAATTCGCCTTCGATAGGCGGCGCAATGCTAAGCTAGGGACTTGCTAGGTCTCGGGCTCCGTGCAACGGGCGGCTGCAAACCCCGCCAGATTCGGAAGGAAGCAACGGTAGTGGTTTAGCTCGTGTGCCGCGGATCACCCGGGGCTTGGCATTATTCTTTTAAGCCCCCGCATGTATCAGGTCATCGCGCGCAAGTACCGGCCCCAGTCATTCGCCGAACTGGTGAGTCAAGAGCACGTAAAAACGACGCTCGACAATGCGATCAACCAGCGGCGAATCGCGCACGGGTACATATTCAGCGGTCAACGCGGGACGGGCAAGACGAGCGTCGCGCGCATTATGGCGCGATGTTTGAACTGCTTGGAGGGCCCCACCTCGACGCCTTGCAACGTGTGTGCGAGTTGCAAAGAGATTACGAGCGGCGGCGCGGTGGACGTGATTGAGATTGACGCGGCATCCAACCGCGGCATCAACGAAATGCGCGAATTGCGCGAGAGCGTGCGATATCGCCCGGCGCGGGATCGGTACAAAGTCTTCATCGTCGACGAGGCGCACCAGATTACCAACGAAGCGTTCAACGCTTTGCTGAAGACGCTGGAAGAGCCGCCGGAGTGGGTGGTGTTTATCCTGTGCACGACCGAGTCGCATAAGATTCCGACGACGATCGCATCGCGCTGCCAGCAGTTTTCGTTTCGTAGCGTGGATTTCGACGAGCTGTTGAAACGCATGGAATGGATCTGCGTGCAGGAAGGGATTACGGCGGATGCGGAAGCGTTGGCTGTGATTGCGCATGTCGGCGAAGGGAGCGTTCGGGATTCGCTTTCCGCGCTCGACCAAGCGATTGCCTGCTGTGGTTCGACGCTGCACGCGCCCGAAGTGCGCGCGCTGCTGGGGATGTTTTCGCAGGACGCGATGAACCAAGTGACGACCGCACTGCTGGCCAGTGATTCGGCACGGATGCTGGATATTGTGGACGAGTTGGAGCGCAAGGGCGCAAACTTACAGCACTTTTGTCGGGAGCTGGCGCGGCATATTCGGAACTTGTTGGTGGCGAAAATTTCGGGTGAAGAGACGCGGCTAATTGCGGCTTCGCCGAATGAAAAGAAGAGCATGGCGGCGGTGGCGGCCCAGTTCAGCGAGATGGACTTGACGCGGTATTTGCAGGTGACGCTGGACGTGTTCAAGGATTTGCAGTACTCGCTGCAACCTCGGTTGCACTTGGAGATCGGGCTGCTGAAGTTGGTCCACGCGGCGAAGCTAACGTCGATTGAAGAGGCGATAGCGAAGTTGGGTCCGGGTTCGGGTCCGTCGCCTTCAGCGTCGAAGCCGCCGCAGTCGCGGCCGTCTCCGAGTGGAGCGAGTTTTGCGGCACCCCGTGTTTTTGACGATCCGTTAGCCGAACTCGCTGCGATGCCGCCGTGGCAAGCGACTGTGAAGGCGACGGCAGGCAATGCGTTTGTGGACGCGCCACCGCCGAAGCCAGCCGTCAAAAAGACTGACGGCGATCTGCGCTCCCGTCTTTACGCCGCAGCGCTCGAGCTGGGCCTGAAGTTTACAGCCGACGGTTTTGAAGCGGCCGAGATCTCTGAGAGCAACGGGGTGATTGAGATCGTGGCGCCGGAAGAGTGCGAGTTCACGATGAAAGAGCAGGACGTGAACCGCGTCGTCGCGGCCATGGGCATGACCGGCGTGCGGGTTAAAGTGCGCTTCTCTGCCTCGGTCGTTTCGGGCCCACCGCCGGCCGCCAAGCTTGCCGCGAGCGACGATGCGACAGGGCGGGCTTTAGCCAATCCGACCGTAAAACGATTCCAGGAGACGTTTCCGGACAGTCTAGTCCGCAGCGTCCGTAATTTGAAGGAGTAAGGAAATGAAACTTCCCGGTAACATGCAGGGCATGATGGAGCAGGCCAAGAAGATGCAGGCCAAGCTGCAGGAAGATATCGCCGCGATCCGCGTAGAAGCTTCGGCCGGCGGCGGCACGGTAACCGTCCAGATGGACGGCCAGAAACGCTGCTTAGGCGTGAAGATCGACCCCGAAGTGGCCGGCGACACCGAGATGTTGCAAGATCTGGTGTTGGCTGCGTTCAACGAAGCGCATAAGAAAGTGGAAGACGAAAGCAGTAAGAAGATGGGCGGCATGCTAGGTGGGCTTGGCCTGCCTCCAGGGATGTTCTAAACTCCAATGCCGGATCTGGCCGAACCGCTCGCCCGGATGGTGGAGGAGTTCCGGCGTTTGCCGGGAGTAGGGGCGAAGTCTGCCCAACGAATGGCATTCTACGTTTTGCGGGCGTCGGTCGATGACGCCCATCGCTTGGCGCAGGCCATCATCGACGTGAAAGAGAAGCTGGGATTGTGCCGGGTTTGCAACAACATCAGCGATAGCGAATTGTGCCCATTCTGCACGAACCCGTCGCGAGATCAAAGTGTGATCTGCGTCGTCGAAGAAGCACCCAACATTTTGCCGATCGAAGTAACCCGTTCGTTCGGGGGGCTGTATCACGTCCTGCATGGCTCGATTTCTCCGCTGCGTGGTATTGGCCCGGAGCAGTTAAAAATTAAGAGCTTGCTGGAAAGGCTGCAGGATGAAACGGTGACGGAGATCATCCTGGCCACGAACCCGACCGTCGAGGGCGAAGCGACAGCGGCCTATTTGGCCCGGCTGTTGAAGCCGCTCGGCATCAAGGTAATGCGGATCGCCATGGGGATTCCCGTGGGCAGTGACTTGGAATATGCCGATGAAGTCAGCATGTCCAAGAGCATGGAAAATCGCCGGGAGATGTAGCGGCTAGAGAACGCGGAGCGGATCGAACTCTCGCAGGCCACCGTCGGTGAGGGTGCCGATGGGGACGTCGAGCAGCAGGTTGTCCGTCGCCGGGCGGAGCAGTTCGACCTTTAAGTAGTTGCTGGATAGTGCCATGTTGCCTTGGCCGAGGGTGACCACCGACAGAGGCTGGCCGATGAAGCCGCGGCGGAAGGCGAGATGCTTGCGGTCAGCCAGTTCCCGGAGTTCGCGATTGCGCTGCTTGCGGACGGGCATTGGAACTTGGTCCGGGGAGTCAGCAGCCGGGGTGCCGGGGCGGGCCGAGTACGTGAAAACGTGCAGGTAGGTAAACGGTAGTTCGTCAATGAAACGGAACGTTTCGGCGAATTCGGCTTCGGTTTCACCGGGGAAGCCGACCATGACGTCGGCGCCGATCGCGGCGTCTGGCATCAACATGCGGGCCTTGGTGACTCGGTCGGCGTAGTGGCGCGGGCGGTACTTGCGATGCATGCGGCGGAGCACGGTGTCGGAGCCGGATTGGAGCGGTGCGTGGACGTGGCGGGCGATGCGAGGGGACCCCGCCATCAGCCCGAGCAGGTCGTCGGAAAAGTCCATCGGCTCAACCGAAGAGAGGCGGATTCGTTCGATCGACGTTTCGTCAAGAAGGCGGCGGACGAGGCCGGCGAGGCGAAGGGTCTGGCCCGGTTCCCTGCCCCAGCGGCCGAGGTTGATGCCACTGAGAACGACCTCGCGATAGTTCTGGCTAAGATGGCGAACCTGGTCGATGACTTGGTCGGCGGGCATTGAGCGGCTGCGGCCGCGAACGAAAGGGATGATGCAGAACGAACAACGGTTGTTGCAGCCGTCTTGGATTTTCAGGTTCGGGCGGGCGCGGTCTCCGGCGGCGTCTTCAATGGGCGCAGACAGAAAATCGTGCTGGGCGAAGATGTCGCCGACGTGGATTTGGCCGTGAAACGGGGTGAGCGTTTCGGCGACGATATCAGGGATTTGGGTCTTATGCGAATTGCCGACGACCCAGGTTACGCCGGGCAAAGCGGCTAGTTCTTCGGGCGCACGCTGCGCGTAGCAGCCGGTGAGCAGGATCTGCGCAGCGGGGTTGTCCCGATGCACCCTGCGAACCATAGAGCGGACGTCGGCGTCGGCGTTGGCGGTGACGGTGCAGGTGTTGAGTACGACGAGGTCCGCCGAACTTGCTGCGGAGACGCCAGAGAGCCCGCGCTGTTCGAGCATCGACTCGAGGGCGGCGCCGTCGGCTTGCGTGGCGCGGCATCCGAAATTGTGAACGAAAAACTTCTGCAAACCTCTATTCTGGCAGTTTTTCTGCCGGTTCTGGTAGGAAGAAGCTGCCGGTGACGCCGATGGCATAAACCAGCGCGGCGACGCATCCGGCGGCGACGGCCAGCTTGGCGGCTGGGGAGGTGCCGGGGGTGTAGTTTGCCAAGGTGGTCGTGAGCAGCGCGGCGGAGGTGCCGATCATTCGCCCTCCGATGTTGGCGGCGAAGCTTTCGCCGGTGCCGCGCAGATGGGTGGGGTACATGCGGGGCAGGTAGTTGCCCCAGAAGCTGAACTGAGCGACGGTCAACAGGCCGGCGGCGAAGACGCCCCATTTAAGCACGTCCACCGATAAGTTCATCGAGTTGAAGAACACGAGCGGCACAAGGAATAGGCCAGGAATTTGGAACACGCGCAGGAGCTTCACGCGGCTGACGATGCGGATGGCGAGGAAGGCCAGCAGCACGCGTCCAACGAGGCCGCCGATCTCCTGATAGAACTGGAAGCTGGAGACAACTTTCTGTTGTAACGGCCGGGCGAGCGGGAGAACCTCAGCCAAGCCCGGGACGATCCGCGGGAGGTGTTGAATGGCACCAAACGCGGCACCGTAACTGGCGGCGTACATGATCATCGTGACCCAGGTGGTGCGGCTATACCGCGGCGTAAACAGTTCCGCAAAGCTGGGGCGGCGCAGCGTGCCGGCGGCCTTCATTTTCGCCCAGAGCGGGGATTCAGGCAAGAACGGACGAATGATCATCAGCGGAATCGCGGGAAGAACCCCGGAGATCAGCGTATAGCGCCACGCTTCGTGGCCTCCGTGAATTTCGGGCAGCCTGGGGGCCCAAGTCACGGCGAGGTAGTAGGCACCGGTGACGAGCAGACCGCCGATGGAGGAGAAGGCTTGGGTATAGCCGAGAACGTTTTCACGCTGTTTGGCATCGGGGAAAAGCTCGGCAAGCCAAGCGACGGCGGCGACGAATTCAACGCAAACCCCGATGAAAGTGGTGCAACGGAAGAAGAGGAGTTGTTCGAGCGACGTAGCAAATCCGGCGGCTAGTGCGGAGACGGCGTAGATTAGTATGCTCCAAACGAGCACGGACCGGCGGCCCCAAAGGTCGGTGAGATAGCCGCCGACCATGCCGAAGATTCCGCCGGCGAAGGCGGGGACAAAGAAGAGAAGTCCGGTCCAGCTATTGAACTCAGGGGTGCCCGGTTTTAAGTGGCCGAGTTCGGCCAGCGCCGGTCCAGCGATCAACGGAAGAACGAGCAGTTCGTAGATATCGAAGGCAAAGCCTAAGGCGGCCACGGCACAGATCAACCACTGCATTGGCGTGAGCTTGCTGGATGAGGGCATCGGGTTATTATACAGATGCGGAAGGAAAGTATCGATGAATTGTCGCGGCCGAGGGTTTCGGCGTCAAGAGCGACACGCCCCAGACGAGGGCGGCGGAGATCAACGTCATGGGCACAACAGGCGCGAAACCGGCCACCGTGAAGCCGCGAGGTAGGAAATAGAGCGCGACGGTAGAGGCGGAGATGAACAGCGTTGCGGCCAAGGCACCCCACTTGGTGGAACCGCGCCAGCAGAGCGCCGCGACAAACAGCGGCGACATGGCGGCGTAGCCAGCGAAGGCGTATTGGACGGCGAGATCGAAGATGGCGACCTTGGCATTGAGGGCCGTGAAATAGGCGAAGGCGGTGACGAGGACAACGAACAGTCGGCCGGTAAAGATTTGGGCGTGTTCGCCGAAGCGCGCCTTGCCGCCGTAGAAGGCGAAGATGTCTTCGGTGAACATCGTCGACAGAGCCAGGATCTGCGAATCGCTGGCCATGACGGCGGCCATGATACCGGCCCCGAGAAGTCCGGCGATCCAGCCAGGGGCGTAGCGATTGAGCAGTTGCAGCATGACGTCGTCACCAGGAACGGGGCGACCCGTGGCGGCGCGGGCTTCGATTTTGGCTTCGATCGCGGGGATATCGGTGGCTTGGTTGGCGGCGACGCCTAGATAGACGCAGGGCAGCCAGATGAGCAGGATGCAAATGGGATAGAAGATCACCGTGCGCTTGAACTGAGTCACCTTGCGGGCGGTAAGGCAGAAGATCGCGATGTGGGGAAACGCGATGGCGGAGAGCGGGTTAAAAGTGTAGCTGAAAAACGCCGTGAGGGAGAACTTTTCGCGGGTCAGCAGGCTCGCCGTGGCGGGGTTGTTCAGCAAGCGTTCGGTGACGCTCGTGAAGCCGCCCATGCCTTGACCGATCAGCATTACGGCGATGGCACCGAAGCCGAGGAACAGGACCGTTTGAAACGTATTGACCCAGGCGGTGCCGCGCATACCGCCGAAGAAGACGTAGCTCATCACGACCAAAGCGACGAGAAGGCCGCCTAGCCAGAACGGGATAAAGCCGCCGCTGATCACACTCAGTGTGGTGCCGCCGCCCATGACGCCGATGATGATGTAGGGGATTAGCAGCGCGGCCTGCAGAAAGAAAATCAGTGTGCCGATATGCCCGCATTCCCAGCGATCGCGAAAGATCTGCACGGGAGTAATCAGCCCGAAACGTTTACCGACCGACCAAAGCCGGGTGCCGAGGAACAGCAGGCAGACCGGGACAACGAGCGCCGAAATGGAGGCCATTAGGCCGTAGGTAACGATGCCGAAATTGAAGGCGTGGCCGCTCGAACCGAGGATCGCAAAGGCCGTCATGTGCGTGCCGAACAGGCTGAGGAGGAATACCCAGGGCCCTAGCGAACGCCCCGCGAGGAAGAAGTCTTCGGCCGCCGTGCCGCCTGATCGGCGAAAGGCGAAAATGCCGATGTAGAGAACGATCGCTAGATAGGCGAGGACAAAGAGGGCTGGGATCATTCGTGTTGCTCAAGGTCGGCGGGCCAACACCAGCGCACAAGGCCAGCCATGAGCAGGGCGGCAGCCAAGGTGAACAAGGCGTGATACCAAAGGCCGACGGGTAGGAAGCCGAAGGCCAACGGGGCGGCTGTCGTCCAGTTCCACCAGTCCTGGTGGAGGAGCAAAAGAGCGCCAATTGCGAGCGAAGCCAGAATTTTTTTCATTGCGCGGCGATGGCGAAAAGATGGTTCTTACCGCGGAGGAACAACATGCCGTTCGACAGGGCCGGGGAGGACAGCACGGGCTCGCCGATCGAGTTTGAATGGAGCACGGCGTGCTCGGGTCCGGCTTTGATCACGAAAGAATCTCCATCTTCACTGGTGATTAGAATCTTTCCATCATACGCAACTGGAGAGCCAGCGAAGGTGGCGGGTACCGGCGGGCGCTTGCCTTCGTACTTCACCTCGCCGGTCTTGGAATCGATGCAGGTCAGGAGGCCTTTGTCGGTGATCAGATAGACGTAGGCACCGTAGAAGATGGGGGACGGGACGTAGGCGGTGCCCTTGGCGTAGCTCCAAAGGGCCTTGCCGCCCGGCCCGAAGGCAGACGCGAATTTCTCGGGATAGCCGGCCGAAACGACAACGACACCGTCGCCGCTGACCGGGCTTGGCACCGAGTTGCCCTTGACCCCGGGTGCCTCCCAAAGCTGTTTGCCGGTCTTGGGATCGTAGGCGATCACCTTTTCGGTGGCTGCCGTCACTAGCGCTCCGTCAAAGAACAGCGGGGTTGACCATGTGAGGTTCACGGGCCGCTCGACGCGCCATTGCGTTTTACCGGTTTTCTTGTCGAGGGCGACTAGATATGACTTTTTCTCTTCCCCGTTGTCGCATTGCAAAAAGATGCGGTCCGCGTCCATGACGGGCGAGGTGCCGGGGCCCAGGCCGATGGTCTTGATCGAGCCGGGATCGAACTTCCAGAGCAGCTTGCCGTCGAAATCGAACGCGTAGAGCCCCTCCGAACCGAAGTAGGCGTACACGTTTCTGCCATCGGTCAAGGGCGTCGGAGCGGCGTAGCTGCCGGCCTTGTGGCGATTGTCGAAGACCTTGCCCGAGTAGGCCGTCTTTTGCCAGAGAATGCGGCCCGTCTTGCGATCGAGCGATAGGATCGCCAATTGATGGGACCGGTCTGCACCTTGGCTATCGGGATGAAGGAACGGCTCCCCGCGCAAAAAATGGATTGGCGCTTTGGCTCCGGGGATTACTTCACCGTCGAGTTCAGCGGTCAGGAAAATACGGTCGCCCCAGACGATCGGCGAACTTCGGCCACGACCCGGCAGCGGCGTCTTCCAAGCGATGTTCTGCGTCGGTGACCAGCTATTAGGAATGCCGGTCTCGGTGGAGATGCCGTTGGCTGTTGGCCCGCGCCAACCCGGCCAATTGTCGGCCCATAGTGTCAGAGCGACAAATCCCAGAAGCAAGCGCATAGCGATAGTTTAGCTGGATTCGGCTGGTCGTCATTTGGGGGCGAGGGGGATGCAGCCGAACGGCGAATCCAATAGAATGCGTGGCACGATGAAACAAACCCTCTTTGTTCTGTTGGCCGCTCTGGCCGTTTTTGTTTGGCAAGGCACGTCCTGGGTGGCGCTGCCGTTCCATAATGCGGCGTTGCATTCGGTGAAGGACGAAGGCGCCGTTGCCGCCGTGCTCCGGGCGAATCTGCCAGAAGATGGCATGTATACGCTACCCGGCAACTCCGGCGATCAAAAGGCTGTGGCGGAGAAGTACGCCGCCGGGCCCGTGGCGATCATCGGCTACAAAGCGGTCGGCGGGCAGATGATGTCGCCCGACATGTTCGTTCGGGGCGTGCTTATCGACCTCGTCGTCGCCGCTATCATCGCTTACTTGATGGGCATGGGGCAGTTGCGGGGTTACCTTTCGCGTTTCGTCTTCGTCTCCCTTATTGGCTTGGCGTTGGGGCTGTTCACGAACCTGAACAACTGGAATTGGATGAGCCAATCGCTGCACTACACGGTCGTCGATGTGATCGATACCTGGGTCGCATGGACCCTGGGGGGAGCGGTGCTGGCCAGATATTCTGGAAAGTAAGGGAAGAGCCCGGTCAATTTGTTACCCTGGAAGGAAGACGAGGTGAAGTTTTGCGATTGGTGCGTGCGACCGGAATTTTCTTTTCCCTACTGGCGGCTGGTTACGGCCAGACAACTGCTTCGCTAAGCGGAACGATTCACGACCCTAGCGGCAGCGTGCTGCAAGGGGCCGAAGTGTCGGTGACTCAGACCGCGACCGGTTTGGTGCGTCAAGCGTTAACTAATGGAGCCGGACTGTTCCGACTGCCGGCCCTGCCGACGGGTAGTGTCGAAGTGCGCATTAAAGCCCAAGGATTTCGGCCGATCCTCCGCAAGGGTATAGTCCTGACGGTGAATGAGGCAGCCACTATCGACGTCACCCTCGAAGTCGGCGCGATCGATCAGGAAGTCACCGTCACGGCTTCGGCCTCCCAAATTAATACTTCGTCTTCCGAACTCTCCTATCTTGTCAGTGAATCCACCATGCGGGAACTTCCGTTGAACGGCCGCAACTACACCGATCTGGCGCTTTTGCAGCCGGGCGTCGTGGCCTTTCCTCACCGCGATGGGGGATCGGTGGTCGCGCACGGCCTCGGCACTTCCATCAACGGCCAGGACCCACGTTCGAACGTTTACTTGCTTGATGGGACCCCGCAAAACGATATGACCAACGGACCCGCCGGGTCAGCGGCTGGCACCGTCCTCGGCGTCGAGGCGATCCGCGAATTTCGCGTCGAAGTGAACACCTATAGCGCTGAGTTCGGCCGCAATAGCGGTGGCCAGATCAACGCCATCACCAAATCGGGCACCAACGATTGGCACGGCAGCCTGTTTCACTTTTTGCGCAACGACAACTTCGACGCCCGCAACTTCTTCGACCCTGCTAAACGACCCGACTTCAAACGGAATCAGTTCGGCGGCAGCATCGGCGGCCCCCTTCACAAAGACAAAGACTTTTTCTTCTTCACTTATGAAGGCCTGCGGGATCGGCTGGGGCGAACGATCACTTCCACCGTGCCCGACGACAACGCCCGTCGCGGTGTCCTGCCCGACGGCCCGGTTACCCTCAATCCAGCTATCGTCCCGTTCTTGAACGAAATCCCCCGGGCCAACGGCAGCGCCCGCGGTGGCGGCCTGGCCGACTACGCCTTCGGCTTCAATCAAAAGGTCAATCAGAACTTTCTCCAAGGTCGCTACGACCGCAACATCGGCACCCGGGGCCAACTTTTCGCCCGCCACACTTGGGACGACGCCGGGCAGTTTCTTCCCACCGACTTTCCGCAGTTCCCCCGCGAATTCCTGTCGCGCAATCAGTTCTTCACCACCGAATATCGGCATATCCTCTCTTCGCAGACGCTCTTCCATGTACGCGGCGGATTTAGCCGAACCCGCGTCGGCCAGAACATTCAGGCCAACACGGCCAGCCCGCTCACAGAATTCGTCCCCGGTCGCGGCACAATGGGCAATATTGATATCGGCGGCATGCCCCGCTTCGGCACGCAAAGTTCGGCCAACCTGCGCCTGACCCAGAACGTCTTCAGCTTTGACACCGGCGTAGCGTTAACTCGGGGCAGCCATCTGATCAAAATCGGCATGATGGCCGAACGGTACCAGATGAACATGGTAAACCCGACGTTCTCGCTCGGCACCTTTGGCTTCAACGACATTCGAAGCTTTCTCGAAAACCGCCCCGCCCGCTTCCTCGGCCTTACCCCGCAAGCCACTTTTGACCGTTACTGGCGCTTCACCCTGATGGGGTTCTACATCCAGGACTCCTGGAAAATCAGCCGCCGCTTCACGCTCAATCCCGGTCTACGCTACGAGTACGCCACCATGCCCCAAGATATCTACGGTCGGGACTCGAATATGAAGAACCTCTTCACCGACGTGCTCCCCGTCTCCGGGCCTCTCTACGCTAATCCCACCAAGAAAAACTTCTCCCCCCGCATCGGCTTCGCCTGGGACATCTTCGGCACCGGTAAGACCTCGTTCCGCGGCGGCTACGGCCTGTTCTTCAACACCAACAATCAACAGAATCTGATTGTGACCGTCACCAATCCCCCGGCTACGCCGCGCGTCTCCATCGCCAATCCAACTTTCCCGAATCCTCCGTTCGCCCGCGCCATCGGAAATACAGTGCGCCCTGTTGAGTTCAACTTGAAGAATCCTTACGTTCAGCACTGGAACCTTAACATTCAGCATCAATTGCCGTTCGGCATCGTCTCGACCATCGGCTACGCCGGGGCGCGCGGCATCCACCTGCTCCGTTCGAACGACGTCAACATAGTCGAACCCGTTCGTCAGGCCGACGGTTCCCTGCTCTTCCCGGCTGGAGCCCCTCGCCGTAACCCGAATTGGGCCACGATCGAACTTAAGTCCAGCGACGGCAACTCCTGGTATCACGCCGGCCTGCTCGAAGTTCGCAAACGTCTCGGTCGCGACTTGCAGTTCCAGAGCTCGTACACTTTCGCTCGAAACCTCGATACGACCCAGGCATCGACGTTCTTTTCTGACGGCACCAACGGCACCACCTCGGCCATGCCCGAGTTCTCCGGCTTTAACTACAACAAAGGTCTGTCGGACTTTCACGCCAAACACAACTGGGTCGTCAACTTCACTTACGATCTCCCCATCGCCCGGTCCACCACGGGATGGCAAAAGGCCGCCTTCTCCGGCTGGCAACTCGCCGGCATCAACAACTTCCGCTCGGGTAGCCCACTCACGGTCTTTGTCAGCGGTAACCGTTCGCGGTCCAACTGGGCCCCCTCCCTCGGACCCGGCATTGGGCAGGACCGAGCCTCGTTGGCCCCCGGGTACACCCACCAAACTGCCGTCCGCGGCGGACCCGATCAGTACTTCGACCCGCGGGCTTTTGTCCTTTCCGCCCCGGGAAACCTGGGCAACTTAGGGCGCGGCACTTTCATTGGGCCGGGCCTGAAAAGCTTTGATCTAGCAGCCCTCAAATCGTTCCCGTTGCGCGGGTGGAACGAAAACGCCCGCCTTCAGTTTCGGGCTGAAAGCTTCAACTTATTCAATCACAGCAACTTCGGCATTCCGAATTTGCTGTCGATTTCAACCGCAACAGGCCCAATTGGTGCCTTCGGACGCATCCGATCCACCGTCACTTCGTCGCGGCAAATCCAGTTTGCCCTTCGTCTGCAATTTTGATCTGCCATAATCGAGGGTTCATGTCATCCAAGGAGAAAAAACGCAGTATGCTCTGGTTGCTTTTCGCGCTCGGCGCTATGTTCGCTTGGGGAGTCTACGGCCCTATCTTGCACACCGGTCAAGTCAAACTCGGAAATCCGATGAAGGCCCTGTTATGCGTCGGAAGCGCGTATTTTTTGCTCGGCGTGCTCGTCCCCATGTTCCAACTCTCGACCAGCGGTGGAATGGGATCCTTTGACCGGGGCGGTGTTATCAATGCCTCGCTCGGTGGAGCCCTCGGTGCGATCGGAGCCATTTGCATTATCTTCGCGTTCAAGAACGGAGGCGTCCCGAACTACGTTATGCCCATCGTCTTTGGCGGTGCCCCGCTCATCAACGTTCTGTTTACAATGTATCTCCATCCCCCGGAAGGCAAAGTGAACCCGTTGCTCTTCCTCGGCTACATCATCACAGCCGGCGGAGCCGCCATGGTGTTCTACTTCAAGCCCAAAGGCTGATTAGCGGCGCGCGCCAATGGCGTACAACGCTCCGGCGGTGCGGATGAAAATCTGCCCGTCGGAGATGGCTGGCGACGAGAGCGTGTACTCTTTCATGTCGTTCTCGGCCAGCACTTCGAACTGCGGGCCGGCCTTGACGACGGTCACCAAGCCGTCCTCGCTGGTCACGTAAAGCTTGCCATCCGCCAGCACCGGGCTCGCCGAATAGATCGCCGACTTGATTCGCTGTCCGCCCCAAATTTCCTTCCCTGTCTTCGCATCGAGACACCACAAAATCCCTCGATCATTGGCCACATACAGGTACTTCCCGTCCGTCACCGGCGAAGGGACATCCGGCCCATTCGCGTTCTGCCACACTACGTGAGTCGCCGTCACGTCGCCCCGCCCGCCCGGCCGTAAAGCCGTCAACGGCTTCACCCGGGTCGGGCAGTAAATCAGCCCGTCCTTCACCACCGCCGAAGCGATAATCCGGTTCATCGGGTTGTTCCCCGGGTTCAAGACATTCGCCCGCCAAAGCTCTTTCAGGCTGATCGGATCGTGGCCCGTCACCACGTCACCACCCGTGATAATTAACTCTTCCTGTTTGCCGTCCTTCCAAATCTGCGGGGTCGTATACGAGTCCGGCGACTCCACCACGGCATCCGTCGCCCGTTCGGAACGGACTAGTGTCTTGCCTGACTTCGGGTCGATCCGGAGCAGATACGAAGGATCGTCGGTCTTCATCCCGTGCAACACCTGCACATAGAGCGATCCGCCCCACAGCAGCGGCGACGAGGCATAGCCCCAGTTCAATCCAAATTTCCCATATTCTTTTTGAATGTCCCGGGTCCAAAGCTCCTTGCCCGTGAAATCGAACGCCTTGAAGATGCCCACGCCGGTCATGACAAAAACCGTCTTTCCGTCCGTCACCGGCGACGGCGACGACATGTTCTGCTTGTTGATTTTGTAGTTCCCGCCCGCCAATTTCTGCTTCCAACGCGGTTTGCCGGTCGCCCGATCCACATCCCAAAGCTGCAAATCGTCCCCATCCGCCACGTTCAAAAAGACATGGTCGTTCCAGACAATCGGCGTCGCCCCGCTCCGCCCCGGTAGCGCCAACTTCCAGGTCACCCCCTCCTCGGTCGACCATTTGGTCGGCAGCCCCTTCTCCGCCGAAGCGCCGTCCAGCGACGGCCCCCGCCACTGCGGCCAATTGTCGGCCCATCCAAAACTAGCTGCCCAAATGGCGAGGAATACAAAGCGAAGCATAGCGTGAGGATATCTCACTTTGGACTATTGCAAAAAGAGATCACAATGATATCATTATGGTATGAGAGAGAAAATTATATCCGTACCGAGCGGATACCTGATGCTGCTTGTCGATCTGGCTGTGTTTGCCGCCGCGGCAACGGCATTTTTTTTGGCGAAGGGAAGTGATCAGGCAACGGCATTGGTGCTAGGGGGCCTGCTGCTCTTAGTCCTGGGCTTCGTCATGATGCCCGGCAACTTCACCGTCCAACCGAATCAAGCCATCGTCCTGCAGCTCTTCGGGCGCTACATTGGCACGGTTAAGGAACCCGGTCTGCGCTGGGCGAATCCCTTCTACTCGAAGAAGCAGGTTTCGCTCCGAGCCCGCAACTTCGAAACGAATCAGCTGAAAGTGAACGATCACGACGGCAATCCGATTGAGATCGCTGCCGTCGTCGTGTGGCGAGTCGTCGACTCGGCCGAAGCCACCTTCCAAGTCGACGACTATTCCAACTACGTCACGGTGCAATCGGAAGCCGCTTTGCGGAACCTAGCCACGGTCTATGCCTACGATGCGCACGAGCCAACCGACATCTCTCTACGAGGGTCCACCGAATTGGTCGCCGAACGCCTGAAGACCGAGATTCAATCCCGCCTCTCCGTCGCTGGAGTGGAGGTTACCGAAGCCCGCATCACCCATCTCGCCTACGCCCCTGAGATCGCGGCCGCCATGCTGCAGCGCCAACAAGCCGGGGCGATCATCGCCGCCCGTTCGAGAATCGTTGAAGGTGCCGTGGGCATGGTCGAAATGGCTCTCGAGCAGTTGAGCCGGCGGTCAATCGTCAAGCTGGATGAAGAACGCAAGGCGGCCATGGTGTCGAACCTGCTGGTGGTGCTATGCAGTGAGCGGAACGTTCAACCGGTGGTGAACACCGGAACCCTTCATCACTAAATCATGGCTGAGAAGAAGTCATTTCTACTGCGTGTCGATGCGAAGACACTCGATCTGCTGAAGCAATGGTCGGACGCGGAATTCCGCAGTCTGAACGGGCAGATCGAGTATCTGTTGCGCGAAGCGCTGAAGCAAAGTGGGCGGCTGAAGCCAGAGCAGTGATAGATTACAGAAACCGTGATTCTTCCTCGCCTCGCGCTTTTCTCCCTCTCGATTGGACTCCTCTGTGCACAACGGGTCGTCCCTGACCCGCTTGCGCAGCTCCTGTGGCCGCAAGCAGCCCCCGGAGCCCTCGGCGACACCGAGAAGGATCAGCCGTCGCTGACGCCCTGGCTAGCCAAGGCGCCGAACGGCCAATCGGTCGTGGTCTGCCCCGGCGGCGGCTACGGTGCTCTCGCAATGGATCATGAAGGTAAGCAGATCGCCCAGTGGCTTAACTCGCAGGGCATCAGCGCGTTTGTGTTGAAGTACCGTCTGGGCCCGAGATATAGGCATCCGGTGATGTTGAACGACCTTCAGCGCGCCATCCGCACGGTACGGGCGAAGGCCGCCGAGTGGAGGGTGGACGGTAAGCGGATCGGTGTGTGGGGATTTTCGGCTGGGGGCCATTTGGCTGCCACGGCCGCCACTCACTTTGATGCCGGCAAGGCCACCGACGCCGATCCGATTGAGCGGATGGGGTCTCGACCTGACTTTGCGATTCTGGCGTACCCCGTTATGACGTTTACCCAGGAGGAGTTCGTTCACAAAGGTTCGAGGAAGAATCTTTTGGGGGAGACGCCGGACGCACAACTGGTTGAACTGCTTTCGAACGAGAAGCAGGTGACGAAGGAGACGCCGCCGACGTTTTTGTTTCACACGAACGAGGATACGGGAGTTCCGCCAGAGAATAGCGTACTTTTTTATCTGGCGTTGCGCCGGGCCGGGGTGCCTGCGGAACTGCATATTTATGAGAAAGGGCCGCACGGAGTGGGACTGGCGTGGAACGACCTAGCGCTTTCGAGTTGGCCTGGCCGCTTGGCTGATTGGCTGAAAAGACGTTGACCTAGTTGACACTTTCGGTCGAAATTTGCTCAAATAAGAGGGTTGTGTCGCGCGGTGTTCCTCGGTAGCTCAATGGTAGAGCATTCGGCTGTTAACCGAAGGGTTGTAGGTTCGAATCCTACCCGGGGAGCCAAATTATTTTTCTGCTAACCCAACCTCTCTGCTGGTTAACTTAATCTTTCTCGACCGCCTTGTACGATCCTCTGCGTGTAAGCTCAATAGAGAGAATATTTTGCGGCATTGCGTTCTCCGGCAACCGCACCTGGGAGAATCGCCGTAGCGAACAGCTTCGTGCTCAAGGGCGTGATGCTGTTTCTCGCGTGGGACGAACAAATGCACCGCCCGACGCGCGATCTCGACCTCCTCGGATTTGGCTACCCTGATTCAGCTCGAAGTCGGTGCCGTCAGCGACAGCATCACCGTTCGCACCGACGCCGCCACCGTCGAAACCATTCCGGATACTTTTTGAAGCCGGCGGCGGTGGTTTCGATGTCGTAGAGGCGGATGGAGATGCCGGTGACGGCGTAGACACCGCTTTCGTTGACGTCGGCTTCGCGTTCGAAGCCTGTGGCCGTGTTGCGGACGGTGATTTTGGCGCTGGCGACGGCGAGGCCGGAGAGATCGCGGACGATGCCGGAGATCTTTTGGGACGAGGCTTGAGGGAAGGCGAGGCCAGCCGTGAGGAGGACGCAGGAAACGAAATGCGAGAGCCTGATTATCCTATATAAACCCTGAGAGAGTGTGGGTTAGGCTATGACGACAAGAGTGGCGCGGTCAGGGCGAAGGTGTAAAATTAAGGATTCGAGTGCCGTTCGACGACGGAACGATCTTAAGGAGCGACTATGTGCGATCAAGTTCATTTTGAGGAAGACAAGAAGGAGTTTGAAGCACTTCACCTGGTGACGCGAAAGCAGTTCGGCGTCCTGTTGGGCGCGGGCGTTTCGATGATGCTGCCGCAGATGGCCAATGCGGCGGCGGTGGTCGAATCGGACGTAACCGTGACGACGCCGGACGGGGCAGCCGATTGCTATTTCGTACATCCGGCGAACGGCATGGCACCGGGCGTGTTGCTCTGGCCGGACATTTTCGGGCTGCGCCCGGCGATGCGGCAAATGGGCAAGCGGTTGGCCGAATCGGGGTACTCGGTGCTGGTCGTGAATCCGTTCTACCGAACGAAGAAAGCTCCGACAGCAGAGGTTGGCGCGGCGACGCCAATCGCGCAAGTGATGCCGATGGCGCAGAGTTTGAATGAGACGACTCACATGACGGACGCGAAGGCGTTCATCGGATGGCTGGATGGGCAGAAAGCGGTAGCGAAGAACAAGAAGATGGGGACGCAGGGGTACTGCATGGGCGGCTTGATAGCGTTTCGAACGGCGGCGGCGATGCCGGATCGGGTGGGAGCGGTGGCTTCGTTCCATGGGGGCGGACTGGCGCGGGATATGCCGAATAGCCCTCATTTGCAGGCTGCGAGGACGAAGGCTCAGTTCCTAGTGGCGATTGCGGCGAATGATGATGCGCGGTCTCCGAACGACAAGGTCGTATTGAGGGAGACGTTCGAGAAGGCGAAGCTGGCGGCGGAGATCGAGGTCTATACCGGTTCTGCGCATGGCTGGTGCCCGCCGGATTCGGGAGTTTATAACGAGCCATTGGCCGAGAAGGCTTGGGGGCGATTGCTGGCGCTGTATGGCACGGCGCTCGGGTAACCCCGGCCGTAAATTCAGCATCTTACTTAAAAGTCTTTTCATGATCCACCGAATCCTTCCCGTTATCCTTGCTGTCGCCGCCTCTTCCGCGGCGGCAACTCCTTCTGCCCTGGACCGTCAGTTTGACCAGACGGTGCGACCGTTTATCGCCAAGCACTGCGCGGGATGCCATAGCGGGGCGGCCCCCGCCGCGCAATTTGATCTGAAGGCATATACCAGTCTCGATATGGTGACGCGGGATTATCCGCGTTGGGCGCTGGTGCTGGAACGGCTGGAGGCGAAGGACATGCCACCGAAGCCGCTGGCGCAGCCACCGGAGGAGAGCAGTAAGGGCGTGATGGAGTGGATACACGCCCTGCGCAAGGAAGAGTTACGGAAGAGCGCGGGGGACCCGGGTCTCGTGTTGGCGCGGCGGTTGAGCAATTCGGAGTACAACTATACGGTTCGGGATTTGACGGGGCAGGATTTACAGCCGACGCGGGAGTTTCCGGTGGATCCGGCGAACCAGGCGGGGTTTGATAATTCGGGCGAGTCGTTGACGATGTCTCCGGCGCTGTTGAATAAGTATTTGCAGGCGGCGCGGGGGGTGGCGAGCCATATGGTGCTGACGCCCGGAGGGATGACCTTTGCGCCGTTTCCGATGCAGGTGGAGACCGATCGGGAAAAGTATGCGGTGCAGAAGATTTTGAAGTTTTATGACGGGCAGCCGACGGACTTTGCCGATTACTTTCAGGCGGCGTGGCGGTTTCAGCATCGGGCGGCGCTGCAGAAGCCGCGGGCTACGCTGGCGACGTTAGCGGCGGAGGCGAAGCTGAGCCCGAAGTATCTGCCGATGGTCTGGCAGATTCTGGAGGAGAAGGACGCGGTGGGCCCCGTGGCTAAGTTGCAGAGGATGTTTCGAGCACTGCCGGTGCCGGCGGCGAACACGCCGGAAGCGGTTCGCGAGCAGTGTGTGGCGATGCGGGATTTTGTGGTGCGAATTCGACAACACACGGCGATGCAGTTTGCGGCTCCGCTCGTGAAGGGGTTGCCGGCGGGATCGCAACCTTTGTTGAACTGGAAGCTGCGGCAGTTTTCGCTGCACCATCGGGATAGTGAGCCTAAGTATTTGGTGCTGGATACGGACCCTTTAGCCGTGGTCCCGACGATACCGCGATTTGCCGGACTGCACCAGGAAGCGGCTCCGCGGTGGGCGGCGGTGACGGCGAAGGCTCGGGTTGGGGACGCGGATTTGGTGATTCCGGCGGCCGAGCGGGGCCGCTATGAGGCGGCGTTTCAGCGCTTGGCTTCGGTTTTCCCGGATAAATTTTTCGTGAGGGAGCGCGGGCGTTTCTGGCCGGACGAGACGACCGATAAGGGCCGATTTCTGAGCGCGGGTTACCACAGCGTGTTGGGGTTTTTCCGGGACGATGCTCCACTATCGGAGTTGATTCTGAGCGAAAAGGCGCATCGGGAGTTGAACGGCCTGTGGGACGAATTCGATTTCATGGCGCAGTTTACGGACCGTACTTGGGTGCAGTATTACTTCAATCAAAGTGGCGAGGTAGCGGGCCGGGGCTCGGAGTCTGCTTCGGCGCGGCCGGCGGATTATCCGCTGCATCACCCGACGGTGATTGGGAGAATGCGGGACGCTTATTTGGCTAAGGCGGCGGCGGACCCGCAGAATGACCCGGTGGCACCGGAGGCGATGCGGGAGCATTTTGACGGGATCAACGCGACGTTGCGGCGCCTTGAGAAGATGCGATTGGACGGCGAGCCGAAGCAAATGGAAGCGCTGCACCGATTTACGACGCGGGCTTATCGGAGGCCGGTGACGAAGGCGGAGCGCGACGGAATGGTCGAGTATTATCAACGGCTGCGAGAGAAGAATGGGCTGACGCACGAGGACGCAATCCGCGATTGCGTCGTGAGCGTGTTGATGTCGCCTGATTATCTTTACCGGCTGGATCTGGAAGGGCCCACGGTCCGGACGGTCGCAGCCAAAGGGGCTCCTGCACAGGCGCTGTCGAGTTATGCGCTGGCAAGCCGGTTGAGTTATTTTCTATGGTCAAGCATGCCGGATGATGAGTTACTGGCCCATGCGGCGGCGGGGGACTTGCGGAAGCCGGAAGTGTTACTGGGGCAGACGCGGCGGATGTTGAAGGACGAACGGGCGCGGGGGATGGCGACGGAGTTCGGGGGGAATTGGTTGGATTTTCGACGGTTCGAGAATAACAACACGGTGGATCGGGAGCGGTTTCCGCAGTTCAACAACCAACTGCGCGAAGCGATGTTTCAGGAGCCGGTGCGGTTTTTGCAGAACGTGATCAATAACGATCTGCCGATACTGGACTTGGTTTATGGGAAGTATACGTTCGTGAATCCGGCGCTGGCCAAGTATTACGGCATGCCTGAGGTGAAGGGAACGGACGAGACTTGGGTGAAGGCCGAAGGTGCGGCGAGCCATCAGCGCGGCGGACTGCTCCCGATGGCGGCGTTTTTGACGCAGAGTTCGCCGGGGTTGCGAACGAGTCCGGTGAAGCGAGGATATTGGGTGGTGCGGAGAGTGCTGGGCGAGGTGATTCCGCCTCCGCCGCCGGTGGTGCCGGAGTTGCCGCATGACGAATCGAAATCGGATACACCGCTGCGCGAGGTATTGGCGCAACATCGGGCGAATGCGTTGTGCGCGGGTTGCCATGCGCGGTTTGACACGTTTGGCTTGGCTCTAG
>JANXMS010000062.1 GCA_025354525.1 Acidobacteriota bacterium
GCCAGACTCCGACAGCCAGCCTCACCCAAGCGGCAGTCTTCAGCTACCCGCACAATCGCCCCGCCCCGTCCGAACTACCCCAGCCAGCACCAGCGACGGGGCGGGTAGGCGGGGCATCGAGCCCCGCCTACCCGCTTGAGTGCCCGCCACCAGATCCACCCAGCGACCTTACGTCGGCCCCTTCACCGCAAGCCCGCTCAAAGGCCGCGTACTCTCCGCCCGACCCGACGCCATGCTCCGGTAGCCCGCCTCCACGCACGCGACGGTCTTCAGATACTCCCGGCCCGTCGATTCGAACCGGCGCTCCCCCCGCAACTCGTCCACGAAGTGCCGACACACTGCCCGCACGCTATCCCCCCGATAGCCCTGCCCCACCGTGTTCTGCCACACCATCTTCCGCTCTCGCCCGTTCCACAGCCATACGTCGCCGCCCGCGTCCACCACCAGCGAGGCACCCACGCCGTCCACCGTAAAGTCCCCCAACGGCGGCGAAGCAGGCCGCAAATCCAGGAACCGGTGCCCGTCAATCAACCCGCCCAACCCGCTCCCGTGCGTCGTCACCAGCAACACCTGATCCTCCCCCACAATCGCCGGGTTCACCTGCCGCGCCTGCGCGTAAACCCCAGCAATCTCCCCAAACAAATACCGCGCCGTGTCCAAAGGATGCACCAGCGTCTCATATAGCAACAGCCGCTCATATCCCCGAAAATACGGCTGCGCCGGATACGCATCCGGCCCGTCCCCATCAAATTTCCGCACCCGGAACGTGTAAGTCACCGGCTCGCCAATCAAGCCCTTTTGTAACTCCGCCGCCACCACCCGATACCACGGCTGCCATCGCCAATTCTCGTGAATCACCAGCGGCACCCCCGCCTTTTCCGCCATCTCCACCATCTTCACCGCATCGTCCCAGCGCGGTGCCAGCGGCTTCTGGCAGATCACCGGAATCCCCCGCTCCACCGCCATCCGCACCATCTCCAGATGTAACTCCGGCCGCGTCGCCACGTCCAAAAAGTCCGGCTCCAACTCGTCCAACATCTGGTCCAGCCGCGTGTGCGTCCCCTTCGTCGAGTCCGCATCGCACGTCCCCACCATCGTCACATCCGGCATCCGTCGCCAAGCTTCCAAATGGATCTGGCCAAAGAAGCCGCAACCAACCAAGCATCCGCGCATGACGGTTAGCTTATCCCAAAAACAGCATGGTACTCGGCCGGCAGCCGCGTCGGCTTCATCTCCCGGCTCAGGAACAAATGCCGCGTCTTTCCCTCCCCCAGCTTCTTGTCCCCCCGCCAGAACGTATAGCCAAACTCGATCCCTCGGGGAGAAGCCTTCTCCACCCGGGTCTCCACCTCAACTTCATCATCGTACAGCGCCGGGGCCAAGTAACGGCAACTCGCCTCCGTCACCGCCATAAAGATTCCCGCCCGCTCCAGATCCCTATACGGCAAGCCAGCCGCGCGAGCATACTCTACGCGGCCAACCTCCATCCAAACCACATAATTGGCGTGGTACACCACACCCATCTGATCCGTCTCCGCATAACGGACCCGGATCTTTGCTCGATGCGTCATCCCCTAGCCTAAGTGCGCTTCAAGGAACCACAGGTCTTTATCTACCACCCGAGAGATGGCGGTAAATAGGTCCGTCGTGCCCGCATCCCCCGCCTTGTCCGCCATGTCAATCGCCTTGCGCACCGCTGCGCCGTAGGCCGCTGTCCGGTCCACCAGCGCCTTCACGTGGTCCTTCCCGTCCCGCGTCTCGACCGAATACTCCTCAATCTGCGACGCCGCGGCCGCCATCCGAATCGTCCCCATCGCCACCCCGCCCAACTGCACCGCCCGCTCGGCGATGTCGTCGCCCTGCACGTCCAACCGCCCGACAATACCGTCGAACAGCTCGTGGAGGGCAATGAAGTTCGGCCCCTTCACGTTCCAGTGCGCATGCTTCACCTGGCTCTTTAGGTCCGTCACATCGGCCAGCCGCGCGTTCAGCAGCTCCACCATCTCTTTCCGGATCCCTTTCTCCAGGTCGTTCGCCGTCTCACTCAGTTTTTTAGCCATAGCTCATAGGATGCACTGAAACCGAAGAATGATACAACCCGTCTGGTACCATGACATCGTGCGCGTCCAAGTCCTCTTTTTCGGCCTCTTACGGGATATAACCGGCCAATCCCAAACCTCGCTCGAACTCCCCGCCGACGCAACCGTCGGCCAAGTCTTCGATCATTTCGCCGCCCGCTTCCCTGCCCTCGTCGACCTCAAGCGCAGCGTAATGCTCGCCCGCAATCAGGAGTTCGCCCCGGCCGCCACCCCACTCGCCGATGGCGATGAGATCGCTCTGCTCCCTCCCGTCAGCGGCGGAAGTGGCCCTTGGATTCATCAGATCTCGACCGAGCCCAAAGGCAACTTTTACGGCCTCACGCGCCAGCCTCTCGACGTCGCTTCCCTCGCCCGGCAACTGCTCCAGCCCCACGACGGAGCCTTCGTCAACTTCGAAGGAGTCGTCCGGGACAACACCAAGGGTCGTTCTACTCGCTACCTCGATTACGAGT
>JANXMS010000523.1 GCA_025354525.1 Acidobacteriota bacterium
CCGGTGATTTGGCCGGAGGTTTGGGCGAAGGCAGGGCCGACGACGAGGACGAGGGCGAATAGGCGGTGCATCGGCGATAGTATATTCTGTTTTGAGATGAATCGATTGATTGTAGTCATGCTCCTGGTGGTGGGGATGGTCGGCGCCCAGCGGCATCCGCTGGAGGAATTAATTGACGCGGCGCGGACGGGCTCGCCACGGCTGAAGGAGCTGTTGGCGGGAGGATTGCCGGGCATGAAGGGCAGGGACGGGGCGGCGGTTTGGGGGCAGGAGTTTTTGTTCGCGGTGGAGAGCGAGAAGGCGGCGACGGTGTCGGTGGATAAGCAGGGGGCGGTGGCGATGACGCAGGTGGCGGGGACGCGGTATTGGGTTCGGTTGATGACGCTGCGTTTGGGAACTACGCATACCTACACGTATTTTGCCGAGGGGAAGGCGATTGGGACCTATGACGTGGCGGGGTACAACCCGGACGCCTATCCGAAGGCGGGCGTCGAGCAGGGGACTCTGTCGGCGATGCGGACGTTGACGAGCAAGATCTATCCGGGGATGACGGCGAACTACTGGGTGTATGTAAACGCGGGGGCGGATTTGACGAGGGGGGCTCCGTTGATGGTGTGGCAGGACGGGGAGACGATTGTGGGGAACGCGGATTTATTGCGGCTGCGGTTGCAGCTTGTTTCGGACAATTTGGTGCATAAGAAGTTGATTCCGCCGATGGTGCATGTGCTGATTGCGCCGGGGGCGCAGACGCGGAGCGTGCAATACGATACTGTATCGGATCGTTATGGTAAGTATCTGATGGAGGAAGTTTTGCCGGAGGTGGAGAAGACTTACAAGGTTCGACAGGACGGGTATTCGCGGGCGGTGGCGGGGGCGTCGTCGGGGGCGATTTGCGCGATGAACGTGGCCTGGTATTTTCCGGCGCAGTTCAGCCGGGTGCTGTCGCACATTGGGAGTTACACGGGGATTCAATGGCGGCCGGAGCAGGGGCAGGACGGCGGGTACATCGTGTCGCATCGGGTGAGGCGGGAGGCGCGGAAGAACCTGCGGGTGTGGCTATCAGACGGGGCGGACGATATTGAAAATCAGACGGGGAGTTGGCCGCTGAACAACATTCAACTGGCGAACGCTTTGAAGATGAAGGGGTATGATTTTCACTTTCGGTTTGGGGAAGGGAGCCATGCGATTGCGCAAGGGGCGCTGGATTTACCGGAGTCTTTGGCTTGGCTGTGGCGGGGTTGGGAGGCGGGCAAGACGGCGGAGACCTACGAAATGGAAGAGGCGGAGCGGGGAAAACCGTTGTATCGGGTGAAGATCGGGAATCGGGACGCGTGGTAGGAATGTAGGGCCGGTGCGGGAGCCGGCCCTTCCAAGTTGTGGCTATTCGATGCCGAGGACTTTGAACAGGCTGGTAGCCGGTTTGATGGCTTCGTTGACGGCGTTGATGTTTTTGACTCCTTCGGTATTCATCCAGTCTTCGAGGGCCTTGGCTCCGTGCTTGCCATAGACGGGGATGCCTTCTTTCCAGGTGGCGCGACCGCAGAGGACGCCGCTGTAGGCGGTGCCGGCTTCGGCGGCCATGGCGAGAGACTCGGTGAACTGGTCGTTCGAGACGCCAGCGCTGAGATAGATAAACGGCTTGGTGGCGACTTCGGCGGCCTTGCGGTAGTACTCGAGGGCTTGGGCTCGGGTGTAAGCCGAGACGCCTTTGTAAACGCTGCTGCCTTCGACGAACTCAGCGTTGACGGGGACTTCGACTTTTAGCATGTCGACGTAGTACTGGGGCTTCGAGAATTCAACCATGCTTTGGAGGACGATTTCCGGCTTGGCTTTGGCGTATTCGACGCCCTTTTCGCTGCCGCCGAGGTGGTCGTAGCCGATGAATTCGAGGAAGAACGGAATTTGGTGGAACTCGCATTCGGCGCCGATGCGTTCGCAGAAGGCGTGCTTGACTTCGTTGATTTTCGGATTGTCGAAGGGGCTGTAGTAGAGGAGGATTTTGACGGCGTCGGCGCCCATGTCTTTGATGCGTTTGACAGAGACGTCGTCGAGGAGGTCAGGGAGGCGGCCGGCGGTGTTGGCGTCGTAGCCGGTTTTTTCGTAAGCGAGGAGGAGGCCGCAATTTTTGTCGCGGGCGGCGGCGGCGGGGAGGCCAAATTCGGGATCGAGGAGGATGGCGCTGGCGTGGGGAGTCAGGACCTTCGAGACGATGATCTTGAACTCTTCCATCTCGTGCTGGGTGATGGCGTCGGCGGGGACCCCTTTGGCAGCGGCGATGGACTTTTGCAGGCTACCGCGTTGGTCCATGGCGGCGGCGGCGATAACACCGCGGCTGTTGGCGAGCGCCTTCAAATGCTTCAGTTTTCCAGGGGATACGGACATAGAGACTCCTTAACAGGGATTGAGTTGTGAGGTGCGCCGGAAGAAGGTCTGAGCGCGCCGGACGTCGGTCAGGATTTGCGCTTTCAGAGCTTCGGGCGAAGGGAATTTCCGTTCCTCGCGGACATGGCGAAGGAACTGGACCTGGATATTCGTTGGGGTTTGGCCGTCGAAAGGATCAAGGAGAAACGTTTCAATGGCGAGCGAGTCGCCGGAGAAGGTGGGGCGGACGCCGACGTTCGAGATGGAGTTCCACGAACGGGCGGAGTCCAGATCCCGGGTACGGGAGATGTAGACGCCGTGAGCCGGAAGGAGTTCGGCCGCCGTCGTGAGGTTCAGGGTGGGCACGGTTTGTTTGGAACCGATGCCGTGGCCGGAGACGACCGAGCCGCTGAGGGAATAGGGGCGGCCGAGGAGGCGATTGGCGAGCGATAGGTTGCCGGTGGTGATGGCTTGGCGGACGGCGGTAGAGGAGACTTTGCGGCCGCGATAATAGAGCACGGGCGCGGCGTGGACCGTGAAATCGAGGGCGGTGCCAAGGGCGGCGAGCGTATCGATATGGCCGGCTTGTTGGTGGCCGAAACGGAAGTTGGCACCGACGATGACGGCTTTGGTTTGGAGTTGGTCGAGGAGGATTTGGCGGACGAACTGTTCCGGGGTGAGGAGGGAGAGGGCGGGAGTGAAGGGGACGACGTGGACTTCGGCGATGCCGAGGGAGTGGATGAGTTGGCGGCGTTCGTCGATCGAGGTGATCAGCTTGGGAGCTCGTTCGGGGGCGACGATGCGGGCGGGATGGGGATCGAAAGTGAGGACGGCGGGGGTGAGGCCTTGGGCGGCGGCGATGGATTTGACGTCGGCAAAGAGTGCGCGATGGCCGAGGTGAATGCCGTCGAAAGCTCCGATGGTGATGGCTCTCAAAGAAGGGCCTCTACGCGTAGGCCGTCGTAGGCGAGGTAGACGTTGGGAGGCAAGAGGCTTTCGGCGCGTTCGTGGCCAATGTCGTGGCAGAGGTGGGTGAAATACGCCGTTTTGGGTTTGAGGCGTTCGACGATGGCGAGGGATTGGTCGACGGAGGAGTGGGTGGGGTGGGGTTTGTAACGGAGGGCGTCGAGGAAGAGGACGTCGAGGTCGCGGAGCTTGTCCATGGATTCTTCGGGGATTTGGTTGTGATCGGTGAGGTAGGCGATTTGGCCGACGCGATAACCGAATACGATCATGGAGCCGTGATAGAGGGGGATGGGGGTGATCTGCTGGCCGAAGAGTTCGAAGGGTTCGCCGTCGAGGACGTTGGTGGTGAGGCGGGGGACGGAATTTTCTTTGCGGGCGTCGGTGAAGACGTATTCGAAGACGCGGCGGATGACGGTGAGGGTGGGTTCGGAGCCGTATATGGGGATGAGGCCGCCTTGGCGAAAGTTGAAGGGGCGGACGTCGTCGAGGCCGAGGATGTGGTCGGCGGGGGAGTGGGTGAAGAGGATGGCGTCGAGGGAGCGGATGCCGGCTCGAAGGGACTGGCTGCGGAAATCCGGCGAGGTATCGATGATGACGCTTTTGCCGGCGAAAGTGAGCCAGACGGAGGCGCGGAGGCGGTTATCGCGGGGGTCTGTTGAGGTGCAGACATCGCAATTGCAGCCAATAGAAGGCACGCCGACGCTGGTGCCGGAGCCGAGAACAGTGAGAGTGACGTAGGGGGAGTCGGACAACGTTTAAACTTTATAGCGAGGATTCCCTTTCATTGTAACGCGGAGGGTTGCGAGCATGCTACGGAGCATACGAGAAAAGGGCGTGCCGAAGGGTTGGTCGGTGGAGAGATAGGTCCAGGTGGCGCCTCGGCGGAGGGGGCCTTCGGAGAGATCGGAGGATTGGAGGGGGAGTTCGGAGAACCATTGGTGGATGGTGCGGAGGTATTCGGGGAGGGGGTCGGCACCGGAATAGGAGAGGAAATGAAGGCCGGCGCGATATTGGGTGACGCGTTCGAGGTGTTGGCTCCAGAGGTCGTCGTGGTGGAGGAGTTCGGCTTCGGTTTCTAGAGTTTGGCGGTGTTGGGCGTGGAGGAGGCGTTGGGCTTCGAGGACGTGTTCGTATTTGCGGAGGCGGAGGCGGAGGTCGAGATGGCGGCCTTCGAGGAGGCGTTGGACGTCGTCGGGATTTTCTTCAGCGGTGCCGAGGTAGGTGGTGATGAGGTCGTCTTGATAGGAGACGAAGAAACGGGAGCAGCCGGGATCGCCTTGGCGGCCGGCGCGGCCCCGCAGTTGGTTATCGATGCGGCGGGATTCGTTGCGGCCGACGCCGAGGACGGCGAGGCCGCCGCGTTCGGCGGCGCCGGGGCCGAGGACGATATCGACACCGCGACCGGCCATATTGGTGGAAAGCGTGATGCGGCCGACTTCGCCGGCGCGGGCGATGAGGGCGGCTTCTTCGGCTTCGTTTTTAGCGTTGAGGAGGTGGTGGGGGAGATGCTGAAGCAGGGCCGAGAGTTGCTGCGATTCTTCGACGGAGCGGGTGGCGACGAGGAGGGGTTGGCCGGTCGCGTGAATGCCTTCGATTTCGGCGACGACGGCTTGGTGCTGGGCGGCTTTGGAGCGGAAGAGGCGGTCGGGATGGTCGATCCGAATGTTTGGGCGATTTGTGGGAATGACTTCGACTTCAAGGCCGTAGACGAGGCGGAACTCTTCGGCTTGGGAGGCGGCGGTGCCGGTCATGCCGGAGGCGAAGGGGTAGAGGGCGGTGAGGTGTTGGAGGGTGATGGCGGAGAGGATGCGGCCTTCGCGGCGGGGAGGCAGGGCTTCTTTGGTTTCGAGGGCGGCGTGGAGGCCGGCGGGCCAGCGTCGGTCGCGCATGGTTCGGCCTTTGTAGTCGTCGATGGGGAGGACGCCGGAGGGGGTGACGAGGTAATCGATGTCGCGGCGGAGGAGGTGGTGGGCGTGGAGCGCGTTTTGGAGAGCGTGGAGGAGGTCGGGGTTGTCGTAGAGATTGGGGGTGGGGAGGAGGGCTTCGGCGAGGTCGATGCCGGGGTCGGTGAGGTGGATGATTTGGCCGTCGGATTCGACGTGGAAGTGGACGTGGCGGAGCAGGGAACGGGCGGCGAGGTCGGCGGCGGCGAGGTGGTCGGCGTGTTGGCTGGACTCGCTGGCGATGACGAGGGGGATGCGGGCTTCATCGATGAGGATGGAGTCGGCTTCGTCGATGACGACGGCGTGGAAGGGGCGTTGGACGGTATGTTGGGGGAGGAGGGCGATGGAGTCTCGGAGGTAGTCGAAGCCGCATTCGTGGGGGGTGAGATAGGTGATGTCGGCGCGGTAGGCGGCGTGGCGTTCCGCGGGGGAGGAGTGTTGGGAGATGGCTGCTACGGTGAGGCCGAGGGCTTGATAGGCTGGGGCCATCCAGGCGGCGTCGCGGGCGGCGAGGTAGTCGTTGGCGGTCCAGACGTGGACGCCGTGGCGGTCCTGGGCGAGGGTGGCGATGGCGGGGACGGCAGCGACGGTTTTGCCTTCGCCGGTTTGCATTTCGATGATTTTGCCGGCGAGGAGGGCTTCGGCGGCGCGGAGTTGAACGGGGTGGAGATGGAGGCCGAGGGAATGCGTGATGGCTTCGCGCGCGGCGGCGAAAGTGTCTTGAGACATGGGTTTCCTTTATGGGGTCGGAGGGTGGCGCGGAGGTAGGACGTGTTAGGCGCGGGGGACCGAATTCGCTTGCGGGCCTTGGGTGTCGGCTGGGGTTTGGACGGCGGGGCGTTCGGTTTGCTGGGTTTGACGGCGGACGAGAACGGGGCGAAGGACGGAGGATTCGGCGGTGGGGGCTGCCCACAGGAGAAGAGCGCTGAGGAGGAGGATGGTGCAGCGGGTCAGCATGAGCGGATCATTTTGAGATCATCCGTTACCCAGTGTATCGTGGCGCGGAGACCGTGGTCGAGGGATAGGCGGGGAGTATAGCCGAGGGCAGCGAGCTTGGTCATATTGGCGAGCCAGCATTCGGCGTCGCCGAGGCGGTTCAAGCCGGAGAAGGAGAAAGTTGGGTTGATGTTGAGGATTCGGCAGAGGCGTTCGGCGAGGGCGCGGATTGTAAGCGCTTCGGGGCCACCGACGTTGTAGACTTCACCAGTGAAGGCGGCGCGGTCGAGGGCGACTAGGAAGGCATCGGCGATGTTTGGGACGGGGTTGAAGTCGCGGATTTGGGAGCCGTCGCCGAACATGGCGAGTTGGGTGGGGTCCGAGAGAAGTTTGCGGATGAGATCGTAGACGACCTGCTTTCGCTGGCCGGGGCCGAAGACGGAGAAGAGGCGGAGGGAGGCGGTTCGGAGGCCGTAGACGGCGGCGTAGGAGGCGCAGTAGCGTTCGCTCGCGAGTTTGGAGACGGCGTAAGGCGGGACGGGAAAGACGGGATCTTCCTCGGTAAAGGGCCGGGTGGCGTGGTTGCCGTAGACGGCACCGGTGGAGGCGAACAGAAGGGGCGTTTGGGGGCAGGTAGCGCGAATGGCTTCGAGAAGGTTGACGGTGGGGAGGAGGTTGGTTTCGAGATCGCGGCGGGGATCGGCGATGGAGTCGGCGACGACGGCGTGGCCGGCGAGGTGGACGATGGCGGTGGGTTGGACTTGACGGAGTAGGGCGGGGATGTCGTCGTTTCGAAGGTCGAAGGGCTCGGGGGATTGGAGATCGGCGATGTGGACGGGTCGGCGTTGGGCGCGGAGGGCGGAGACGAGATGGGAGCCGATGAAGCCGGCGCCGCCGGTGACGAGTATCATTAGTTACGATTGTGGCTGATAAATGGGAATTACGATACTGATGAACCGCTTTTCGGGAAGCTTTCAGATATGCCTTTTTTGGCTTGCGACGCTGGCGACATTGGGCGTGTTGCAACTGGTTGGTGCTGGTGCCGGGTTTCATGTGGGGCCTTCCGGCGAGGATTTTATCTGGACGTTTCTGCTGGGGATGGATGCTCCGGTTTCTGTACAGAAGGCATTTTGGGAACACGATTTGCGGAACCCGTTGAACCCGTGGTTCTATTTGTTGGCCCAGCCGTTGATCTCCAGTTCTGCGTCGGGCCTGTTTTTCGTGCGAAAGCTGGTCGACTTGTTCTGCGGTTTGGCGGTGTATGCGGCATTCCGGGCGGTAGGCGGGGAGTCGTACCGGGGCTTTGCTACCGCGGCCGGATTTCTGGCGGTCGTGTGGAACTTTTCTCGAATTGTGGGCCAGACCAATTGGCCGATGCTGGCGGCTGCGGCATTAGGGCTGCTGGGCGTCGCGGCTTACGTTCGATTTCTTGATTCTGAACGTCGGCAGGCCCATTGGTTGTGGGTTAGCTTGCTTTTGTATCTAGTTGCATTGGGTGCTTACTCCTTGAATGCCTCGTTTGCCTTGGCTGTCCCGGCCTTGGCTATGCTACGGCGTCCGGAGCCGATGCGGCTTCGTTGGCGGCTCGCGGCGTTAGACTTCGCGCCTTTTGCGAGTCTTTTTGCGATTTTCTATCTTATTTGGAACACCACCGGTGAGGTTCCGGCCTCGGCGCTTCCTACTTCTGTTTGGGCCTGTCTATCCACCGCGGGCAAATCGATCGGATACTTTCTTTGGGACCCGGTGCTATTCGACTTACTGCGGGAAGCGTGGCAATCGCAATCGTCGGGGAGCTTGGCGTTGCTGGCGGGGGGAGCCGTTGTCTTAGGGGCCGGCGCGTATCTGACGCTTCGAGCGTTCCCGCCCAAGGTGGCCGACAAAGGCGGGTTCGTACAACTTCTGGCCGTAGCTGTTGCGGCGAGCCTTATGATCGTCGTGTTGGAATCGATGATGAGCCCGTCATACCCGGTCGGCGGCAGGTCGCCGACGTTGCAGCAGATTGTGGTGCCCTTGGTGCTTGTCGTTCTCATCGGTTGGTTCCCGCGGGTGTTTCCGGGATTAGCCGCCGCGCTCGTGACGTTCGGTGCGTTGGTGGGGTTCTGCTACAACGTGCGGCAAGTTCGTTGGATGGTGGATCTTGACCGGATCTCCGCAGGGCTCAAGATGGCCGTGCCGGTGATTCGGCAACCGACGATGTTTGTTTTGTTGGAGCCGACGGTCTCGCTGTCGCCGTGGCTGAGCGATCTTTTTGTGAAATCGCTCTATCGGTCGGTCGATGTGAACCTGAAGTTACTGATCCCCGGGCCGACACCCACGAACTGGCGTGAGTATCCGGATCTGGTGTTTGGGACCGACGCCGAAGGCCTGCTGGCGGAGAGCACGATTGGCTTTCCTCGTTTGATCCTGCGCAGTGCCGGGCCGTCCGCGGTTCCGTATTCGCAGGTGGTACTGCTCCGGCCCGGCCCGAACGGACTGACGCGGACGTACTCGCTGACGGCGGAGGAATTGAAGGGTTATCGGGCTGCGTTTCGACGGGCGGATCCGCTGCAACTGAAAGCTCAGTCGGAGCCCAAGGCTGTCCCGCTCGAGTCGTTATCGACGTGGCGTTTGGCTGGTGAGACGACCGTTGGGGCGGACGGAATTCGCATGGCGGCGATGAGGGCTTCGAACTTGAGTTTGGCGGAGACGCCAATTCCGCTTGCGACGAACGGAGAGTATGAGGTGGTTTTGGAGGCGAGCGCTTCGGGGCCGGCGGCTGGTTTCTACGTGGATTTCTACGGGTTGGATTATGACCATGCCGCGCAAGATCATCCCGTTCAGGGGATGAGACGAGAGCGTCGAGAGTTCCGTTTTCGGATCCCCGCGGGGGCGAAAACGCCGAACGCCGCTGTGGTCCGATTGGTGAATCCTTCGGCTGATTCGGTGACGGTACATGATGTCAAAGTCTTTCGCTTTGATTAAAGTGGTGAACGCGGACAGAATCGAACTGTCAACCTACTGATTAAGAGTCGCTGGGGGTAGGTTGATTGGTATTGCTACGGATTGCTATAAGTCGATATAAAGCAACGGTTTAGAGCGGCATTCAGTTAAGCTGAGTTGCTATCGTTTAGTGGGGGTAGGGGAGTGTTGTACCCCCAAATCCCCCCCCATTTTTGGGATGCATGAAGCGTAGGCACATTGGTGTCTCAGTTCGGCAAGACGTTGAAATTTGACTGGATTGTTTGGCTACTGCTCGGACTCGCCGGGGGATTCGGTCGCCCTAGCGTAAGGCACTCCACCGCCTCCCGCTTTGCCGCCATTCTAATGTGGGAGTATCGCTCTACCATGGCTTGAGACATGTGGCCCAGAATCGACTTCATGGTCGACTCGGCAATCCCCGCCTCCGCCATTTTCGTGGCTGCTGTGTGGCGCAAGTCGTGCAGACGGCAGATAACCCCTGCCCGTTCGCGTAGCGCCTCCCAGGCCCCCGTAACGTCCGTTATGTGCCGCTTTGGGTCCGTAGGGGAAGGCTTCCCCCAAGGAAATAAATGCCATCCCGCTTCGAGTGGGCCAAACTGCACAGCATACCAGCCGAGGTACGCCGCAATCGCCGACGCTAGCTCTGGACCAAACGGGATTCTCCGCCCGGTCCCGTTCGACGTTTTTGCCCGGCCCACGGTGATCACCCGCGCCTGGATGTCGATTTGGTCCCATCGCAACGCCGAAATTTCGCCACTCCGCATCCCGGTACTCAATGCCACCCGGAGGAACAACCCGAGCGACCGCGAACGGTTCGGCGAGGACTGCCGATCACATTCGTCTAGCAGTCGCGTCTCCTCCTCGGGAGACAGCGACCGCCCCACGTCCTTCCGCTCCTCCAACTTCCTCACCTTCGGCCAGAGACGGCTCCAGGGATGACCAATTGCCCGCGACAACTCACCGACCTCCATGTTGATCGTCCGTCCGGCGATGCCCGCCTCGATTCGCGCCGCCATGTACTCCCGGACCCGGACCTCCGTTAGATCGGGGAGCAGCACCGACCCCAGAGCCTCACCCACTCTTTTCAATCGGCCCTCCGCAAATAGGACGCTCTTGGGGCGATGAGCCAACCGATAACCAACCAAATAGTCACGGATGCAATCAGCCACCGACTTCACTCGATCCCGTCGGTCGTCTGCTGGTAGACCCGCCAACGTCTTTTCAAGTTGCCTCCGCCGGTCAGCTTCCGCCGCTAGCGCCACTTTCTTGGAAGTCGACTTTGACGACTCGCGGATGCGCTTTTCCTGAAAAACGAACTCGTAGAAATAGTACTTGCCACGCTTGAAAACGGACATTTCATTCCTCCCATAGGCGCGACCGACCGCCGCGCCCCATCGCTCGATTCTATCGTCTGTCCCGGCGGAGGGACTTTCCGACTTCCTGTCGCCCCCGTCTAGCCGCCAACATCTCATCCCTCACCCGCCAGGGCTCTTTCGGCTCCGCTTCCATCGCCGCCAGAACATCCACCGGCACCGGATCACCCGGCACCGCCCGGCCCTTCCAGCGCACCGGCACGCCCGGCCCGTCGAGATACACCACTGGAAGTGAACAGGCCCCGAGATCCCGCAATGCGTCACGTACCTCCGGCCCGTCCCTGTCAGACCAAACCCCCGCAACCGCCGCGCCGTCGATACGGAGAAACCGCACTCCGGCTCTCGCCAGCGAAGCCCGCGCCATCTCCCGGCCCTGTCCTATCTTTTGGATTTGTCCTAAAGGGGAACCATCAAAACCATCAAAACTAGGTTTTGCAGGTTTTGTAGGTTCACTATTGGGGGGAGGCCCCGATATAGGGGCCTCCCAAGACAGCCAGCGGCTCAGGGTTGCACCGCCGGATTCACGGAGTAGCGAAGCGACGGACGCCCGCCCAGCGCCCCCGCCTCCCCGTACATTGGGCGCAGGAACTGGTGATCTACCAGCACCTCCGCCGCCGCCTTTGCCGCCTCCGGCGAAGCAAGCTCTTGCCATCCCTTCGAGTAGACTTCCCGGATAGGCAAGACTCCGCCCTCGCCCACTTTCCCGGTGCGAATCTTCTCAAGCAACGCCCGGGCCCCAGCGACTTCCGGACGAACGGCGAGGGAATAGACGCGCCGCGCATGCGATTCGAGATAGTCGCACCAAGCCGCCGCCCGTCGCGCCGAATCAAGCCCGACAAACTCACCGGTCTCACCTTCGCCTAAATGGAGTAGCGCCGCCAGCGTGGGCATCAATGAACGATACTTCGACAAGTGACCCACGAAGGCAGGATGCTCGCCGGGTTCCCTGAGCCGCCGCTCCAAACAGGTCAGCCACGCGACAAACAACGCTTGCGCCGCGTCATCAAAACGAAGCTTAAGCGGCTCCTCCGGATCGAGATTCAGCAAGGCCCTCAGCCGAGCCTCCACCGCATCACGCGCCGCCCGGTTCGGCGGGCGATCCACGTATTGGAACGCATTGGAGCAATCGGGCCAAACAATCATCTGAAAACGTTGCATCAATCCATCGTTTCCGGCTCCGTCCGCCAACGTGTCAGTGAGGTAGCTACGGAGTCGCCCCGGCTGAATCCCTCCCAGCAGACTCATGCAAACGTGCGCCGCATGAACCGTACCGCGCCCGATTCGGTCGAACGTGAAAGAGTCGTTTCCGTTCCAACATGTCAGCGCGAAGGCCCGTTCGCCCTCCCGCCCCGGTTTATCGAGTTGCGCCAACCACCCGGTTAATTCGTCGCGCACCACCAGAACACCCGCTGGATTCGCCGCCATGATTTCATGCAGCTTTTCCGCCGTTGCGTCATTCACGAGAAGCCGCCGCGCCGGTGGTGCCCCGGGGGAGTCGTCCGGCCTCCTGGGTAGGTCATTGCCTTTCTTCGCCGCCGCCTTCGCTGTCTCCTTCCACGCGGAAAGCCTCAGCTCCTCCTCCTCTTTTCCCAATGCGAAGGCGCGTTCGGCATCACCCTGTTCTCGCCGCCACTCGCCTTCAATGGCCGACAAGGGTGCTGTGGCAGCATCCAACGTGGGAGACTTCTTAAATCCCGGCGGAGCCACGAGTGCCCCCCATACATTCACTACGACAGTCCAATCATCTAACCGCTTCGGCTGAATCGTCGCCCGCCGGTTGGTCACCCCCGCCAATGTGACCATCAGCGCAACCGCAGGCAGGTCTAAGGGAACCTGCATGAGTTCGGCTATATCGAGTGCCACCGCCCGGAACGGTCCCGGCAGTAAATCGGGGTTGAACGGTTCGACGCCAGGGAGCGCACCGGGGAGCGGTATCGGGTTCCCCCACGGCTCGGGCTCCGCACCGGCCCGGGCGTCGTGTCGGTCTAGCTCGCCCCCAAGTACGGTCGCAAGTCCGGACGCGACGGAGTCGATTTTGAGCCACTTCAAAGCGGAATCGACCGCCCGCCCATCAATCGCTCCCTTCAAGGTCGGGATTCCGGTAACCTCCCGACGGGCGGCAAGGCCGTCGAAGGTAGACTCCACCTCATTACGAACACGGCCCACTGCCCTCCGGTCGTGCGTGGGCACCGCCCGATACACGGCCTCGCAGAACGTCAGCGCTTCCACCTGGGGCCACCCGGCCCGCGCCAGGACCCCCGCCAGCGCCAGCATCGAATCGTGTCGCCCCTTGGCAGGCCAGTAGCGAGCCAGCAACGAAGCCGCCCCGATCCGGTGAACGGCTCCGATTACTTCATCTGCGTCGGCATTCTGAATGAGCCGAGTACAACCCGGCTCGAACTCGATCAACTCTCCGGTGCCTTCATGAATCGAGCCGGGGGCAACAGTTTGGAACCCAATCGCCCGATCCCTTTTGAGAGAACGAAGCTCGATGAGCGTATCCTCCGTCAGCGGGTCGACCAGCTTCACCGAGATGCTCGGCGGGTCCAGACGGTAGAAGTGATGCGATTCCCGCGCCGATGGCCGCCCAAACACAAACCCCGTCGGCGGCAAGAACTTCGGGGCAATCGAAAGCGCTTCGGTGCAGTCCAAGTCAACATCAGCCAAACCGCGTTTGCCAAGTTTGAGCCCGACGTTGCTATCGGACTTGAAGTCGTCTTCCGCGAATTCGATTGTGGGCCAATTGGCAGTCGACGGCCTCTTGGAACGAAGGCCGAGCGGCACCACGTCCAATCCCATGCCCAGGTACTCCGCAACCCGTGGACGGATGTCGAACGACGGGTGCGATGTAGGCGAGTTATCATCAAATGTCGAGACACGAGTCCGCTCACCCCCCGTTTGCACCGGGGGGTTTGTTGGTGTGATTTGCATGGTTACCTTCTCCCGCCGTTGAGTCCGGAGGCGATGAAGATTTGTAAGTCTTCTGGGCGGTATCGAACCGCCGCTTTGGGCGACGCGCCCAGTTTTGTCCAGGCTGGGCCCTTCTTAAAGAGCCGCCAGTTACGGACGGTGTGGACGGAGACGCCTAGTGCTTGTGCGGCATCTCGTTCCGTGAGGAGAGCCGAGGCGGCTCCCGGATTCTCACTTTTAACATTTCTAATGAATTCCATAAATTAAACCGTTATTTCTATAACCGGATTCGTAGGAGCTGTGGAAATGTGGAATCCTTACTAAATTATCCCTCACCTTATCTGTATCTAGCAATAAAAAACAACTCCAATGGTTTGTTATGCTTGACTAACAAAAATGCCCACAAACCTAGGTTTGTGCAGCCTTTAGGCAGCGCAAAATTCAACATTTCCTACCTCCTCCCTAACTCCACGCCACGGCGAATTACCGATACTTGAAATTCGTTGCGCGTAGTCCTCGACGCGGGAAAAACGGTCCCCGGTGGATTCGCTCCCCCCCCTCCCTTTCTTTCGCTCTCCGATTTTGACGGCGAGTGTACGCGCACATCGAGACGGTTCCCTGGGAGACAGCCGGAAGAATCGACCCACCCCGTCTCTGAAGGAGCCCCATCTGAAATTTCAGTGTCAAGTACTTTTACACACCACTCACTACCGGTGGTGGGCAAGGATACTACCCTAGTAGTTTTTCGCCTGGGGAGGACCCAAGAGCCCCCGGGGGGGATGCATCTGGCGAACGGTGGAGATCGAGAGTATGCTAGGTTTTCCCCCATTGACTGCCTTCGGCGGCAGGGGGCGAGGTTTGAATGAGAATAATCGCAGGGTTGCTTTTACTCAGCGCGACGGCGCTGGCAGAGAGGATATGGATTGATGCGAAAGTACAGTCGGTCGAATACGAAAACACCAATCCCGTCGGGCCACTGGGCAACAAGGCGGTGAAGTACTTGCTGTCCATGCCAGACGGGTCAAACTTGGTCGCTTACCACGTGAGCTCTTCCGCTTATAGCGGATTCAGGAAGGATTTGAGTGAGGCAGGTAAGACGGCGAAGGTATCAATCAAGAACAAGAGCCTCTACGTTTTAGACGCCGCTGGCAAGACTCACCACTTGCACATCCACAAAATGAGCAAACGACCACAATAGCGCTGTGGTAAAGTTCCCGATCGCGCCGCCGAAAAGCCCGCGCCCGCTATGTACCGTCCAATCCAACCGGGAATAGTGTACCCCCAAATTCACCCCCAAAGGCACTTTCGACCCGGCTCGATTGAGGCGGGAGATCAAGTTAAGTCCTTTAGAATAAGTGGTGAACGCGGACAGAATCGAACTGTCAACCTACTGATTAAGAGTCAGTTGCTCTGCCAATTGAGCTACGCGTCCACGATCAGGTGCCCTGCCAATGAATGCTGGGCAACAGTTGTTAGATTACCATGGCGGCTACTGGATTTGGGGCGTCGGCGGCAAATTTCTTGCGGCAATTTGTGCGATGTCGAGAAGTTGGGGCGGACGGTCGCTGACGGCGGCCAAGCCGTCGCGGAACATGGTGTTGCAGAAGGGGCAGGCGGCGGCGACGATATTCGCCCCCGTATCGACGAGTTCCTGGACGCGGGCGTGATTCACTCGGCTGCCCATCTCCTCACCCAAGAAGGCGAGGCCGCCGCCGGCTCCGCAGCAGAATCCGCGCTCTCGATTGCGAGGCGCTTCGACGAGCGATCCGGCGGAAGCGGCGACGGCGCGGGGTTCGTCGTAAATGTCCTGATAACGGCCGAGGTAGCAGGGGTCGTGGTAGACGACTGACTGGTCGGGCGGGCCGGCGGTCGCGAATTTAGCGAGCAGCGTGGAATGGTGCTCGACTTCGAAATGGACGCCGAATTCCTGATAATCCTGGCCGAGGGTGCGGACGCAATGGGGGCAGATGGAGAGCATCTTTTTTGCGTCTACCGCTTGGATGGCTTCGATGTTTTGATTGGCCAGGGTTTGGAAGACGAGGTCGTTGCCGAGGCGACGGGCGGAGTCTCCGGAGCAGCGCTCTTTTTTGAGGACGCCGAAGGTGATGTTGTGATGGCGGAGGACTTGAACGAGGGAGGTGACGATTTCGCGACCGGCGGGGTCGTAGCTGCCCATGCAGCCGAGCCAGAGCAGATACTCCTGTGAGCCGTCGTAGAGGGGGAGTTCGGCGGATTTGACGAAGCGGTCTCGTTGCAGGGCAGGGAAGCCCATGGGGTTGCCGTAGCGTTCGAGATTCAGAAATAGCTTGGTGCCGTGTTCGTCTTCCCAAGTGCCCGTGTTGACGGCACCGCGGCGGAGGCCGATGATGATTGGGAGATGCTCGATGCCGACGGGGCACTGGAATTCGCAGGCACCGCAGGTGGTGCATTGGAAGACGGCTTCGGTGGAGATATGAAGGCCGAGGAGAGGCTGCTCGCTGGCCACGCCGAACTCGTTGAGGTAGTCGCGCATGCCAAGTATGATCTCTTTCGGATCGAGGAGTTTGCCGGTGTTGGCGGCGGGGCAGTGCTCGGTGCAGCGGCCGCATTCGACGCAGGAGAACGATTGGAGGACGGTGAGCTTGGTGACGTCCTTGCCGGTGACGAGGCCGAAATCTTCATCGCCAGCCAAGGGCGGAATAGCCGAGAATCCGCCGCGCGAGAGAAAGATGGTGGCCGGGCTGAGGATGAGGTGGAGATGCTTGGTGTGGGGGATAAGGGGGAGGAAGATGAGGAGGGCGAGGGTATGGGTCCACCAGATGGCATTGAACAGCGGCGCGGGCGGGGCTAGTTGGAAGTCGATGAGATAGGTGGCCATCAGGACAAAGATGAGCAGGGCGATGAAGCCGGATTCCCAGGAGACTTCGCCGAGCCATTGGGGCCTCAAGACGAGACGGCGAAAGGCGAGGCCGGCGATGGAGACGGCGGTGACGAGGGCAAACGCGGCGGCCAGCCAGCCGATAGGATTGCCGTGGACCGAGAACAGCGGCCAGCCGACGCCGATGGCGAAATGGTTGAGCGTGACGACGCCGAAGGCGCAAAATCCCCAGAAGACGAAGGCATGCAGGAGGCCCGGGATGGGGCGCTGCTGAATGACTTTGGCTTGGCAGATGACCTCCCAGAAGAAGTCCCAGACGCGGCGGGAGAGGGGATGGAGTTGGAAGCTGGCGTCTGGCTTGGCTTGGCGCAGGAGAGAGACGACCACCGAAAGGCGGCGGCCAAAGCCGATCAGCGCTACGGCGAGCAGGACAACGAACAGCGCGGATTCGGCGGTCGACAAATGGGACATAATGACTACGCTACACTAACGAACCAGGAGTCTTCTTGCGATTTTTTGTCTCTGGTGCGGCCGGGTTTGTTCCTTCTCATCTATGCGACCGCCTTTTGGCCGATGGG
>JANXMS010000526.1 GCA_025354525.1 Acidobacteriota bacterium
CGGTGAGGCCCATGAAGTTGATTTTGACGCGGGTCGGTTGGCCTTCGACAAACTCGATGCCTTCCATGGGGCTGGCGGGGAAGCCCATTTCCTGGTTGACTTCGAAGCGGGCGACTTCGGAGCCGGGCACATTGAAGCGACCGACGGGGGAGCGCTGGGGGGAGAGTCGTTCGAGCAGGCGCACGGCTTGAAAGAACTCGAACTCGTAGCCGCGTTCGGCGAGGCGCTGTTGGAGCAGGGCCATGCCCGGACGGTAAGCGGGAGGGGCTTCGATGGGCGGGGGATCTAGAGCAGAATCTGCTGACCGGTTCTCGGGGGCCATGCGCCTAGTACCTCCTTCCGTTGCTTGGTCCGCACGGTCAACTGGCTAAAGCTATTCATCGTGACATAGAGGGCGAGGAAGCGTTCCACGACGCTGGCGAACAGGTAGGCACCGGCGCCGACGAACTGCTCTTCATCGAGTTCGATGTCGATTTTCAATCCTCGCGCGAAGGAGATTCCGTTTTCTGAGACGAGGCGGGCAAAGTGGCGCTGGCTGGAGATGGAGGAGATGCCGATGATCTGTTTCTGAAGAGCGGGGGAGTTTTCGAAATCGTAGAGGCGGAGGATCTCCTGGAAGCTTTCCTTGCCGTCTTCGACTAGAGAGAGATAGTTGAGCGAGAGGTGGGAGATCAAGCGCCAGAGGGCACCTTTGCCGACGGGAGGGCGGACCGGGGCGGTCATTTTCCTGAGGATGGTGACTTTGCGAATGGGAGCGAGGCCCTGGGGTTCGAGATCACCGGCGTCGTTGCCGATGGGCATGCGGGAGGGCAAATCGCGATTGGAGCAGATGGTACGGACGGTGATGGCGTCGAAATCGGGACGCATGGGGCGGCCGGAGAGGTCGACGAGGGAGAGCGAGACTTCGGTGCCATCGTCGTTACGGCGGGTGCTTTGGCGGCGCATGGACTGCCAGAAGGTTTGTTTCACTTCGCGAGTGGCACCGTGGCGGTAGGAGTAGAAGGGCTCGAAATAGGTGATATCGCCGCTGGAGGGGTTAGAGCTGAGGACCTCTTCGACGGAGAAGATCTCCATGGCGAGGGGCCGGCGGACGTCGGGGACGATGCCGTACTCGGCTTTGTTATGAGAGAGGAGAATGGGCTCGGCGGTTTGTTTAAAAAGGTTAATAATCGGCGTGCAGTTGAGTTTGAGGGAGTTGGGGCCGATGCCGACTTCGAGCTGCTGCATGCGGTCTGGCCGTTCGAAGCGGCTGATCAAGACGACGACTTCGAAGCCGGTTTTGAAGCCGGAGCCGATTAGTTCTTCGAGGCCGGAGAGCTCTATGAAGAAGAACTTTTCGGGGAAGTGGAAGAACTCCTGAATGAGGCGGTAGCCTTCGAACGAGCGGCGGGGATAGGGGATGAGTGCTTCGTTTTCGTGGAAGCCGACGGCTTGGAGACAGGTGGCGGGGAGGGTGATGGGTGGCTTGCGGGAGCCTGGGGTGAGGTCGCGGAGCAGGATCTGCATCGTATTATTGCAGAGGAGTTCGTAGAAAGAATGGATGAGGGCGGCTTCGCCGTTGAGGAAGAGGCGAAGGGAACGGAGATTGAGTTTGTCGGATTGGACGCCGGGGGCGTAGCGAATTTCGGTGCGGAGGGCGGCGGTGGCCCCGCTGGATTTAGGGGCGGGCGAGAGCCGGTCTGGGGTTTTCCACTGGGTGCCACTGATCATGATGGGCCAGAGGGTGACATCGAAACAGGTGCGGAAGCGGAGAGGGAGGCCGTCGATGGGGCGGGAGTTAAGGACGGCACCGCGGGGGACGGGGAAGCCGGTGATGAGGGCGGCGTTTTCGGGGTCGGAGGAGAGTTCGGCGACCGACATGGAGGGGATGGGTCGGACGAAGTGGGGATAGATGACGCCGAGGAGGGCCTCGGTGATTTCGGGGAACTCGTCGTCGATTTTGAGATGAACGCGGGCGGCGAGAAAGGCGAACGCTTCGATCATGCGTTCGACGTGAGGGTCCTCGCATTGGGTGGGTTCGAGGAGGAGGCGGCGGGCGATTTTGGGGTATTTGTCGGCGAACTCGCGCCCATTTGGCGGAGGAAAGTCAGTTCGCGTTCGTAGTAATTGAGGAGTTCGTCACGCACCGCCGTCTCCCTTCACGACGTAGGACTGACTGGTGAGGTCGAGGGTCGTGTCGAAGGTGACGCGTTCGGGAGCGGGATCCATGTTTAAAAGGCCGTCGATGCGGAATTTCAATTTTTTGGAGCCTGGTTCGACGGGTTCCATGAAGACTTTAGGGTTCATGAGGCGGGGCTCATAGGAGGAGACGGTGGCTTCGAGCATCCAGGTGAGGCGATTCTGATCGCGGGTGGAGTTGAGGCCGAAGTTGGTGAGGTCGGGGAGGCCGTAGTTGAAAAGGGAGTGGGTGAGTTCGGAGGCGGCGTCGACGGATTCTTCTTTGATGCGACGGGTGTTGAGGAGCCATTCGAGATCCCGTTTGACGGCGGCTTTCATAAGGCGCACGGACTGGGCGCGAGTCATGCGGGCTTCGACGGTGGGGTTCTTCGGCTCGCGGTCAATCAGCCGGTCGAGGACGGACAGAGTTACGATCTGATCGAAGTCACCTTTTGCCATAACCTATTGTCGGCTAACGCCAAGAGCCTGGCCGGGATCGAGCCGACAAAGTTTGGCGAAGAGGGCTTTGGTGGCGGGACTTTCGCGGTCGTTCCGAAGTTGGCAGCGGTAGAGCAGGAGAAGCGGGTGGGCGATGGATTCGGCGGGCTCCCATTCATCGAGGTGGCGGGCTTCGATTTCGGCGGCTAGTTGTTCGAGGATGGACTGGGCGATGGCTTCGTTGCCGGTCTCCATACAGATGGAAGCGAGTTGAGTTTTGCGCAGGAAGCGGGCGCGGCCGCTGCGTTCGATGGCGGCTTCGCGGGCGAGCAGGTCGATGGCTTCGCGGGCGCGTCCGCTGCGGGCGGCTTGGGTGGCGAGTTCCCAGGTGTCGGGGGGGAGGGGTTCGCCGGTGGCGGAAGCGGCGTGTTCGTCCTCAGTGGGGGGCGGGGCGTAGGAGGTTTCGGCGGCGGTGGCGGAGGAGGCGGCGCTGAGGACTTCGGCCTTGATCCAGGTGAGCGTTTCGGCGTTGGCCGTAGGGGTATCGTCCATCATCGTCATTTCGAGGAGGGCGGGGTAGTCGGTCAGCAGACCGCGGAGGCCGGCGCGGATTCCGGATTGGAGACCGGCGTAGTAGTAGCCAAGTTGGGCGCAGGCTTGGGCGGCGTAGCGATGGACGTCGAACCAGCCGCGGCCGCAAGGGAGGGCGATGGCTGCTTCGGCAGTATCGAGGACGCCTTGCCAGTTGCTGTCGAGGGAGTGCTGTTTGAGTTGCTGGCGGATTTCGGTGGGAGGGGGTTCGAGGAGGCGGGGGTCGAGGGTTTCGCCGCCGGCGCGGAGTTCGCCGTGGCGGAGGCCCATGAGCATGAGGTAGGGGGCGGGGGTGTAAGCGTCTTCCTTGCGGAGGAACTTGGCGGCGGAGATGACGCGTTGGATGGCATCGTCGCGGTCGACGGGTTCAGCGGAGAGGGCGCCACCTTTGCGAGCTGCCTTGGCGACGGGGGCGGAGTTGGAGGAGCTTTCTTCTTCCGGTGCCTCGTCCTCGACCGTTTCTTCGACTTCGGCACCGTCAACGGGTTCGTCGGGTTCCTTCTCGCGCTTCCGAATCAGGAGGATATTGACGGTTTGGCGAACTTTTTCGAGCGATCCGCGAAGTTTGGTCCAGCCGGGGGCCATGTCACTGAAGCGATCTTCGCAGGTGACCTGGAGAGCGTCGAGCGATTCCAGGCAGAGGTCGAGCGTGGCTAGGGTGTTGGCGTACCAGAGCTTGGGGGTAGCGGCGAACTCCTTGTCAAAGTCCTCGGCGCTGATCTTACCTTCTTTGGTTTTTTCAAGGAAGGTTTCGAGTTTGGAGCTGTCGTTTTCCGCGTCGGATCTGTAGCCGACCTTGCGGGACTCCTGATACTTAATGTCGCCATATCCCGCTGACGTTTTGACGAGCGGGACCCACTGGACTTGGAGGTCGAAGTTGCCGAGCCATTGGAGCGGGGTAGCGCGAAATTCAGCGTCCCCATCTTCGAGTTCTGGATAGAGCGTATCCCAGAACGATTCGACCATTCCTTTGAGGAGGTCGAGACACTTCTGGAACTCGCCAAAGCCTTCTTTACGGAGGTGGGCTTCGGTGAGCCAAGCGGCGAGTTGCAGGTCCTTCGTTTTGGTGGCGAGCGATTCCCCGGCCAGCTTTATGACAGTGTTCCAATCCGCCACCTTGCGTTCCCGCTGCCAATCGCCAACGGGGCCCTCGTCGTCTTCGCGACGGGCTTCTTTTATTTTGTCGTAGACAGGGGAATAGTAAAGATACTCTCCGCTCGGATTGTCTCCGGGGATAGGATTCAGGAGGTCTTCGCGGAGAGGCATCGTTTATTGGTCGGCGGCTTCCGAGGTCAGTTCTTGCGGATGATGGAATACGAGTTTTCGCAATTCGAGAATCGGCAACTCTTCTCCATCGACGAGAAGCATTTTCTGGCCTACTGGGCAGACTTCTCCCTTTTCTGTCTCGTACCACTCGCTGATGCGTCCCAATTTGACGTCATCATCTTCGTTCATGCTGGCATCCCACGTGAGCACCGGCAACAGCACCTCACCGAGTTCCATCGCTTTAAACGACGGACCGGTGCGGACAATAGCGGGAATCCAAATGAGGTCGCGGACGCGCTTGGGCGGCATGGCCTCAATCTCTTCGATGTGCTTAAACGGAATCCAGATGTAGGCACCTGCGGCATAGCATTCGAGGCGCGGCCCGATACGCGGGTCGGCGTCGACGACAGAGGCGAAGGGCTTTTTGTTGAGTTCACCGGTGACTTGCGGATCAGTGCCGTCGCCGGCATGCGTGGGGTAGTCACCTTTAGAGAACGTTTCTTTGCGAGTTTTTTCGGCGTGGAGGGCAGAGAGGTACAGAACAGTACCCAATTTCGCCTCACCGCTTCCGTCCGCGAGTACTTGGAGCTGTTTCTGCGCGCGATCATATTCGCCCGCAAAAGTCAGCAGTTCAAATAGAAACGTTCGGCGCCGAACGTCGGACGGGTTATCCCGTACTTCGACGTTCAGCGCCTGAATCGCCTCTTTCAGCTTTCCTGCCTGATAAAGGTCCTTGGCTGTCATTTTTAGAAGGCTATGCCGCGGAATGGCAGGGGGCCGAACTAGGCGCCCTTATTGATGATGAGGCTCCAGTTGGAGGCAATTTTACCACCAGCTTTACCAGTCTTCTGATCGGTCTGGGTGTAGGTCCATTCGTACTTGCCGGGGTTGAGGGTTACGGACTCGGACGGGACACCGTCTCCGTTCCGGGCACCGGTGGCGCTATAGCTCGAGATCAGAACATCTTCGAGAGCGATCGTGTAGAAGACCGTCTTGTCGCCGGTGGCCTTGCAGACTTCGAACGTACCCTTCTTGATATGGGTGCCGTTGCAACAGAAAAGCTGGAGCTTCGGGGTGGTCGCATCGGTACTTTTGTGGAAGGTAAAGTCTTGGATGTCGACGCGACCTCCAGTGGCACCGCCTTGCGAAGAGCGGCTTCCACCAATGATTTGGCTCATCCCGTGCGAGAAGCTCAGGACTTCGATCCATTTCGCGTGCTTGTCGTCGGTCGACTCGCCGGGGATCCCGTCCAAAGCAATAAACATGTCCATTGGCATTTTAGTATTCTCCTGATTTACGTTAGAAACTTATGTTTTGAGGTGAGTGAAGTCTCTCGGGTTAGTCACCGTAAGCTCTTCACTAAGTCAGCTTGTAACAGCCGGTTCACTAAGTAACGCGGGGGTTGGCTGGATTTCCCATCAACCCCCGAGAACAAATTTAGCCTTTCGACGGAGGCGGCAGGTCTGCCACCAACCGGAGCGAAACGCTAAGTTCGTCCAACTGGAAGTGGGGCTTTAGGAACGACACGGCCCGATAAGCACCGGGCTTACCAGGAATCTCGCTAACGTCAATGCGCGCTTCGCGGAGGGGATATTTGGCCTTCATGTCTGGCGACGCGTCGTCGTCGAGTAGAACATACTGCGAGATCCACTGGTTGAGGAACGATTCGCAGGAGGAACGGGACATAAAGCTACCGATTTTGTCGCGCATCATGGCTTTGAGGTAATGCGCAAAGCGGCTGACGGCGAGAATGTAGGGCAACTGGGCGGAGAGCCGGGCGTTGGCGTTGGCGGCGTCCTTATCGTACAGTTTGGGCTTTTGGGCCGACTGAACGCTGAAGAACGCTGCGTAGTCCGTGCCTTTGCAGTGGACTAGGGGAATGAAGCCGAGGTCGGCCAATTCCTTTTCCCGGCGATCGGTGATGGGCACTTCGGTAGGGCACTTCATGGCGACATCGCCGTCGTCGGTACGGAAGTTGTGAACGGCGAGACCGTCCACGAGACCGCCACCTTCGACGCCGCGGATGGCCGCGCACCAGTGGTGCTTAGCGAAGCTGTTGGTTAGACGGGCTCCGAGGGCATAGGCAGCATTGGACCAGAGGTACTTGTTGTGCTCTGTCCCATCAACGCCTTCCTGGTAGTTGAAAGCTTCGACTGGCTTGGTATCCGGGCCATACGGCAAGCGGCCCAGAATGCGGGGCAGACACATGCCGATGTAGCGCGAATCTTCGGTCGCTCGGAAGCTTTTCCACTTGGCGTACTCGGTGGTATCGAAGATTTTGCCGAGGTCGCGGGGTTGATCGAGGCTGGTGAAGCTTTCGAGGTTGAAGAGTTCGTTCGAGGCAGCGGTCAAGAACGGCGCATGGGCGGCCGCTGCGACGTTGCTGACTCGTTCCAGGAGTTCAATATCTTCCGGGTGTTTACCGAATTCGTAATCGCCGACCAGGGCAGCAAACGGAGCGCCGCCGAAGACGCCGAACTCTTCTTCGTACACCTTTTTGAACATCGCGCTCTGATCGAACTCAGAGGCGCGCTGGAGGTCGCGGAGGAGGTCTTTCTTTGAAACGTTGAGGACTTTGATCTTCAACATCTCGCTGGTTTCGCTCTGATCCATCATATATTTCAGCCCGCGCCAGGAGCCTTCGAGCTTCTGGAACGACGGGTGATGCATGACTTCGTTGAGCTGGATGGAGATGAGATGGTCGATCTGCGCGATGCGGGCGTTGATCATCGCCTCGGTGTCGCGCGAAACGGTCATCTGTCCCTGGAGGACCTGCTGGACGAACTCTTTAATGAGCGACTTGCCGCGTTCTTTGCTCGCGGAGTCGGTGCCCACTTTGCCTTGTTCGACGATCTGGTCGAGCAGGCCGAGTTCGAGTGTTTGTTCCTGGGCTGAGGCTTGCGATTTCTGTGCGTCGCTCATTGCTCTTCGCCTCCGGTGCCGAGTTCCTGCTTCAGTTTATCCATTTTATTGGAATCTTTGATGGCGTCCATGAGGGCTTCTTCCAGCTTTTCGTTGGTCTGGAGGGTGCCGCGGAGGTCGGAAAGACGGGTGCGCAGATCGAGCAACTCTTTGAGCGGCTTTACCTGTTTGGCCACGTTTTCCGGGTTGAAGTCATCTAAGCTGGCGAACTTCAAATCAACTTTGAGTTGTCCGGCGTCGGAATCTTCGCTCAATTTGTTTTCGACCGAGAAGGCGAGGTGGGGTTTCATACCCTCCAGCACCTGATCGAAGTTGTCGGGGTTGACCTCGACGAACTTTCGGTCCCTCAGTCGGGGAAGCGGTTCTACGGGCTGACCAGTAAAGTCGCCCAAGACACCCATCACGAACGGCAGCTCTTTGAGTTCGATCGCGTCACCAATTTCGACGTCGTAGGTGATCTGCACTCTGGGCGGCCGAACACGGTCAATTTTATGCTGCGTGCTCTCTCTTGCCATAAGGTCCTCGTATTCTCCTGAGGCGATGCTCGGTAAAAATTTTCCCAACAGACAACAAATGGGCGCTTCGACACACGGCGCCTGAATCCACCGATTCGTAGTGATCCGTTTGGAGTATATCTGTGTGTCGGTGGTCAGTCAAGTGAATTAGATATGTACTTCGTCGGGCTAAGATTCATCCGGGCAACCGCTCATTAGGAACGCGTATTCCGTAGGCAAAACAAATCATCTCCGCGACAAAATCTCATGTTTTTTTCAATCTTTTCTCAGGTGGTCGTTCAGGATAGGTACGACGCGTTCCCGAAAAGGAGTGGCGCGAGTGGGGAATTCATATCACCGAAACAGTGGCTAGCCGCTATTTCTCACCAAGGGCTAGCAAAAAGCCGTTGTTTCTGGCATAACTATGTTTGACGACAAAGAGTTAGAGACCAAGGAGCAACGGCTTTCGCTATGACACAGTCTATCCAAGCTGGATTCGATTTTGGAAA
>JANXMS010000077.1 GCA_025354525.1 Acidobacteriota bacterium
CTGTTCGCCATGAAACGCTCGCGACTGCTATCGGAAGACTACCAGACTTTGTGAAACATTTCTACACCTTTTTGTTGTGGACGCCCCGGCGGAATCCGTCGAGCGAAGCCAGAGAGGCCGCTCGCCGCTAATCAATTACGCCAAATGCATTGAAAATCCCCCACTTAGTATTGACCTTCTTTCCAAACTGTGACTCGGCTCCAGCCAGTGCGACCATGAACCCGGGATCAACGTTATAGGCCTGTCCTGACGCTACAAAATTAGCACCTTGGCCCACCATCGGCGACCCGACGGTGGCAAGAAAACCATCAATCTGAGCAGAAAGGAGCTGGGAGCAATTCGGACTGGGCGGCGGTGTGTAGGGATCGAGAAGCGGTGCAGGAACTGCGCAACTTGGGTTTACGCCCGGATAAAACTCAAGTGGGGCCAAGCAAGGGCCTCCGTTAATCGACTCAAGACCGTCCACCACAAACGTCGCGTAGAGTCCCGTTGGATCGGTGTGATTTATCGGATCGACTTCTCCATATGCATATCGGTTCTTGCTCGAACTGCTCTGCCTCTGACCCTCGGCCTCATACGGATCACTCGTTAAAAACCGCCCAATCGCACCATTGTAATACCGCTGATCCGCATAATCCAACCCCGTCTGATCCCGATGATAAGTCCCGAACTTATTCCGATCCCCCACCGTCGCCACCCTCTCCTCCCCATACGGAAAGTAATCATGCACCTCCACCCCACCAACCCCGTTCCCCCGCGCCATCACGCTCCCCAGCCGATCTTGCACCACCGGCTTCCCGTTCTGCCAAACCGCCCGTCCCCCCAAATACACATCAAGCTTCGCCGAATTCAGCGTCAACATCCCACTCGCAAACGTCGCCGTATAACTCGCGATCCGTTGCCCTCCTACCCCATACAAGTAATACTCCTCCTTCGCCGTCGAACCTTGCACCGAGTACTTCCAAACCCGCTTATTATCCGCCAGATACGCATAGCTCTCATAGACCCCATTCACGGCCGACGCGGCCAACCGATTCTCCACATCGTAACCCAGCGAAGCGCTCCCCGGCATCGCCGTCATATTTCCATTCAAATCGTACCCATACTGCGACGTATTCACCTGATTCTTCGTCTGGTCAAACGAAATCGTATTCCCCGGCGCCGTACCCTTCGCCTGTAACTGCGTCCACCGATTCCCAAACCATCATAGTCCCAGCTCAGTCCCCAAGCCGTCGACGTCGTCTCCGCTGTGAGTAACCGATTCAGGTTGTCATAGCTATACTGCACCGTCTCCCCACTCTGCAGATTCTTCCGCGCCAGAATCCGTCCATCATTGTTCGGG
>JANXMS010000574.1 GCA_025354525.1 Acidobacteriota bacterium
CGGTGAGATTGTAGCGGCCGGGGGGAGGAGTACCATGCGGTAGGTGCCAGTGGGGCTCGAGGTGACTTTGCGTTCGTAGCCGGTGAGGGGGGCGTAGGCTTTAACTTCGACGCCGCCGATAGGGCTGCGGTCCTGGGAGCGGATTTGGCCTTCAAGGACGGCGTCGAGCGCTTGGCCTTGGGCGTAGAGAACCGAGGACGAGAGAAGCGTTAGTGAGATGGCTGCGGCGAGATTAATCATGGGAATGGGAGTCCTCCGATGGTCTCGCAGACAGAATAACTTCCGCGGTCGGTTGGATGACTATTGGGTGAATAAGTCGAATTCGAGCCAGTGGAGGCAGGCGCCGAGCCAGCGCCCGTCGGATTTTGGGCCTCCTCGCTGTTTGGTGTGAGTAAGGACGAGAAAGCGAAGCGACGGCCTTCGGCTTTTGGCGGGAAGCCAGAGAAGGGCCGTCGCGGCGGTGGGACGAGAGTGAAAAACCAGCCTTTGGTTCTCCTCGTTTTCCACGGCCCACCATTTCCACGGTCGACCTCAAGGACCAAGTACGCTTGGTCGCCCCTTGCTGGCGAACTTGAATTAGCGCTTTTACTTACGCAAAACAGCGAAGAATTAATTTTTGGCAGGGGGAGGCGAGGGAGGGATTGAAGAGGCGGGCGCAGTGGAGTTCGATGTGGATGGGGGATGAAACTTGTCGACGGCCTCTGCCATGCCGTAGCTTTTGGGGTTGGCGGCGTCGTCGAAGGTGCAGGCGTGGCCGTGGTGGAGGAGGTGATGGGTGGTGTTCTCCTGAGCTTCGTCCATACGGATTGTCAACGTTTCGACGGCTTTGGCGTGGCGGAGGTTGGCGATGGGGCTGGGGGCGTCTTTTGTGATTTTTGCGGGGAGTTGGGGTTTTGGGAAGCCGGCGGAGCCCCAGATAAACTCGATGAGTTCTTCACATTTTCCGCGGACGGCGGCGGGCAAGTTGACGGTGATGGCGCGGTCGACGACTGAGGCGGGCGGGAGGAGGTGGAGGATATTGGCTGCCGTAGGTGCGAGGCGATCGGCCATGCGCTGGAAGCCGAGATCGTTGGGGTGGACGCCGTCGAGGAGGTGAAAGTTTTTGTTGTCGGCGGCGATTTTGGCTTCGATCACTTGACGGATGTGCTGGCGCATGACGGAGAGGCGGGCGGGTGGGGCGTTTTGAACGAATGGTATTGAGGAAGGGGTCGTAGACGGATTGGAGGGATTCGAAGGTTGGGTTGTTTTGAGAGAAGTCGAGGACGAGGAGGCTACGGCCGGTTCACCTTTGCCGTTGCGGGAGAAGCCGAGGTTGACGAAGTCGACGCAGCCGCCTTGGGTGATGAAAGTTCCGTAGTAGACAACGGGCTGGGGGCGGGCGAAGCGGGTGGCGGGGGTGATGGTGGTTGTCTCGTCGAGGCCTGGGGCGTGGACGTGTAGAGGGGCAGTTAGAGGATGACTTCGCGGTCCTGGGTGGGAAGGTCGGGGAAGAAGGCGAACCCGATTTGCTTGCCTTTGGGGGCGGTGGAGGTGGAGCGGTAGACGCCGTCAAGATAGAGATCGACGCCGGATTGGCCGAAGGCGTGCCTGTTGGTCAAGTTGGGCGGCGAGGAATATTCGAGGTAGATCGCGAGGCGGGTGGAGTTCGTGTGGAAACGGATGCGGCCTCCCGAAGGAGAGAGGCCGAGGTTCCAGACGGCGGGGGGGAGATTGGGTTGATGAGTTCGTGCTGGTTTTCGGTGAGCCAGGGGAGGCCGTTGACGAGGAGGCGGGGACCCTGAAGCGACAGCCAGACGGACGCGGCGAGCAGAGGAAGCATGGAGCCTAAAACAACAAGCGGAGCCCGAGTTGCGTTAGCCGGGGGTCGCGGGCGGAGGTGATTTGGCCGAAATTGGCGGCACCGACAGCAGCGGAGACCCCGGCGTACTGGGTGTGGTTGAACAGATTAAAGAACTCGGCGCGGAACTGGAGCTGGACGGCGTGGTCGGCGGAGAAGCGATAGAGTTCGGTCTTTTTGCTGAAGGAGACGTCCCAGTTGGACTGGCCGGGGGCGCGGACGACGTTGCGGCCGAGGTTGCCGAAGGTGCCGAGGACGGGCAGGGCGAAGTTACCACTGAACCATCGCGCGAGGGTGTGATCGAGTTGGATGGGGCCGGTGACATCTGGGCGTTGGCCGCCGCCGCCGACGCCAGCGCGGTCTCCGGGGACGGTGACGGAGAAGGGCGTGCCGGATTCGAAACGGCTGATGCCGGAGAGTTGCCAGCCGCCGAGGACCTTTTTCGTGAGGCCGTTGCCGCCGCGGAAGAAGGGCAGTTCGTACACGTAGCTGAGGGCGAGGATTTGGGCTCGGTCAAACGCAGATAGGGCGCGTTCCATGCTGTTGGAGGCGTAGGAGTTGAGCGGGGTGGTGACGTTATCGATGGAGCGGGAGTAAGTGTAAGAGCCTTGGAGGGAGATGCCGCGGGCGAAGCGGCGGGTGGCCGAGACTTGTAGGCTGTGATAGACGGATTGGCCGGTAGTTTCGCTCGTGCTGATGGCCGCGAAGCCGGGATAGGGGCGGGCGGCGTTGACGTTGATACGGCCGGCGGCGACATCGGCGGAGGCGATGGGTTGGTTGATATCGCGGGCGCGGGTGAGGGCGACGCCGCGGGAGCCGACGTAGCTCGTATCGAGGAGGATGTCGCCGGGCATGGCGCGCTGGGCGCCGAGGGACCATTTCATGTAGTAGGGGATGTTCCAGGGCGAGGCGTAGTTGGAGAGGGCGATGGGGAAGAAACGGCGTTCGCCTTGGGCGGGATTGGAAAATGAGGTGGAGAAGATGGAGGCGCTTTGGTTGAAGGGCCAGTTGTTGCGGGAGGCGGAGACGAGTTGGCTCCAACGGTCGTGGAACATGCCGAAGCCTCCGCGGAGGACGGTGGTATTGCCTTTTCCGAGGCCGAGGGAGAAGCCGCCGCGGGGGGCGAAGGTGTTGTAGACCGAGTTGGTCATTGATTGGCCGAAGGGGGCGTTGGCCGTTCCGACGACGACGAGGCCGTTGTCGTAGTTTTGGGTGCCGGTGACGATTTGGCCGTTAGAGGGGAGGACGGTGGCGGCGCGGGAACGATCGAAGCGCGAGGGTTGGAAGAAAGAGAAGAGGCCGTCACGGTCGCGTTCGGGGCGGTAGATTTCGTAGCGGACGCCGTAGGTTAGAGTGAGCCGGTTGGTGGCGCGAAACTGGTCCTGGACGTAGGCGGACCAGTTTTCCCAGCGGGATTTGCCGAAGACGTGGTTGGAGTTTTCGGTGTACTGGAACGCATTGCCGGTGAGTAAGTCGGCGAGGGCGTCGCCGGTGGATTGGCTGTTAAAGGTGAACGTCCCGTTGTTATTGGGAACGCTTTGGTTTTGGGATTTATTTTCCTTGTCGAGGGAGCCGCCGAATTTGAGGGTGTGGCGGCCTTTGACCCAGGAGAAGTTATCGATGATTTCCCAGGTGTAGGAGGTGATGTTTTGGGGCCAGCGGATATCGATGCTGGCGTAGCCTTGGGAGAGGGAGACGGAGGGGATGAGGCCGGCGGCGGCGACTTGGGTATTGAAGACGCGGGGGACGCGGAAGTTGGCGTCGCGGGCGCGGGCAGCGTTGGCGGAGGTGGAGATGGCGAGGGAGCCACCGTAGAACGACCCGGTAAGTTGATTCACCATGTTGGAGTTGACGATCCAGGTGGTGGAGATGTTGGCGCCGCGGATGATGTGGGATTGTTCGCTGTCGGCGACGTTTTGCATGGGGTTGCCGGCGAAGAGGCCGTAGGGGCTGATGAGGCGGGTGGAATCGAGGTTATAGCGGGCGAAGACGGTGAAGTTTTCTTTGGCGTTCCAATCGAGGCGGGCGAGGCCGGAGCGGTAGTTGGTGCCGTCGGGTTCGGCGGAGGTGAAGTTGAGGGCACCTTGTTGGAAGTTAGGGCGTTGGTAGTAAGTTTTGATGAGGGCGAGGGCGTTGGGGTCGAGGCGGTTGGTGGGGATGCGGCGGCCGGGGAAGAGTTGGCCGGTAAGGGGGTCGCGGATGTCGCGGGTGGTGGAGAAGTCGCCGGCGATTTGGGCGTCGGTGGGAACGATGCTGGTGCGGGTGCCGGTGGATTGCCAGATGCGGCGGTACTCGTTTGAGAGAAAGAAGAAGACTTTGTCGCGTTTGAGGGCTCCGCCGAAGACGCCGCCGAAGTTGTTATAGCGATTTTTGGGTCGGCGGGTAGCGAAGAAGTTACGGGCATCGAGTTTGTCGTTGCGGAAGAATTCGAAGAGGGTGCCGTGATACTCGTTGGTGCCGGACTTAGTGACTACGTTAACTTGGGCTCCGCCGTTGCGGCCGTATTCGGAGGTGTAGGCGTTGCGTTCGATGCGGACTTCGGCGATGGCGTCGAGGTTGACCATGGCGAGGTTGTTGCCGTTGAAGGTGTCGACGTTGCGGCCGCCGTCGAGGGTCCAGTTGTTGGCGCTGGTTTGGCCGCCGCTGAAAGAGAAGGGGACGCTGGTATTGGACCCGAAGCCGGGCTGTTGGGCCTGGGTGGAGCTGACGCCGGGCTGAAGGGTCATGAGTTGGGTGAAGCTGCGGGTGTTGAGGGCGAGTTCCTGGACTTGGGTGCCGAAGACGGTGGAGCCGATGTTGGCGGAGGCGGTATCGACCTGGGCGGCGCGGGTTTCGACCTTGATGGTGTCGGAGACGGAGCCGACGGTGAGTTGGGTATCGACGCGGGCTTGCTGGGCGGCGCTGAGGGTGACGCTCGAGACTTCGGCGCGTTGGAAGCCGGCTTTTTCGATGGTGAGGCGGTAGTCGCCGGGGGGAACGGGCGAGATTTGGTAGTTTCCGACGGCGTCGGTGACGGCTTCGCGGCGGAAGGGTGGGTTATCGCGGAGGACGCGGACGGTGGCACCCGGGACGGCGGCACCGGAGGGGTCGGTGACCGAGCCGAAGAAGGAACCGTTGTTGATTGTCTGCGACGGGGCAGAGGAGACTGTGAGAAGAAACAGACAAACAAGGAGGTAGCGCATGGGGAGATGTTACCCCTATTGAATGCCCCTGTCTAGAAGTTTTTTAATTTTGCGGGAGGGGCGGAAAGGTGATCTGGTCGTAGAGTTTTTGGAGCCGGGCGGCGCGGACGGGTTGGACGGAGGCGAGATGGACGATGAGGCCTGGGAGGTGTTGGGAAAAGGCGGGGCGGGCGAGATAGGTTTTTTTGATTTGAGGGTTAGGCCAGTGAGGTGCTGGCGTTGGGCGGGGTGCATTTGGCGGGTTTTGCGGTAATTGGGAGTGAAGCCTTCTTTGACGAGGATGGCTCCGACGTGGTTCGGAGAGGGCGAGATCGTTGGCGTAGCGGGTGTCGTGGAGAGCGCGGGGGCGGGCGAGTCCGGTGAGGCGGCAGTCGAGTTTAAAGGCGATGGCGTTGGCGAGGGCGGTGGTTGTTTAGCCCTGGATGGGTTGCCTCGTGTAAGGAACCAAAACTTTCGAACCGAGACACAATATGGGCATAAAAGGCGAACACAAGGCGAAGCGGACTGTTCGAACTGTCGCAAACGGTGCCCGAACGGCCTTAATGACTTGACGTGCGGCATGTTCTGCCGCACCCTATTGGTACATTGCAGAGTTGGAGGGCCGAGTTCGTGAACTTACGCAAATTGACATTGTCCCTGATTGGCTTCGGTTTGGCGCTTGCCGCCTTTTCCGCCGAGTCGGGCGAGAAAGAAATATTCACTCCCGTCCAGCTTCGGCACTGGTCGCTTCAAAAGGTCGCCAAACGCGCTGTTCCATTGGTTCAGAGGAAGGATTGGGTTGCAACGCCAGTTGATGCCTTCATTCTTGGCAAACTGGAAGCTAGGGGGTTGACACCTTCTAAAGAAGCAGATCGGGTCACGCTCCTCCGTCGGGTAAGCCTAGACCTGACGGGCCTGCCTCCAACTCCCGAAGAGGTGGACGCGTTTATATCCGATCAATCCCCTAAAGCTTGGGAGAAGCTGATTGATCGCCTGCTCGCCTCTCCTCATTATGGCGAGCGCTGGGGCCGCCACTGGCTGGATGTGGCGCGCTTCGCCGAGAGCCAAGGTTTCAAGGCTGATGAAACCCGGCCCGACGCTTGGCGCTACCGCGATTACGTCATCGACAGCTTCAATGCCGACAAACCCTATAACCGCTTCATCCGCGAACAGATCGCCGGTGATGAACTCTGGCCAAACGTCGCCGAAGCCAGAATTGCCACGGCGTTCAACCGTCACTATCCTGATGAGTATAATGCCCGCAACTTAATGCAGCGGCGGCAGGACATTCTTAACGAAGTTACCAACGTCGTTGGCAGCGCCTTCCTGGGCCTTACCGTGGAATGCGCCCAATGTCACAACCATAAGTTTGACGCCATATCGCATAAGGATTACTACAGCTTACAGGCCTTTTTCGCGAATACCGCCGCAGACGACCGGATCGTCGTCGCCGCACCCCAGCAGATACAAGAGCACGAGCGCAAGCTAGCTCTGTGGGAAGGCAAGACCCGGGAGATCCGCGAAGACATTTCGGCCATTTTGGCCCCCGCGCGAAAGAAGATCTGGGACGACTTTTTTGACAAGTACCCCCCCGAAGTGCAGGAAGCCATTACCAAGCCTGAAAGTGAGCGAACCCCTTACGAGGCGCAACTTTATCACCAAGCAAAGCTGTATCTCGAGCCCACTAAAGATGACGTTGTGAAATCGCTACGAGGCCCTGAAAAGCAGCGTTATCAAGCGTTTGCTAAGAAACTTCAGGAATTTGCAGTGCTGCATCCTGGCGATCTACCTCGCGGAAGTGGTATGCGCGATATAAGCGCGCAAGCTCCGGTTACTCATGTGTTAGCGGGCGGAACATACTTGGGCCGCCAGCAGCCTGTCCAGCCCGCTTTTCTTTCAGCGCTGGCGTCAGAACTGCCCAAGATCGAGCCCTCCGCCAACGGCAGCTCCACCGGCCGTCGAACGGCACTTGCGAACTGGCTCGCCAGCCCCGAGAATCCTTTGGCGGCGCGGGTGATGGTCAACCGAGTCTGGTCTCATCATTTCGGGCAAGGATTGGTCGCTTCCCCCAACGATTTCGGGGTGATGGGTAAACGTCCTAGCCACCCCGAGTTGCTCGACTGGATGACAACGGAGTTCGTACAGAATGGGTGGAGCATCAAGACACTTCACAAAGTTATTTTGATGTCGAATACCTATCAACAGGCTTCCGCTCATCGGGAAGACGCGGCTAAGGAAGATTCCACGAACAGACTCCTGTGGCGCTTCCCGCGAAACCGTTTGGACGCTGAGGCGATTCGTGATTCCGCTATTCACGTAGCAGGCGTGCTTAACTCTAAAATTGGTGGCCCCAGTGTCTTTCCTGTTCTTCCAGAGAATATGCTCACTCCCCGCGGTGGCTGGTCGAAAAGCCCGACCGCCGAGGAGAATTATCGCCGCAGCGTTTACATCTTCGTACGGCGAAACACGCCTTACCCACTGCTGAAAGCACTCGACTTTCCCGACACTAATATGAGCTGCGGCCGTCGGGATCAGACGATTACGTCGCCGCAAGCGCTTTCACTGTTGAATGATCGCGCGGCCATTGACTGGGCGCAGAACTTTGCGGGCCGTGTGCTCGGTAAGGCCGGGCTTGATTCTAAGTTGCAGGTTGAAACCGCTTATTTGTTAGCCTATTCCCGTAAGCCAGATGGCTGGGAAACCGATACAGTGCTAACTTTCCTCGAAAAGCAGAGTAAAGTCATTCAAAATCGCATTGCGAAGGGCGAGAGCATTGCTTTACCCACGAACGTTCCTGAGAAGGCAGAACCGGCGCGTCTCGCTGCCCTCGTCGATTTCTGCCATTCCCTCCTAAACTCGAACGAATTTGTGTATCAGCAGTAGGCAAAGGACGCGAAATGTCAAAACTTACACCTCCCCATTTTGTACGAGCGGCCTCCCGAAGAGCCTTTCTCGCTAACGCCGGGACCGGTTTCGGTGCGCTCGCGCTGGGATCTCTGTTGGCCGGTGACGGAGTCGCTGCCGCGGTAAAGGGCCGGAATGCCATGGCCGCCAAACAGCCGCACTACGCCCCAAAAGCGAAATCGGTGATTTGGCTTTTCATGGAAGGTGGCCCGAGCCACATCGACCTGTTTGATCCGAAACCAGAACTGAAAAGGCTTTCGGGTCAACCCTTGCCGCCCTCGTTCGGCAAGGTAATTACGGCAATGGGCACGAGCAACAACACGTTGATGCCCTCGCAGCGGACGTTCAAACAGTTCGGGCAGAGCGGTCAGTGGGTGTCGGACTGGTATCCGCATATTGCCCAGAAAATGGATGATATCGCCGTTTTACGGTCGTGCCAGGCCGACGGCTTAAACCATGTTGGTTCGGTGTGTCAGATGAACACTGGATCTATTTTGGCTGGACGGCCGTCCTTGGGTTCCTGGGTCCAATACGGACTGGGCGCGGCAAACGAGAATTTGCCGGCGTTTGTGATCCTCACGGACGAAAAAGAAGTACTTGGCGGTCCCAATAATTGGAGCAATGGCTTCCTTCCCGCCACTTATCAGGGAACTCTTTTCCGCAATGAGGGGCCTCCCATACTTGATGTGCTTCCACCCAAAACTATAGGAAATGACCAGCAGCGGGGGAAGTTAGATCTTATGGCGTCGCTGAACGGCCACTTCGGCCGCGACAAGCAAACGGATCTCGATCTGGAATCTCGCATCCAATCCTATGAGTTGGCGTATCGCATGCAGTCCGCGGCGCCGGAGGCGGTGGATCTTGCAAAGGAATCCGAGGCTACCAAGAACCTTTACGGGATGGACGAAGAGATCACAGAGAAATTCGGCCGAAATTGCCTGCTTGCCCGCCGTTTAGTGGAACGAGGCGTTCGATTCATCGAGCTTTATTGCAGCAGCGGCAGCGGCTGGGATGCCCATGTCGACATGGAGGAAAATCACAGCAAAAACTGTAAGATTTCCGACAAGCCGATTGCGGGATTACTGGCTGACCTCAAAGCGCGCGGATTGCTGAACGACACGCTCGTAATCTGGGGTGGCGAGTTCGGGCGTACCCCGTTTAACGAGAAAGGCAAAGGGCGGGACCACAACCCTTGGGGATTCACCACGTGGTTCGCAGGCGGCGGCGTAAAGCCGGGGCAAACCGTCGGCAGCACCGATGAACTCGGCCTGCGTGCGGTCGATCGACCGGCGCACGTTCATGATATCCACGCTACAATTCTTCATTTGATGGGCCTGAACCATATTGACCTCACTTACCTCCACAACGGCCGCTTTGAGCGGCCCACAATTGTGGCAGGCACGGTTGTAAACGAACTTCTGGCCTGAGTTCATCGCTACGACCGCCCTCAGGGCGTTGTTTGAAATTGCAGCTTAGCGCTGCAAGTGCACGTTGGGCGAACTGCTCAAGCCCGGTGCGCTTTAGACCGAAACAATCTGGCCAAGGAAACATGAATCTTACTAATTGCTCGCTTTGTCTTCTATTTATGATTCCGCTTACGCTCGCCGCGCAAGAAACGCGCGCCACCCTGAGCGGAACGATCTCCGATGCCTCGGGAGCCGTCGTCACCGACGCGCGGATTCGGCTTGCCAACCGGGATACCGCGGTGGGATTCGAGGCAATCACGAATAAGGACGGTCAGTACCGGTTTCTGTTTCTCAATCCTGGCAAGTACCGGCTCTCGACGGAGAAGGCTGGTTTCAAGGGTTTCGTCCGCGACGGCATCGAGTTAAACGTGGGCCAATCGGCGGTCGTGGATCTTACTCTGCAGATCGGTCAGGTTTCCGACAGTGTAACAATCACCGGCGATGCTCCGCTCCTTGATCTGGAGAAGGCGGACCGTGGTCTCGTTATTGATAACAAGACTGTGGCCGACTTACCCCTTAACATCCGAAATCCCATCATGCTTGCGGTGCTTACCCCGGGTATTGTTCAAACCGGGGGCGCCCAGCACCTAAACCCTTTCTCTAATTCGGGAATTTCGTCGTGGTCGATCAACGGCGGCCGCGGCACGAATAACGAGTTTCTGCTCGACGGTGCGCCCAATAACGCCGTCTATAATGGCGTGAATAATGTCGCTTTTGTCCCATCCGTGGATGCGGTGCAAGAGTTCAAGGTGATGACCGGAGCCTATGATGCCCAGTATGGCCGCACGGGCGGCGGGGTGATCAACATCTCCATCAAAAGCGGTACCAATCGCTGGCACGGTTCTGGCTACGAGTTTCTAAAGCGCACCTCGCTGAACGCCAACACCTTCGCGAACAATTCAAAAAGGGCGGAACGCCAAGGTAATGCTCTTGACCAGTATGGTTTTACGGTGGGCGGCCCTATCACTATTCCCCGTCTCTATAGCGGTAAGGACCGGACGTTCTTCTTCTTCGCCTATGAAGGATACCGCGAAGATACTTACTATCCGTCGGAATCAATTTCTTCAGTGCCATCCACCGAGCAGCGCCGTGAGGTGGACCCCATTGGCTAGACACGAAAGTAAGTGAGTCTTAAGTGTATCGAGGGGCTGATTACCGAGACCAGGATGACACAGTTGGTCACGATTAGGTAAACTGTTTTCCACCTGAGTGGAGGATAGGGCAAC
>JANXMS010000586.1 GCA_025354525.1 Acidobacteriota bacterium
GGCTTCCACCGCCACCTTAGCTTTCAAAGCCGGCGAGTGAGTCTTGCGTGTTCGAGGCATTGATTCTCCTTCATTTTCAATGCCCTCCTACACTTAAGCAATAACCATTTTTGTGTCTAGTTTTTGGGGTCCACCACAGATCAACCGGATGGCCGAGCAGTTGCGCCGGTTTGTCCATGGGCAGAAACGCTTTCTGGGAGACATTGCGCATGAACTGTCGTCACCAGTCGCCCGACTGCAATTTGCTTCGAGCATTCTCGAGTTGAAGGCCGACGCGGCATTGTTGCCGCATGTTACTAAGGTGCAGCAGGAAGTCGCTCATATGTCGGCGCTTGTCAACGAGCTACTCACTTTTACAAAAGCCAGTTTACAAGCGACGTCGGTTGAACTAAGCCCGGTCAACGTCAGCGAGTTAGTGGCGAAAGTTATCGATGTGGAGACGGCGGGGCAAGGGCAGGTAGTGTCTTCGATTGATCCATCGTTGCGGGTGCGGGCGCATCCGGAGTATTGCAACCGGGCGGTCGCCAACCTCGTGCGCAACGCGCTTCGGTATGCCGGATCGGCGGGACCCATTATCGTTTCGGCGGAACGAGAGGCCGGGCTAGTGCTCCTTCGCGTGACGGACTGCGGGCTTGGTTTGCCGGCCGATCAACTCGAAAAAGTATTCGAGCCGTTCCATCGCGTGGAGGCGGCGCGGGGTGCGGATTCGGGCGGGGTTGGCCTTGGCTTAGCTATTGTGAAAAGTTGCGTGGAGGCGTGCGGGGGGATGGTAGTCTGTCGGAATCGTTTCCCGGCGGGGTTGGAGGTAGAGTTGCGATTTGAAGCGCTTCCCGATTGATTCCGCGCATCATGCCGCTGAAGACGATGCCGTGGAGCGGGACGACGGCATACCAATAGAGCAAACCGAACAGGCCGCGGGGCTGAAACAGTGCCGTTTGGATCAGGACGCTCTGGCGCTCGCTGAGCGGCTCGATGCGGAATTCGAGGAGCGCTTCACCAGGCAGTTTCATTTCGGCTCGCAGGGCGAGGCGACGATTGCTCTCGTAGCCAACGACGCGCCAGAAGTCCAGAGCCTCGCCGTAGCCGACTGATTCTGGGTCTCGACGACCGCGTCGCAGACCCGGGCCGCCGACCATTCGATCCATCGCACCGCGGATTTTCCAAAGCCAATCAGCGGCATACCAGCCGTGTCCGCCGCCTACTCGGCAGACCGCTCGAAAGGTTGCCGGAGCCGGGGCGTCGATGGTGAGGCGCCGAGAGTCCCGAAAGACGGTGCCACCGGCCCAGTCGGGGTCGCCGGGGATAGGTCCGGCCATCGCCCAATTGGTCTCGACGCTCTTCTGGGCGATCTTGACTAGGGCGGCCTGAATAGCGGCCCGGACGGTGAGAAGCGGTTGGGGGATAAGGGCGACAATGCGGTTCTCGCGGCAGACGACTGGATTTTTTAGACCTTCCGCCAAGGGTTTGGCGATGTCCTTGCTGAGTGGCGTGACGAGGTGGATCCAGTAGGAACTGAGTCGGGGAGTGAAGAAAGGAATTGGAATGACCCAGCGGGGTGGAAGGCCAAGTTCCTGGGCCATGATACGCATGATTTCGAGGTAGGACTGTGCCTCGGGGCCGCCGATATCGTAGATGTGGCCACTGGTGGCGGGAACCCGGAGAACACCAGTTAGGTAACCGATGACGTTGCGCACGGCGATAGGCTGGCAGGGCGTGGTCACCCACTTTGGGGTGATCATGACCGGCAAGCGTTCTACGAGATAGCGGACGATTTCGAAGGAGGCCGAGCCAGAGCCGATGATCATGGCGGCGCGAAGTACGGTAACCGGCACGCCGGAGGTGCCCAAGGCAACCTCCACTTCGCGGCGAGAGGAAAGATGCTTACTAAGGGTTGGGCCCGTTTCTCCGAGACCGCCGAGGTAGATGATCCTTTCGACGCCCGCCGCCCGAGCGGCGACGGAGAAGTTGAACGCCAGTTGTCGGTCTTGGTCGGCGTAGCCGCTGCCGGCTGAGTTCATCGAGTGGACGAGGTAGAACGCAGCCTTACATCCAGCAAGAGACCCAGTCAGCGAATGTACGTCCGCAAGGTCGGCGGCGCAAATCTCAACATTCTCCCCGTTAGCCCAAGTCCGTTCACTTAATTTCTTAGGGGAGCGTACAAGACAACGGACGCGAAAGCCTTCGGAGATAAGATGAGGCGCTAAGCGTCCCCCAATATACCCAGTGGCTCCGGCGATTGCGATAAGTTGGCGTTGATTAGACAATCGAGATAGTGACCCATTTCCACCTTACTTGCACGGAGACATTGGTGGGGAGTAAATGACGACCAATCCAAAATTGGCGGGCAAAGTGAGCTGCGGAGAGAAGAGTTGAGAAGCTCGCGAGAAAGCGGAGGCGCCGACCGGTCAGGCGGAGCTGATAGCCTTCATGCTCGATGAGCAGGTTGAGTTCAAGACTTGGTGGGAGTTGAAGCATCCTTCGTCCGAATGATCATCGTACCGCTGATCTTCCACTTGGCGTGTTGGGCCGTTTCAGAGGCCGAGCTGGGAACATGGATTTCCATGTTTTGGAACTCGTAGGTAATTTCAGCACCGCGACCGGTGAGCTTGTCCCAAAGGCCGATTGCGAGGTCTGGCCAAGTTTGGGTGTCGGAAGAGTTAGCATTCATACGGCAAGAGATGAAGGGGTACGTGGGATTGATGCAAAAGCTTGGTTGAGCTGACGAAATAGTAAATTGGCGGTCTGAGTGAAGACGAAGCGAACTTCGAGATTCTCACCA
>JANXMS010000080.1 GCA_025354525.1 Acidobacteriota bacterium
CTGTTCGCCATGAAACGCTCGCGACTGCTATCGGAAGACTACCAGACTTTGTGAAACATTTCTACACCTTTTTGTTGTGGACGCCCCGGCGGAATCCGTCGAGCGAAGCCAGAGAGGCCGCTCGCCGCTAATCAATTACCATTCCACAAAGCCACTTTTCAAAAAATGGCGCTAGATACAACATCACGAGCTGAGGTTCATTAACGCCGATCTCAACTCTCTGCCTCTTTACTTCATCGCGGAAAACCTGAAAAGACCGTGGCGTTCGAGCAAGCTGAAACGCCATGAATCGCGAAAGGTCACGCCATTGCCAGTATTCAGGTGTTTCACCGGCGTTCAGCCACTGGACGACCGGTGGGAACGGTTCCTCAACGCCTCGGGCAAGAAGTGGGCTCTCAATGGTGGTATCCGGCGTTCCGTCTTCAGTCCGCAGCGTATAGATTCCGCGAGAGATCGAAGCATCCTTGACGCTGATAAGTTTCCCCTCACCCCCCGTTCTTTCAAACTGCCAGAGATGCGGATTCGTGCGTTCGGACGTAGCGGCGAAAGCACGGAGGTATCCGGCGGGCACCGTGTGCATTCGGTCAGGACGCCGAGCCATTGTAATTTGACTGTACCGCCCGCTTACTCGTCAGGACAACCCCCCGTAGAAATTCCCGCGACAGCCGCTCCGGCCGCCTCGATCTCTTTAGGATCCTGCATGCCCGGGAGCGGTCCTTTACCGCGGGCCTTTACGCCTGGTTCACCTTCTCCCACGTCATCGGCTGACCCGACGTGCAAGCCATCAAACCCATCACCGCCGTCAGCGTGCTCTCACCACCCGTCAGCGCCATGTTCTCCACCACGCCCGCCCGCACCCCGGCCACAAACTGGTTCACCCCGTCCGCCGTAATGTCGTACTTCGTCTCCACCTCTTCCACCGGCTTACCCGGCCGATAAATCTTATAACCCTTGCGCCCCACGTTCACAACGCCCTTCTCACACACGAACGTCTCCGAGATATCCGTCCAACCCGGGTTCCCAAACTGGTTCGCCGTAAAGCTGAAAATCGTCCCGTTCTCATACTGATAGGACAACGACAAGCTATCGTAAATGTCCCCAATCTGCGTCCGCTCCATCCGGCTCCCGAAGCCCGAAACCCGCACCGGATGCGTGCCCATGAACCAGTTCACAACGTCGATATTATGGCAGTCTTGTTCAATCAACATATCGCCCGAAAGCTCCCTATAAAAGAACCAGTTCCGAATCCGCTCTTCCTTCGGATCATGGCCCTTCTTGATCGGCGGACCACCGCCCATCCACGCCGCCCGCACCTGACTAATCCGTCCCAATTCACCCGACTTCACCACCGCATAGGCCTTCCGGTACTCGGTGCCATAACGTTGCTGATAATCCATCGAAATCCGCTTGGTCGGGTCCGCGCTCCGTGCCGCCCGCAAAAATCGCAACACTCCCGGCGCATCCACCCCGGCCGGTTTTTCGCAGAAAATATGCTTCTTCGCCTTCACCGCCCGCTCAAAATGTTCCGGATGCAGAAACGCCGGCGTCGCAATCAACACCGCATCAATGCTCTTATCCGCCAGCATCTCGTCATAAGAGTTGAACCGCTTGGCCCCGGTGTATTTCTGCGCCGCAGCCTGAAACCGGTCTTCGTAAATGTCGTTAAACCCCGCTACCCGCGCATTCTCGTTCTTGGCGAAAATCCCGCTTACATACATGCCACGGTTCCCGCAGCCAATCAAACCTAAAGTCATCGCCGAGTTCGCCTGCGAACCGCGCACGGCTTGCGGGCTGACAATCGAGAAAGCGGCCGCGGCCTTCACAAAATCACGCCTGGATTCAGAATTCATAACGAGATTATGTCACGCTCGCAAAAACTTTTTCCCGCGCGGAAACGCTCTGCCATGCCCCGCGATCCAACCGGGCAGTCTTTCCACGTCGCACTATAATCAGATGGGCACGGCACCTCCGACCGACTCGCGCAGCCGGCAACGTTGGCCCCTACCGCCCACCCCAGTTTTTCACGGATACCCCCTTTGCAGAAATTCCCCTTGTTCCGACGCTTAATGCATCTCCCCCTGCTCCTTAGCTGCTCTCTAGCCTTCGCCGATTCGGTCACCATGAAAAACGGCGATCGACTCACCGGCTCCGTCGTCAAAGTCGAAGCCGACGCCCTCACCCTCAAGTCCGACCTCGCCGGAGTCGTAAAAATCCCCTTCGCCTCCATCGCCAGCGTCGATTCCGGCCAGCCCCTCAGCCTCATCCTCAAAGACGGTCAGACCATCGTCGGCTCACTCCAAGCCAACGCCGACCGCTACACCGTCTCGACCAAAGACGCCGGTAAGGTCGAAACCTCGAAAGACAAAATCGCCGCCATTCGCTCCGAAGACGAACAAACCCGCTACCTCGCCCGACTCGATCGTTTTACCAACCCCCGCCTCACCGACCTCTGGACCGGCTTCTTCGACGCCGGCTACGCCGCCACCCGCGGCAACGCCGAAACCAATACCTTCAACCTCGGCGCCAACGCCACCCGCGCCACCACCCGCGATAAAATCTCCCTCTACTTCCTCAGTATCAACACCAATGCCCGCATCAAAAACGTGAAATCCACCACCGCCAACGCCGTCCGCGGCGGCGGCAAATACAGCCTCAACCTCAGCAAAAAAGCCTTCGCCTTCGGCCTCTCCGACCTCGAATTCGACGAGTTCCAAAACCTCGATCTGCGCTTCGTACTCGGCGCCGGCGGCGGCTATCACGTCGTCCAAAACAAACGCACCGCCTTCGACCTCTTCACCGGCGCCAACCTCAACAAGGAATTCTTCTCGACAGGCCTCCGCCGAACGTCAACCGAACTCATCCTCGGAAACGAACTCAGCCACAAGCTCAACTCCAACATGTTGCTCACCGAGCGGATGGTCTTCTACCCCAACCTCTCCAACTCCGGCAACTACCGCGTCAACTTCGACGCCAGCCTCGTCACCAATATCAACAAGTGGCTCGGCTGGAACGTCGGCTTCAGCAATCGCTACCTCAGCAACCCCGTCCTCGGTAACAAAACGAACGACCTGCTCTTCTCCACCGGCCTCCGTCTCACCTTCGCCCGCCCAGCCGACGACTAGCCCTAGCTCATGTGACTGCCGGTTAAAATCTGCCTAACCGGCTCGTCCTCCCCCAACCGTTCATACCGCCGCAGCAGCAGCCCCCGAGGCTCCACCGGCAGCGGAATTCCCCGCCATTCAAACCAAGTACTCTGTACCAAATTCGCCCTCACCGAAAGCCATCGGCCCCGCCGAACTTCAAAACACCGCGCCGCGCTACTCACAAGCTTCACCCCCGGCAGCCGCAACGTCAGCCGTTCCCACACCTCATCCCGCTGCCACTCCACTTCCTCCACCAATCGCTCAATCGCGCTCCCCGCCACCGTCAACTCCAATTCCCTAATCGGCAGCTTCGCCCCATAAAACCGCGCCGCCGCGTCCCCAGTCAACTGGAACACAACCTCTCGTTCATTCAACCAATCCATCGCGCGCGTCAAAGCCAGCGCCGCTCGCCGAGGAATTACCGCAACATAGCCCATCCTTTGCAGGATATCGCTGATAATCAAAGTTTGGTATCCATCCAGCACGTTTCGAAAATCTATCCGCTCTTCGCCACCCCAGCGGACCGCCTTCTCGCCGCCATTCCCTTCCTCAACGAATCCCGCCCGAAAGACTTCTGGGCCCTCCGCGATATCACCATCACCGTCGAACCCGGCGAAGTCTTCGCCCTCGTCGGCCCCAACGGCTCCGGCAAAAGCACCCTCCTCCAAATCGTCGCCGGCATCATGCAACCCTCCCGCGGACGCGTCGTCACCTCCGGTCGCGTCGCGGCCCTCCTCGAACTCGGCGCCGGCTTCAACCCCGAATTCACCGGCCGCGAAAACGTCATCCTCAACGGCGAAATCATCGGCCTCTCCCGATCCGAAATCGAAGCCGCCTTCCCCGCCATCGCCGCCTTCGCCGAAATCGGCGAGTTCATGGACCGTCCCGTCAAAGAATACTCCAGCGGCATGTACGTCCGCCTCGCCTTCGCCACCGCCATCCACGTCGACCCCGAAATCCTCATCGTCGACGAAGCCCTCGCCGTCGGCGACGCCATCTTCGCCAACCGCTGCATCCACAAACTCGAAGAACTGAAAGAACGCGGCATCACCATCCTCTTCGTATCCCACGACCTCGGCATGGTCAAACGCCTCGCCTCCCGCGCCGCTCTCATGCTCCACGGCGAAGTCGTCGCCATCGGCACCCCCAACGATGTCGTCAACCGCTACGTCGGCCTCGTCCACGAACTCCAACTCCGCGACGCCGACACCCCCATCGGCAGCTACCGCCACGGCGACGAATTCAGCAAAATCTCCTCCGTCGAACTCTTCAATCACCTCGGCGAAAAAACCACCGCCCTCCACTCCGGCCAACCCGCCACCATCCGCATCACCGCCACCTTCGGCCACGATTGCCAGAACCCCATCTTCGGCATGCTCATCCGCAACCGCATGGGCCTCGACGTCTATGGCACCAACACCCGCGTCGAACAAATCCCCCTCGGCCTCGTCAAAGCCGGCGAAACTATCGAACTCGATTTCCGCTTCGATTGCTTGCTGAGCCGACAAGAATATACACTGACTGTTGCCACGCAGCACTGGGATGGGGCCAGCCAGGACTGGATCGACGATGCTTTAACCTTCGCCGTCATCCACCCCAAAGATACGGCCGGCATGGTCCAATTGCGAACGGAGATTGAATGGCGACGCCTAACCTAGATACCAGCTTCTTCGGCCACCCCCGCGGCCTCGCCACCCTCTTCTTCACTGAAATGTGGGAACGCTTCAGCTACTACGGCATGCGCGCCCTGCTCCTGCTCTACATGGTCTCCCCCACCGGACTCGCCTTCGATAAAGGCAAAGGCGCCGCCGTCTACGGCATGGTCGTCTCCCTCGTCTATCTCATGAGCATCCCCGGCGGCTGGCTCGCTGACCGCTTCCTCGGCCAACGCAAAGCCGTCCTCTATGGCGGCATCGCCATCGCCGTCGGCAACTTCTGCCTCGCCGCCCCCTCCGTCGAAATGTTCTATCTCGGCCTCGGCATCATCAGCCTCGGCACCGGCCTTCTCAAACCCAATGTCTCCACCCTAGTCGGCGGCTTGTACGCGACCGGCGACCCCCGTCGCGACGCCGGCTTCTCCATCTACTACATGGGCATCAACATCGGTGCCGGCATCTCCCCCCTCATCGTCGGCTACATCGGTCAATTCGTCGAATGGCACCTCGCCTTCGTCGTCGTCGGCGTCGGCATGTCCCTCGGCGTCCTCCAATATCTAGCCGACGCGAAACACCTCGGCGACGCCGGCCTCCACCCCGCCCCCTGGACCTCCCCCGCCGAAGCCGCCGCCCACAAACGCTACCTCTGGCTCGGCCTCGCCGTTCTCGTTCTCCTCCCTTTGCTCCTTTACTCCGGCGTCCTCTCCATCACCCAACTCGCCGACGCTCTCGGCGTCCTCCTCCTGTTCATCACCGTCGCCGTCTTCGCCGCCGTCTACTTCGGCCCCTGGTCCCCCGTCGAACGCAAGCGCATACTCGTCATCTTCGTCCTCTTCCTCGTCGCCGCCCTCTTCTGGTCGTCGTTCGAACAAGCCGGCTCCACCCTTAACCTCTTCGCCGACGAAAAAACTCAAAACACGCTCTTCGGGTTCGCGTTCCCTTCGTCCTGGTTTCAGTCGCTCAACTCCATCTTCCTCATCGCCATGGCCCCCCTGTTCGGCTGGCTCTGGCTCAAGCTCGGCCCCAAGGAACCCTCCGTCCCCGCCAAGTTCGTCCTCGGCCTCGTCTTCGTCGGCGCCGGATTTCTCACGCTTGTCGGCGGAGCGATGCTCGCCAAAAACGGCATCAAAGTCAGCCCCCTCTGGCTCGTCTTAACTTACTTCCTCCACACCATCGGCGAACTCTGCCTCAGCCCCGTCGGCCTCTCAGCCATGACCAAACTCGCCCCGGCCCAGGTGGTCGGCCTCATCATGGGCGTCTGGTTCCTCGCCACCAGCGTAGGAAATTACATCGGTGGCCGCCTCGCCGGCTTCTATGAAACGATGCCCCTCGATACGCTCTTCGGTGCCGTCGGCGCCTTCGCCATCGGCGCCGGAATCGTCCTCGCCCTCTTCATCAAACCCCTTCGCACCATGATGGGCGGAATCAAGTAAATGAGGACACGCTCCCCCATCCAACCCCTTCGCGGCGACGAGAATGTCGACGGCTTCAGTGAACTCTGCTTCGACACGCTCTTCGCCACCGGCCTCCACCTCGCCCTCTTCCCCCATCCCCTTCGCCCCATAATAAGTGGAGTCAAATAAATGAAAAATCTCTCCGCCATCCAATCCGCCCTCCGCGACGAAAACCTCGACGGCTGGCTCTTCTTCGACCACCACCTCCGCGACCCCCTCGCCTACAGCATCCTCGATTTCACCGCCCCCCGCACCCCCTCCCGCCGCTGGTACTACCTCATCCCCGCCGAAGGCGAACCCCGCAAACTCGCCCATCGCATCGAGCCAGGCATGATCGACGACCTCCCCGGCTCAAAGCACCTCTACGCAAGTTGGGCCACGCAAGTGGACGGCCTCGCCACCATTCTCCACGGCTGCCGCCGAGTCGCCATGCAGTACTCGCCAGAATGCGCCATCCCCTACGTCGCCATGGTCGACGCCGGCACCGTCGAACTCGTCCGCGCCCGCGGCGTCGAAGTCGCCTCCTCCGCCAACCTCGTCCAATACTTCGAAGCTCGCTGGAATCAGTCCCAACTCGAATCCCACCTCGCGGCCGGCCAACTCGTCGACCAAATCCGCCGCGCCGCCTTCGAAGAAATCGGCGACCGCCTCCGCGGCCGCGAACTCGTCAACGAATGGATCATCGCCGCCTTCGTTCGCCAAGCGTTGGAACGAGCCGGCCTCTTCACCGACCACGGCCCCATCGTCGCCGTCAACGAAAACTGCTCCAATCCCCACTACGAACCCCACCCCGAAAACAGCGCGCTTATCCAACAAAACGACGTCGTCCTCATCGACATGTGGGCCAAACTAACCAAGCCCCACTCCGTCTATTACGACATCACTTGGACCGGTTACACCGGCCACGAAATTCCCACGGAAATCCAGAACGTCTTCAACGTCGTCACCGGTGCCCGCGACGCCGCCATCGCCAAAGTCCAGTCGACCATCGCCAATGGCATCCCCCTCCAAGGTTTCGAAGTCGACGACGCCTGCCGCGGCCACATCACCGCCCACGGCTTCGCCGAATTCTTCGTCCACCGCACCGGCCACTCCATCGGCGAAGAAGTCCACGGCTCCGGAGCCAACATGGACAATCTCGAAACCCACGACGAACGCCGCGTCATCCCCTGGACCTGTTTCTCTATTGAACCGGGCGTTTACCTGCCGGAATTCGGCATCCGCTCGGAAATCAACATGTTCATCGGCCAAACCGAAGCCCGCGTCACCGGCGAAAAACAAGAAAAGATGCTCCTGATCTGATGTGGCTAGCGCTCTTTCTCTCGCTCCCTCTCGCCGACGGCCAAATCGGCTTCGAGTTCCTTACCCCGTCCACGTTTAAGCTCACCCGGACCTGGGGCCCCTCCCCCGGCCCCGCCAAACCCGAAGAGCTCAAGTCCGAGCACCTCATCGTCCGCATCACCCCCACCGGCCAAGTCACCGTCCTCGCCGCCTCCACCGGCAAGGTCCTCCTCGCCGAAGCCGCCCCCGCCCGCCGCGTCGATGGCGATATCACCATCGACCGCCTCTCCCCCGCCGACGAGGAATTCTTCGGCCTCGGCCCCCGACCCGACGCCCGCCTCGCCTCCCGCGGCCTCGAAATTGCAACCCAATCCCCCTTCCTCCTCTCCACCGCCGGCTACGCCATCGACCACAAAAACTACGGCCGCTACCGCTTCGACCTAGCCCGCTCCTCGAAGGACCACGCCCGAGTCTTCATCGCCGGAGCCGACCGCCTCGAGTACCTCTTCCACTACGGCCCCTCCCCCAAAGAGATCTACGAGGAACGGTTCAAAGTCCTCGGAGCCATCGAATACGCGCCCTCTGACGTCGAACTCCTCCCCGCCCGCAACGTCCCCCGCTACGCCCGGAAAATGGACAAGCAACCCAACGCCTGCGCCCTCATTCATTCGCTCGTTCACGCTTCGCTCTCCGGCACCGTAGCCCCCGCCGTCAACCTCGACCACTACCCCGACTCCGAAGCCTTCGCCGCCATCATCCCCCTCGTCTACCGCGACCAACCCCTCGCCAACCCCGCTTGGCGCGAACGCCTCCGGCCCTTCCTCCTCACCTACCTCCAGGAAGTGAAGGACCGCGGCTACCCCATGCTCCACCCCCTCCCCTTCCAATACCCCACCGAAGTCGAAGCCCGCCAGCGTGCCGACGAGTATCTCCTCGGCGACGAACTCCTCGTCGCCCCGCTCTGCAACGGCAACCAGCGCTCCGTCTACCTCCCGCGCGGCAACTGGACCGACCTCCGCTCCGGCGTCACCCACAAAGGCCGCCAGACCATCCAAGTCACCGGCGACGCCACGACCCCCATCCTTTTCCTTCGCAACGGCTCCATCCTCCCCCTCGCCGAGGGCGAAACGATGGCCCTCCACTACGCCCCCAAACTCGGCGCCGAATTCTTCCTCTGGGAGTCCGACTACGAAGACATCTCCCAAGTCCACGCCGGCCCCTCCGCCGACTTCCTCCGCCTCGAAATCGAGTCGAAAAAGAACCGAGCGTATGAGTGGATCGTCTACCTCGGAGAAGGCAAAACCATTCGTCACAAGGTTGCCTCCAAGGGCGGAGGAAACGAGATCGTAAACCTACCCCTCCCCTGGACTCCCTAGCCGAAGTCCTCCCCACCACGCCAAACTCAGAACCGTATTCTTCCGTCCACCCGCCGCCGACCTCCGCCGCAAAAACCATCCACCACCAAGTCGGTTCTCCCGCCGACGGAAACAAGTTCGTCAATTTACCCTTCCCAAGGGCTCCCTAGCCGAAGCCCTCCACCAACACCCCAAACTCGGAACCGTATTCTTCCGTCCACCCGCCACCGCCCTCCGCCGCAAAAACCATCCACCACCAAGTCGGTCCGCCCGCGGCCCCCCCTAGCCCGCGTACAATGGAGGGCGGAGAGGTCCAAAATGAAAACTCTATTCTTGAGTCTGGTCGCCGCCTCTGTGCTTTTGGCACAGGGTGGAAAGACCCATCTCAAAGTCGGCGACATGGCTCCCGGCTTTGAAAAACTGCCCTCCTCCGTTCCTGGCAAATCGTTCTCGCTCGCGGAGTTTAAAGGTAAGCAAAATGTCGTGCTCGCCTTTTTCCCGCTCGCGTTTACCGGTGGTTGAACGGCGGAAATGAAAGGATTCCAGGCTGGAATCCAAAACATAACCGAGTCTGAGACTCAGTTGTTCGGTATTAGCGTAGACGCCGCCCCATCCTTGAAGCGATTCTCGGATGACTTAACCCTAGCGTTCCCCCTGTTGAGCGATTTCCCCAATCGCGCCACGGCCAAGGCCTACGGCGTATTGATGGAAGAACGCGGCATCGCCAGCCGCACCACCTTCGTCATTGACAAGGAGGGTAAGATCATCGAAATCGTCGCCGATCCCAAACCCGCCGCTCATAACGAAGCGACCGCCGCAGTCTGTGCCCGCCTCAAAAAGAAGTAGTATCGGATAAGGCCAAGCCCTCGCCCGCACGACGGCTTGGCCTTATCTCTGCACCCGGATCCGCGCGGCGCTCGATGTCCGCACGCCCCCCACCGAAGCCACCACCGGATCGTCATCGGGAACGGGTCCAGCCGAAAGTATCCAAATCTCGACACCAGAAAACCCCGAATCGAGCGGATCAAGCCGCCTGATGACTCGGCTCGTGATGAAGCTGAAGTAACTGATCGGCGCGCAGGGACAGAGTGGCATATGTCCGGCCGTCGTCATCGCTGAATTCGACCTCGTATACATTAGGGGCCAGCCGTTCGACCACCGTCCCGATCTGGCCTCGCAAAAGCCCATCATCAGCCACGTTTTCGAGCAAGGCAACCACAGATACGAATTCGAGTTCACGCATTACCGGTTCCTCTTTCATAGTACAAAACAACGGGTGAGCCGCGGAGCTAGCTCCCCCCGCGGTACGATCCAGGTACTGCGGATCGTCGCTTTGCGATCTCCATGGGCTACCTGGAAATCGATTATGTAGCGAGCGCCGTACCCATCCACTTCCCCTGGCACCGCATCCTGGGAGCCGACGCCGATTCAAGTCATCAGCGTAGTTCACGGTGCAAGAGATCTCGCCGTCTTTTTCACTCTTCGAGGGAACCACTAAGCGACACCAAAACCTTCAGCCCTGATCATCCTCTACGTCATATATCCATAGCTGCTTACCCTCCGCCACAGACCGGGAGCGCCGCGTGAGTTGTTAAGTGTCGGCCCCTGGTCTTCGATAAGAGCCTGCCGCCCAGGCCCATCACCGGAGCCCGTGACCGATCTCCAAATTCACTTAATGTCTCGGAGGATCATCCGGATTCGGCAGAGGATCAATTTATAGAGCGAGTTCGCCCAAGCGGAGAAGAAAAATGCGACACTTAGGGAAACCCTTTTCCTGCGGGAAGCTAAGTCGAAAAAATGGCAAAAGTCGCATTCGTATTCACTACTAACTTGTCTGGACAGGAAGGGAAGATCGCAGTTGATTTTGATGGGGCGCGGTCGTTGCTCGACACGGCTCGTCTACAGGCGCTGCAAGCCAATCCTGAGCCGATCTCGCACCCATCGGACGGTTGGCTCGTGGAGACCGGCCAGAACCTTTTCCATCTACTCGCCCTTCGCCCCGAGGACTTAGAGGACGACCGTACCCTGGAGATCGATTTTACCCAACTCCCGGCGACGCACCCGCTGACGACCCTGCCCTGGGAGTTACTGCACGACGGCACCCTCCACTTGGCCCAACAAGCCATTCCCGTGGTCCGGATCGTGCGGCAAGTGAATCGCAAGTCCAGCGTGGCAGAGAACCGCGCGTTGTTGCTGCTGTTTCAAGCCTGCTCGCCCGAGAACACGACCGTCCTCGACTTCGAAAAGGAAGAAGCGGCCATTCTCAAAGCCAGCGGCAACCAATCGATTGACCTTCTAACCGAGGAGACCGGCACCCTGGACGGGCTGGACCGAATTGTTGCCACGCGGGCCGGCCAGATCGACGCCTTCCACCTGACAGGCCACGCGGACCTGTTCGACTCGCAGAGCACCCCCGATGGCTGGTTGGCCGAAGGGCGCGCCATGCCAGCGGACGGGACGCCGGTTTTTCTGATGGAAAACGATGTCGGCAAGTGCGAACTTGCGACGGCCAACAACCTGAGCGACTACGGATTTCGGGACACTTGGCCGAAGCTGGTGTTCGTTTCCGGATGCCGCACAGGGGACCAGCAGGGTGCCATTCCTTCGATGGCGCGGTCCCTGATCGGCAAGGGCGTTCCGGCTGTGTTGGCGTGGCGGCAACCGGTCCGCGATACGACCGCCACCGAAGCCGCACGGGAGATCTATACCCACGTGGGCGACGGCTATTCCATCGAGAAAAGCCTGGGGCGCGCGCTGAAGTTCCTATCCCAGCGCAATTCCGAGGGCGCATGTGAATTTCCCGACTGGCATTTGCTGCAGCTTTATCGGGATTCCAGCACCTTGGGAGCCTTGGTTACCGCCCCTGCCACCGCTGGACGGACGAAGGCGAAGCGCTTCGCACCGGAGAAAGCCTTTCTCGGCACCAAACCGGTGGTTGGTCCCGATGGTTTTGTGGGCCGCCGTCGTCTTCTACAGCGTTGCCTTAACGCCCTGCTGGAAGACCGCGTGGTCGTGCTGTGGGGCATCGGTGGACTAGGCAAAAGCAGCGTCGCCGCGCACCTTTGCCGTCGGCTGATGCAGCGGTGGCAAGGTACCACGCAGATCGTGATTCGAGGCCGGCTGACGGAGGCGACGGTGCGCGACAGCCTGCGACCGCTGGCACCCCAGCTTCCCTTGCCCGCCGCGCTCACTGAGTTTCTGGCCCGCCCAGAGAACACACAGTTCCTGCTCGTCCTCGATAATTTTGAAGACAATCAGCAGGTGAACTCTGCTTCGGCGGGCGGCTTTCTGCTGGATGGCGAAGCCCGGAAGGTGCTGGCGATAATCGCGGAAGCCTTGGCGGGTGGCCGGGGGCGCCTGATCCTCACCACCCGATATTGGCACGCGGAAACCTTCCCTTCCCTGGGCCATCACCACGCTGAAGCGTTGAGCGCGCTGGCCGAAGCCGATGGGCTGAAGAAGCAGCGTCGCATGCGTTTGGAGCTCGACGAAGCACAAAGCCTGAAGCTTGCAACCGCCAGTTGTGGCAATCCGCGGCTGCTGGAGAACCTTGCGGCCGCAGCCCCGGAGCAGTGGGGTGCGCTTCGCGAACAGTATTTGGAGAGCGATTTGCGCTTCGGGACGCTGTGGACGCAGTTGGACCCCGCGGAGCGGCAGAGTGTTGCCGAACTGGCGGTGTGTCGGCTACCGTTACCGGTGGCGGCGGTCGAAGCTTTGCGACTGGATTTGAGCAAGGCTGTGGCGCTGGCGATTGTGGAGACAGGGCAGGACTCCCGCGCCGTTTCGGCCGTGGCGCGCCCCGCGGTGCCGGAACTGGATGCGGAAGCGCAGATCCGCACCGCGAAAGTGCTCGCCCCGCTGCTCCATCGCGCTTGGCGGCAAACCGAAGGCTTCACGATGGCGCATCGACGGGAGCTTCTGCGGTTGGGTCTGCTGGCCGACGATGCGGAGGTCTGCTGCTCGAACGGCGACCAAGTGGCTTTAGCGTTACGGAACCGAAACGAGTGGCAGGAGGCGCGGCAGCTTTGCGAGCTACTGCTGGCGCGATTTCGCGACTATCGCTTGCTGAGCACGTATTCCACGGTGCTTGCCCATCTGGGGGAGACGGCATCCGCTTTGCAAAGGGCGAGGGAATCGTTGGAGCTGTGTCCAACCCAAGAGCACGCGGAGTTGGCGGCTGCCTACCACTCGTTGGGCTCGCTTCAGCTTCTGCAGGGGCAGCCCGACGCTGCGCTTCAGTCGTTTGCGGAAGCGTTGGCCTGCGCGAAGTCCATGGAGCAGGCCGAAGCCGGAAGCGGAAGCGGAAGCAAGGCCGCCTCCCTGCATGAGATGGCGGGCGTGCTGGCGCAGCAGGGGGAGGTGGAAGCGGCGCTGGGACTGTGGCGGGAGTCCCTCGCGATCCATGAAAAGATCGGGGACGTGAAAGGCAAGGCCGCCACCCTGCATGAGATGGCGGGCGTGCTGGCGCAGCAGGGGGAGCTGGAAGCGGCGCTGGGGCTGTGGCGGGATTCGCTAGCGATCCACGAAAAGATCGGGGACGTGCAAGGCAAGGCCGCCACCCTGGCGCAGATGGCAGGGACTCTGTTCCAGACGGGTGACCAGCCGCAAGCGGCTCGCTACCTGATCGAATCAGCGAAGATTTT
>JANXMS010000611.1 GCA_025354525.1 Acidobacteriota bacterium
GGCCAAGCCTTCTTGCGGCTCCTTTACTTGGTCTAATCCCCCCACATTTCATGTGGGCCGCGTTCAGCCACCGCGCCGCGGAGTAAGCCGACGCTGGAGATTGGCAAAATGCTGGCGGGGCTGTCTTTTTTCCGGCGGCTCGGAACCCGATCCAACTGCGCCTTGCGAATGCAAACGTCAGATCAAGCCTTCTTGCGGCTCCTTTACTTGGTTTAATCCCCCCGCCTTTCAAGCGGGCCGCGTTCAGCCACCGCGCCGCGGAGTAAGCCGACGCTGGAGATTGGCAAAATGCTGGCGGGGCTGTTTTTCTCCGGCGGCTCGGAACCCGATCCAACTGCGCCTTGCGAATGCAAACGTCAGGTCAAGCCTTCTTGCGGCTCCTTTAATTTCTGAGTGCCCGGTTTAATTCCCCCGCCTTTCAGACGAGCCGCTTTTAGCGCCCGCGCGGGTTCGGCCACCACGTGCCGCGACGTGCGGATCGCCAAGAATCGCTACACCGTGCGGAATGTACGCGGCGGATCAGCTCGCGACTTGATTTGGCAGACTTGCGGGGCCTTACGAGCGACCCTTCATCAGGTGTACTCTTTAAGCAGCTCTAGCCGCATCCCACGACTTTCATTCGCAACTGAACGCCACCGCCTTGAGGCGGTGGTCGGCCTGTAGTTGTCTAGATTGCTTTTTGGGCCGCCGTCCGAGGCTTCCACCGGTAGGCCGCCTTCGAATTTCGAGCGAAGTACTTCGCTCTCGCCTCGGGCGTCTTCCCGGCAAAAAACTGCTTCACGATCTCGAAAACCTGGTCGTACGGAGCCCAATTGTCGCTATTCGGCCAGTCGCTGCCAAACAGGATCCGGTCCGGCCCGAACAGCCCGGTCAAATGGTCCAGCCGCGCTTTGTAAAAGCCGAGGTCCATCGGCACTTTACCGTCCACCTTTCGCAGCACCTCGGAGATTTTGATGAACACCTGCGGGCGCTTGGCCAATTCAGCCAGATCGGCCGGAGGCTCAATCTGCGGCAGATGATCGACCACCAACCGCAACTTCGGCACGGCGTCGGTCAGCCGCAGGAAGTCGCCGACCAGTTGTGGCGTCGGGTTCGCGCTGTCCATCGTCAAGCCGGCATCGGCCAACCGCTTGATATCGGCGATCACCTCGGGCTTGCTCACGCCACCGTGAAAATCGCGGTCCCACAGGTTGCCGTAGCGAATGCCGAGGAAGAGAGGGTTCTTTCGCAGCCGATCGAGATGGCCGGCGAACGCGGGTTTGCCCGGCTCGATGTTGCCGATCATCCCGACCATTATCTGTTCCTTCGCGATCACATCCAGCACCCACTGGTTGTCCTCAACCAGCGGACTGCACTCCACCATCACCGCCCCGATGATGCCGTGCGGTTCGGCCAGCTTGCGGTACCGGTCCGGTAGCGCGGGCTGATACAAAAGTTTGTTTTCCGGCTTCGGCCACGGGATGCCTTGCGGGCGACGCGGGTCGAAAAGATGAATGTGGGTGTCGATGACGCCGGTTTCGGGCGGGGCCGCTAGAGCCGAGAGAGCGGCCGGAGCCGCCAGAAGAGTTCTACGCAACATAAGCTTATTTGTCCAGTTTCCGATCGCCCATCCATTCAAGAACCCGCTGCGGCCAAGTGGCTACCGGCAAGGCCGAGGGCTTCATGCCGAAGCCATGCGCGCCCGAAGAATAAATATGCATCTCGGTCGATACGCCTGCTTTTTGCAGAGCGAGATAATAGTTCACGGTGGTCACGACGTGCGACGGGTCGTTGTCGGCACAGACGAGAAACGCCGGTGGAGCGTCTTTGGGCGGGGCGGGCACTTGGTTCGGGGCCCAGCCGGGGTAGACGATGATGTTGAAATCCGGGCGTTCCGCCGGGGTTGCCGGTACGCGGGATTCGAGCAGAGCCGCCACGGCACCGCCAGCGGAAAATCCGATAAATCCGATCCGCGCCGGGTTTACGCCCCATTCCGCAGCACGTTCGCGGACCACGGCGACGGCCTTGACGGCGTCGGCCAGCGCGTCTTTTTCGACGGTGTACTTCGAGCCCGGCGCGCGCGCCAGCCGGTATTTCAAGACAAACGCGGCCATGCCGTGCGCGTTGGCCCATTTCGCGATGTCCCAGCCTTCTTTGTCGATGACGAGTTGGGAGTGACCCCCGCCAGGCGCGATGATCAGCGCGACGCCGGTGGCCGTGCCCTTCGGCGGCAGGAACGGATAGATCGAAGGTTGATGGACGACTGTGAATTTCTTCGGGTAGCGGGGGTCGTCCGACGGAAGCGAAACTTCCGCCTCGGTCGACGCATTCGGCCACAGTTTCACGTCTTGGGCCGCGAGGGCGCTGGCAATCAGGGCGAGTACAAAAAGGCGCATTGCCCCAAAGCGTATCACGCTAGGAGCGAGGCCACAGCGGCAGGTAGAGCCGCCTGCTGCTCACTCGTCAATTCCGTCAGAAACGGCGGGATGGCTCCGGCCTCGGCGATGCCAGCCGCCGTCGTCGCCGCGTGCAGCACCCGGGCCGGGCCCAGCGCGTCGCGGATGTCTTCGAGCGGGATAAACCGTTCCCGCAGCGCGGCCGCCGCCGCCCGGTCGCCTGCTTGGCACAGCTCGAACATCTGCTGCGTAAACGCCGAACCGATGCATCCGCTACCGGTCGTGTATCCCGGCAACTGGAACTGCTGCATGTGGATGATCGCCGGCCGTTCGCCGATTCCGCTGACGACGATCGACTTATCGACCCGTTCGAGGAGCGCCGTTAAATAGGCGTCCTGGGTGGGATCCTGCCGAACGACGGCGTATTTGATGCCGATGCAGAGGCCTTTGTCTACCATCCGCGCCACCGCATCCAGGCCCGCCAGCTTGTCGGCACCGAAGTTGTTTTCTTCCTTCAAATAGAGAATCAACGGCAGTCCGCAGGCGTTAGCAAAATCGGTCAACCCGGCTTCGAGGCCCTTCGCGTCGCGCGGGTCGCCGCAGGGCAGGTGCATCACGGTCGGGAACTTGTAGCGGCGCAGAATCGGAGCTTGATCCATCAACCGGCCAAAACTCGGCCCGGCGGAAGGGATCGCCCACAGGGCGTCGTCGAGCGACGAAAGCCAATCGAGCAGCGCTTCAAACTCGGCCAAGGTGATGTGATAGAGAAAAGCGTTCCCGCCGTAGATTAGGCGGGTCACGCCGCCTTTGTGAATGTGGGCCGCGATCTTTCCGCTGGCTTCCCAGTTGATCGACCGGACCGCGTCGCGGTGGCGGGCCAGCGGCGGTACGGCGAACACGCCTTGCCAGTCCGTTTTCTGAATTGCTGAAGTCTTCATAGAGTCGCAGAGATTATTTTATTCCGATATCGGGTCCGCCGCTTCGTACAGATAGGCCGGGTAGCGGACAGTGGGGTTGGCCGCTCGTTTCACGGCGACGACAAAGAGTTGTTCGCCGCGCAGCAGGGTAGGGAAACGGAACTTCTCAAGCAGGGGCGTCACCCATTCGACGCTACTGAAATTCGCCGCCCGCTTGGTGGCGATGCGCACTAGCTCGAACCCGGCGTCCTGCAACGCCGTGGCCAGTTCGTAGGGGGCGTACTCATGGACATGCGGCCGATGCGCCGGTACTCGCGAATATAGCGGGAACAGGTTCGGATGTTCACAACCCTGCAGCACGCGCCCGATGGCGGTGTGACTAGCGATGTTGGGCGTCGAGAGCAGCAGCGTGCCACCGTCCCGGAGCACGCGTCGGCATTCCAACAGACAGTGCATCGGGTCCGTCACAAAGTGTTCGATGATCTCGCAAGCCAGTACCAGATCGAACGAGTCGTCCGAGTAAGGGAACCGATCCCGCTCCGCATCAAACGCCTGCATGGGTAACCGGAACGGCGCTTGCCCGGCGATCGCGACCTGCATTTCGCCGGCCCCCGTCTGGTCGCCGCCCTCGACCGCGATATAGCCGAACACCCGTTCGACCGCCGCAGCCATGACTCCGTAGGTGCCGAGCTCGAGCGCCCGCTTGCCCCCCGGCGGCACCTGCGCCAGCGTGAAGGCCAACCGCTCCCGATGTTCGGCCAAATACGCACCGGAAGCCGCGTCCGGCGGTTGCACCGCGTGCAGAAACGCCCGTAGCTCCTCGGTCACGACGGCCATGGGGCGCGCCGCCACCTCGGCCAGAGCTTCCAGGCGCCGATCCAGATGCACCGGCTCCGGCCAGATCAGCCGCCGTGGGTCGTCCCAGCGCGCCATTCTCTGCTCCCAAAGGTCCACTTGCCATTGCAGATCCTTCACCCTCGCCTGCACCTCCTTCAGCTCATCGGAATGCTGCACGGCCAGTCGGGTGTTTTCTTCTCGAAAGTAGCCCAGCCATTGACGCAGCCGGTAGAAGCCAAAAACGACGGCCACCAAAACGGCCAGTTCAACGAAGATCATTATTCCTAGCATACGGGCTCCGGACTACACTGGAGGGCGGATGAACTCACTTCGGCTCGTCGCCTTCGCGACTTATCTGTTCTCTTGGGCCCTCGTCGCTGCCGGGGCCGTTTGGAGCGCTTTCCCCACTCGGCAACCGGCCCCCGCCCACAATCACCTCCCGGGCATGCTGTTGCAGATCGCAGGCGTCCTCGCCATCACGGCCTTTCTGCCCGCCGGACCGTTAGCTCCGTCTTCGCTCGAACTCGGCGTTGCGTTCGTCTTCGCCCCCTGCGGAGCACTCCTATACTTGGCCACCATCGCCGTCGGCCGGTCCGGCGGGCTAATCACTCGCGGCCCGTTCGCGCTGGTGCGGCACCCTATGTATCTCGCCTTTCTGCTCCTTCTCGCCTCCACGGCCGCCCTCGCCGCCGCCGCCGGTTGGCGCACCGCCGCCGCCATCGCCCTCTACGTCGCCGGTTCGGAATTGCGCCTGGCTCATGAGGAATCCGCCCTGGCTTCGCCGGCTTACGCGGCCTATCGCCAGAGCACCCGATGGCGATATCTGCCCGGGCTCCGGTAGCCGTTTGGTACACTCGTCCGTGACACTACAATGCTTCTCCCGAAGGAACTAATCGAGCATCTCTCCCGCCAACTGATCAAACGGATCAACCCGGTTTACGTCGAAATCGGGGATCCCGCCAAAGGCTCAGTTGAAATTAGCGAGATGATCGTAACGGAACTGTCCGCCGAAGATCGTCTGAACGACGAGGTTCGCGAGATTCTCGAGCAGTACGCGAACTACATGCGCGAGAACCAGATCAGCTACTCCGACATGTTTCGCAAGATCAAGAACCAGTTGATCGCAGAACGAAAAGTGATCCGAGCCTCTGGCCGCGACACCGGCGACGCGATGAAACTATCTCGCGACAAGATTACCGACATCTCGCATAAGTTGATCTCGGTCTTCCGTAAATCCCGCGAGTTCCGGTTGAAGAAACCGGAAAACGATATTCGCCTGGAGATCGTAAAAGGGTTCATGGAGCTGCTTCTGGCCGAGGACAAAGTTGACAAGGCTGCTCGGGACAAGGTTCGCAAGCAGAAGCGCGAGATTCTCGAAGGCAGCGAGGAGTTCGAGCTGCTCCAGCGTCGCTACTACGCTGAAGAGATGAAAAAGATCGGAGTTGATCTCGCCCGTCCGTAAGTGAAGGAGGCGGCGACACCGGGACCGACATCTCCCCTTGAAGAAACCGGAAAACGATATCCGCCTGGAGATCGTAATGGGGTTCATGGAGCTGCTTCTGGCTGAGGACAAAGTCGAGATTGTCGAGGGTAGCGAGGAGTTCGAGCTGCTCCAGCATCGCTACTACCTCTCTCGTCCGTAAGTGAAGATGGGCGGCGACACCGGGACCAGATCACCGACCTTTCCCCTTGAAGAAACCCGAAAACGATATCCGCCGGGAGATCGTAATGGGGTTCATGGAGCTGCTTCTGGCTGAGGACAAAGCTCGGGACAAGTTCGCAAGCAGAAGCGGGAGATCCTCGAGGGTAGCGAGGATCTCGAGCTGCTCCAGCATCGCTACTACCTCTCCCGTCCGTTAGTGAAGAAGGCCCTCCCTTTGAAAAAACCGGAAAACGATATCCGCCCGGAGATCGTCAACGGGTTCATAGAGCTGCTTCTGGCCAACGACAAAGTCGACAAGGCTGCTCGGGACAAGTTCGCAAGCAGAAGCGGGAGATCCTCGAGGGTAGCGAGGAGTTCGATCTGCTCCAGCATCGCTACTACCTTTCCCGTCCGTTAGTGAAGAAGGCCCTCCCGTTGAAGAAACCGGAAAAC
>JANXMS010000084.1 GCA_025354525.1 Acidobacteriota bacterium
CTGTTCGCCATGAAACGCTCGCGACTGCTATCGGAAGACTACCAGACTTTGTGAAACATTTCTACACCTTTTTGTTGTGGACGCCCCGGCGGAATCCGTCGAGCGAAGCCAGAGAGGCCGCTCGCCGCTAATCAATTACCACATGAGAATACTTCTCCTCGCAATATTATCAACTCAGCTCGCGTCAATGACGCTCGTCGCACAAACGGAATACCGTTTCTCCGATGGGGGCCGCCCGGTAACCGTTCGCCTGGCCGAAGACGAAGTCTTCAGCCGCGGCCAACGAGGCATCCGCTTGATCGCGAATAGTCCTAAATGGGGTAGTGGGGACGTTGTACGTCTCGGCAACCAGTCGTCGCGTCGTTTCGCTCAGGCCAACTGGGCGCAGGATCGCAGTGCCCTCGCTCCGGTCTTTTATTACACGGGTGACCTTCCGTCGACCGAGCGCCTAGCCGCGCTTCCCCTCGCGGAGCGCGAACGGCGGCTTGGAGTGGCGCGTCGAGTCATGACCGCCAAACTTCATATTCGGATGGAGCCTGGTCATACCTCCGCTCTCGCACCCAGCCGACCGCTCGCGTTTGAAAAGTCTCTCGTCGACGGTTGGTTCCTGGTTTCCTACGCGGACCCCTTCGCGGCACTCGAAGCCGCTGATTGGCTTTCCCGCCAGGGCGGTTTTGAATTCTCCCCTGTCTTTTCCCAAGTGATGGAGAAGCGTCAAACTCTGCAGCGTTTGCCGACCGACCCGCTCTACCCGCGGCAGTGGCACCTGCAAAGCACGGACTTTAACCTGTCCATGAAGAACGCCTGGGACATCGCCACCGGCAAGGGCATCAACATGACGATCGTCGACGACGGCCTTGACATCAAGCACGAAGACCTTTCTGCCAATGCCTATGCCCTTGGTCAAGGCCTCCACGCCAACTTTAACGGCGGTGCCGCCGAAGATCCCTCCCCGGGGAAGGCCGACGACAACCACGGCACGAGTTGCGCCGGTTTGGCGGGAGCGGTCGGGTTCAACAATACAGGCGTGATTGGTGTTGCACCGGAGGTAGGCCTGATGGGCATTCGGCTTATCGCTGGCGACTCTGCTGAAGATGCCAACGGAAAGGCGATGGCCTGGCAGCCGAACGGGATCATCACTCACGTTTCGAGCAATAGTTGGGGCCCCGCCGACGATGGCATGGCCGATGGGCGCATCAGTTCGCTGCAATTGGCCGGGCTCGCTAGCGGTGCCATCAAGAATCGCGACGGGCTCGGCACTATCTTCGTCATTTCGGCTGGTAATGGACGCGACCGCGGAGACAATCAAAGCTACGACGGCTTCTCGTCTACCCGATTTGGCATCGCCGTCGGCGCCGTCAACCGGGGTGGAAAACAGAGTTCCTATTCGGAGAGCGGCGTCGGCGTCGCTGTTTCCGCCTTCGGCGGCGAGTTCGCTCAGCCTGACGTGATGTGGACCGTTAACAATATGGGCGAAGGTGCTTTTGATATCAAAAAGGAAAAGTTCCCAACCTCGGAAGCTCCGATAAACTACACGGATTCTTTCAATGGGACTTCCGCCGCCGCCCCACAGGTTTCCGGTGCCGCCGCTCTTCTTCTCGAGCGCAATCCGAAACTCGGGTATCGCGACGTGAAGGAAATCCTGATGCGCACGGCCAACCGCGAAGGCCTCGAAGGCGATAGCCCGTTCGTCAAGAACGGCGGTGATTTCGTCCTCAGCCACTCGTTCGGAGCGGGCGTGATCAATGTAAGCGCAGCACTTGCTTTGGCAAGCGGTTGGACCAATCTCGGAACTCTGCTGGTCAACGACTCGGAAGTGGTCGGCAGCGCAGACATCGGCGAAAGCGGGGTGATCACCACGGAGTTCGATCTGTCTGCTTCCCGCCTTCGGGTCGAGCACGTAGAAATCAGCTTCAACGTGAAACACGCCAACCGTGGGGATCTTGCCTTCCAACTCGTCTCCCCGTCCGGGATGACCAGCGAAGTATCCTCGCGACCGAACGACGAAAACGCCGACTTCGATAACTACATGTTCACCTCGGTAATGCACTGGGGCGAAACTTCGACGGGTAAGTGGAAGTTTGTCGTTGGTGACTTGAAGAAGAACGGGATTGTCGGCAAAATCGACAACGTTCGTCTCCGCGTCTACGGCGTAGCGCGGTAACCTGCTCAGGAATAGCGGGGCACGCCATGCTGGTCTGCCCCGCTACTTGGCCGGAAAGCCTGCCAGCCGAGGAGCCCGCACATCTTCTTCCCAAACCACCAGCAACTGGCGCAACGCCGCCGCCTCCTCGCTCGTCTGCTCCACCCGGTTGATCTTCTCCTCCGGATCTTCGCCAAGGTGAAACAGGTACTCCTTCCCGTTGTCCACCACCAGCTTCCAGTCCCCCCTGCGCACCGCCTTTCGCCGATTCGCCATCCGTTTGTAGCGCCAGAACACCGCCCGTGGCTGGGCCGGTTCCATCAAGTCTTCTCCGTCTAAACGTCGCGCCGGTTTCACTGCGGCAGCCGCCAACAGCGTCGCCGTCAAGTCCATATGCAGCGCCACTCGCGCTGACACGGTCCCTGCCTTCACCTTGCCCGGGTACTTCAAAACACACGGCACCCGGATGCCCCCTTCAAATACCTCGGTCTTGAACCCGCGCAGCGCGCCGTTACTGCCGATCCTGGTGGCCCCGTTGTCGCTCGCAAAAATCACGATTGTATCTTTGGGTACTGCGGCAACAACCCGGCCGATCTGATGATCCATTCGTCCAATCATCGCGGCGTATCCAGCCTTGCCTTCTTCGTGCCCCGGTCCTTGCGTAGGCGAGTGGGGTGCGGTGAACGGCACGTACAGAAAGAATGGCTTGGACGCGGAGCGTCTGCCCAGCCAAGCGATCGCTTCGTCGCCGAGCAGGTCGGTCAAGTACCCGGGCCGGTCCACTAGCCTCTCGCCTTCGTAGAGCACCTTGTCGCCCCCCTCTTCCTCGTGGGTGAAGTAGTCGGCGTTCCCACCGAGCACACCAAAGTAGTGGTCGAACCCGTGCCGCAGCGCCGAATACTTCGGATCGTATCCTAAGTGCCACTTCCCGATGCACGTCGTTTGGTAGCCTCCGCGGCGGAGCATCTGCGCCAGGGATGTTTCCGTTGCCGGCAGCCCCAACTCCCCACGCTTCTGCAGCCATTCTGCCTCATCATAGCGGCCCACGTTGCCTACCCCGATCGCACATTCCAAGCCGCCTACGCGTTGCGGATATCGGCCCGTCAGCAACGCTGTTCGACTCGGTGTACACTCCGGGGCATTCGCGTAGAACTGCGTGTACCGAACGCCATCGCGCGCTAGTGCATCAATGTGAGGCGTCTTGATCCCGTCCGCACCGTAACAGCCCACGTCACCCGTACCCATATCGTCGGCCAGGAACAGCACGATATTGGGCCGCGCTGCCACGGCCGCCGCTATCAGGAACACCCGTCGGGAAATCATGCTGCTAGTCTAGCCCCAGACGCTGGCAGCCATCCGATAGGTATTCGCATTGGCCCGCACGGTCGCCTCAATCGGCTCGGCGTAGCCGCCGCCGAGGAGTAAGACGAAGGGTTTCCCGTAGCTCCGTGCCGCCGTCATCACGCGTCGATCCCGCTCTTCGAGCCCGACTTGGGTCAGCGCCAATTTCCCAAGCTTGTCTTCTCGTAATCCATCGACGCCCGACTGGTAGAAAACAAAATCCGGTCGAAACGCCCAGACCCGCGGCAACACCTCGTCCAGTTTGGCGAGGTACTCCTCGTCTCCGGTCCCGTCCCCAAACGCGACGTCGATCTTACTGGCCTGCTTGCGAAACGGAAAGTTGTTCTGCCCGTGAAACGACAGCGTCAATACGTCCGGATCCTCGGCAAACAGCAACGCGGTGCCGTCGCCCTGGTGCACGTCCAAATCGATCACCGCGACGCGCCATCCCCACCCTCGCATCCGCAGCCCCGCGATCGAGACAGCAATGTCGTTGAACACACAATACCCGGAGCCCTCTCCCCAAGCGGCGTGATAGGTCCCCCCCATCAGCGCCCCGCCGAAGCCGCTCTCCTGCGCAGAATCCGTCGCCGCCAAAGCCCCGCTAACGCTGGCCAGCGTCCGCAGCACCAGCGCCGGGGACCAAGGAAAACCGATCCGCCGCACGGCCGCCGGCGACAACTCGCCTTGCATAAATTGATGCACATATTCCGCGTCGTGCGCCTCGCAAATCGCTTCAACGTTACCAAGCGGCGAGGGCAGAATTTCGAACCGTGGATCCCCCGTCAACGCGTCGCGTAACATCCGGTACTTGCGCGCCGGAAACCGATGGTCCGGCGGCAAGCCCATGTCGTAATGGTCGCAGTAGTAAAGCCGGAGCAAAGCTACCGCTTGGTCAGGTCGCGGATCATGATGTCCTTAAACCTCATGTCACCGGCACCGCCTGAATGAAGTTGCAGCGAGATGCCTCCGTCAAACGATTTCGGCCGCGGATCGGTGAAATCCACCATGATCACGCCGTTCAGCCGCGAAACGAATCGATTACCTTCCACCTTCAACAGATACTCGTTCCATTCGCCCTTCCGCACCACAATTTCGTTCTCCGGTGCCGGCCATACAATCCACTGCCGCCCATCGCCGTAGATGCCGCCGGTATGTTGGCCGATCGTGCAATCGATCTCAAACTGCAATCCCTGCGTGATTTCCGGCGTCCCAGTCTTAAACTCGGAGTGGAAAAACACGCCGCTGTTGCCCGTGCCTTCGCACTTGAACTTCATCGACAAATGGAAGTCTTTGTAGTTCTCCTTCGTGCGGAGGTAGCCGTATTCCTTGGTAATGGCCTCGCCGTGAATTTCTCCCTTCACGACCGTCCACTTCTCTTTTCCGATCTCGGTCCACCCGCCGAGATCCTTCCCGTTGAACAGCGGGACCCAGTCTTCTCCAGGAGCCTTCGCCTTTTTATCCTGCGCCATCGCGCAAACCGCCAAAGCCAACAACAGAACAAATTTCATGTCTGTCATCATACTAAGGCTGCGGCGATCTCTGCCGCGATCTCCGTCGCGTGATACTCCACGCGGTCCTGTGTCGGCCCCTCCACCATCACCCGCGCCAGCGGCTCAGTACCCGAAAACCGAACCACCACGCGACCCTGCTCGCCGAACTCGCTATGGCAATTGGCGATCGCCGTTTGCACTGCGGGCTGCTCTTCAAGCGACTTTTTCATTCCAAATCGAACATTGACGAGCTTCTGCGGAAACACTACAAACTCCTGGCTCAGTTCGTCCAAATCCGCGCCGGTCCGCAGCATCACGTCCAACAGCAGAAGCAGCGTCAAGAGCCCGTCACCAGTCGTGGCATGTTCGTGGAAAATAACGTGGCCGCTCTGCTCCCCGCCCAGCGTGGTCCCCCGACGCACCATTTCTTCGAGCACGTACTTATCCCCCACCGCTGTCCGCAAGAGCGAAATCCCATGCCGCGCCAAGGCCACTTCCAGGCCCAAATTCGACATCACCGTTGCCACCACCTCCGCGTTCGGCAAGTGCCCGCGCTGGTGCATGTCGCGCGCGGCGATGAACAAAACATGGTCGCCGTCGATCAGCTTGCCCGTAGCCGACACGAACATCGCCCGGTCCGCGTCGCCGTCAAAGGCAACGCCGCACCAAGCCCCGTGTTCCACCACCGCCCGCTGTAGAGCCTCTGGATGCAGCGCCCCGCAACCGTCATTGATGTTTCGCCCGTCGGGTTCACCGCTCATCACCACCACTTCCGCCCCGCACTCCCGCAGCAGGAGCGGAGCAGAGGAAAACGCCGCGCCGTTCGCGCAATCCACCACGATTTTCCGTCCCGCCAGCGAGTGGGGAAAAATCGAATCGAGATACTCGCGGTACGGCCGGTCTCGCAGCCCAAACCAGCGCCAGTTGGTCGGCTCCGGCTCCGGTCCCGCCAGCGCGAAGATCTGGGCTTCGAGCTGCTTTTCTTCCGCATCGGGCAACTTGTAGCCCGTGTGGGCAAACACCTTCAGCCCGTTGTCTTGGTAAGGGTTGTGCGACGCCGAAATCATAACGCCGGCCACAAACTGGCCGTGCTTGGTCGTCCACGCCACGCATGGCGTCGTCACCACGCCGTGGTGAATCGGCTTAACACCGGCCGCCTTCAGTCCCGCCATCACCCACTTCGATAGCTGCTCGCCGGATTCCCGCGTATCCATGCCCAACGCGACCTGCGGCTCGGGGCTATGCTCTCGGGCCCACTCTCCCAGCGCCCGTCCGAAAGCAAATACCGTCTTAGCGTCCAGCGGATACTCTCCCGCGACGCCCCGAATCCCATCCGTTCCAAAAAGTTGTTTGCCCATCTATTGTTCCAACGAGGGCCGCGCAATCCGTTCCATTACGATGCGCACCCGCACAACCGATGACCCTTCAATTCTTACCTGGGCATCTTCCACGAACGTGTTGACCTTCACTTCGCTTTCGCCGATCACGCCGCTCAAATCAATCGGGTCTGTCTCGGCGCTCTGCAGTTGCTCCACGCGGCTTTGCGGACCCACTACGCGCAAAAGCTCCGGCAGCACCTCTTGCTTCAAAATCCTATACCCCGGCATCGGCGTGTTCGCGTACCGAATCAACACCGGCACATCTCGCGCCGTTCGCTGTTCAAACCGCAACCGGAGCTGCGACGGAATCACCCGCTCTAGAGTAACGCCATGCGGCAACCGAAGGCTCTCCCGATCCAGATTGAACGTTCGCTCTCCCGGTCGATTCACTGTGCTCAAATCCACAACCATTGCCGCGTCGGCCAAGTTCCCCGCCTCTAACTTTTGCGGCGGTGCCTGCACCAAAAGGTTCACGCGGCTCACCATCGTCGTACTCACTTCGAGGGACTTCGGAAAGTTTTTGTATTCCACCGGCACCGAGATCGAGGAACTCAGTTCCTGCTCCCCCACCACGGCCACCCACAAGGAACCAGCCAGGGCCAAGCTCAGCGCCTTCATCCCCAGGTTTTCCGTAAAAAGCTGCCTCACGCCCGCGTCTCCTTCTCCATCGCCGACGTCCGCTTCAGCTCGTGGCGACCCCGCGTGGTCAACGCCGCTTCCACGCGCTCCGGCTTTACGTTGTACTCAATCTCACCGTACTGCGCAATCGAAATCCGTCCGGTCTCTTCGCTCACTATCAACGACAGGCAATCAGCCTCTTCGGTCACGCCGATTGCAGCCCGGTGGCGGGTTCCCAAATCGCGTAAAAGCTCAGGGTTCATGGTCAAGGGCAGGAAGCAGGCAGCCGCCGCGATCCGATCACCCTGCACAATCACAGCCCCATCGTGCATCGCCGATCCCGGGTGAAATAGAGCCAGCAGTAGGTCCCGCGAAATGGCCGCGTCCAGCGGCACGCCGCTTTCGATGAACGTTCTCAAACCAATTTCTCGTTCGACGATAATTAAGCCGCCAATCTTCTCCTGGGCTAGCTGCTGCAACGCCATCAAGATCTCGTCGATGGTCTCGCGCCGTTGTAGGCGCGATCCAAACCCGATCAACCGCTGCCGGCCTAACCTCGCCAACAATCTTCTAATTTCGCTCTGAAACATCACGATCAGGGCAAACGCGGTATAGGGTGCCAAGGTCGCAAGAAGCGTTCGTAACAGCTCCATCTTCAGCACCAGCGCCGTCAGATACACCGCCACCAACACGAGGAACCCACCGAGCATATGCGCCGCCCGTCGGCCCCGTACAATTTGAATGAACTGGTAGATGATCACCGCGACCAACAAAATATCGAGCCCCGCCACCCAGGTCAGGCGCGGCAGCGACGATACGATTGGCGAGAGCAAGGGAAGCATTAGGTCTTCCAATTCTACCCTCTCCCGTTCAGGCGGACTTAATTTCCGTCCATAGCCGATCCCGGAGCCGTTGAACCTCTGGAGTCATCGTCTCAAACCACTCTGCCCGCGCCATCACTTCCGCCGACGGGTATAGGGTAGGGTTGTTTCGCGTCTCCGCCCCTAATAACGGAACCGCTGCCAAGTTGGCCGTCGCCGTACGCGTCGAATCCGCTATTCGCGCGCTCACCTCCGGCCGCAATAAGTAGTTGATCCAGACGTGCGCCAAATCCTGACGCGGACTCTCCCGCAAAATCACCGCGCAGTCGAGGTTTAGCGGAAAACCCTCCCGCGGATACACGAATCCTAAATGCCGGGCTGCGTCAATCGCCTGCTGCGCCGTCGTCGACCAGAGTTGTGCCGCCATCACGTCGCCCGCCACGGCCTGGTCCCGGACCTCGGAGTTCAAATACGCCCGCAAGAGCGGCTTCTGGCGCAACGCCTCCCGTTGCGCCGCCCGCAATTCCTCAGGATTGCGGGAGTTCAAACTAAACCCCAGCTTTCGCAGCGCCGCCGCAAACACTTCCGCCGGATCATCCAACATCGTGATCTTGCCGCGGAGCCGTGGGCTCCACAAGTCGGCCCAACTTTCCGGCGGCGGCTGTAGCTTCTTATTGAATAAAATCCCCGTCGCGTTCCACATGTAGGGCACGGCGAAGTCGGTCAACTCGGGTCGCACAAACGCCGGGTCCAGGTGCTTCAAGTTTGGCAACTTCCCACGATCCAGCGCCGCCAGCAAGCCCTGCTCTCGCATAGGAGGGACAATGTAATGCCCGGGAAACACGACATCCCAACCGGAGTTCCCACTAAATACCCGCGCCAACATCTCCTCATTCGATTCGTAAATCGAGTACCGCACCTTCACTCCAAACTCTTTTTCGAAGTTCGGCACCGTCTCTGGAGCCACGTAGCCCGACCAATTGAAGACGTTCAATTTCGGTTGCTTTGATCGACCGCAACCGAGCCCCACCATCGACGCAGCGAACGCCCGCCTCCTCATGCCTTCTGCAACCTTTCGGATACCACGATCAGCAGACCCAGCCCGACGAAGATCACCGTCGAAATCGCGCTGACCACCGGATTCGCCCCGCGTCGCGCCATCGCGTAGAGCACCATCGGCAACGTCTCGGAATCCACCCCCGCCACCAGCGCCGTTATCACGTAGTCGTCAAAAGAGACTGTAAACGCCAGCAGCGCGGCCGCCGCGATGCCAGGCTTGAGCATCGGTAAAGTAACCAGGCGAAACGCTTGCCACTCAGTCGCCCCAAGGTCGAGCGCCGCTTCTTCCAACGCCGGATCCGCCGTCCGCAACCGAGCCATCACGACCAGCAAGACATACGCCATCGAAAAAGTGACGTGCGCCAAAATCACCGTCGTCATCCCCAGTTGCAGATGCAAATACCGGAACGCCCACTGAAACGTCGCCAGCATCGCGATACCCGTGATGATCTCCGGCGTGACGAGAGACAAGTACATGGACCCCGACAGCAGCTTCGCGTTCTTCTTCCACAGCCCGTAGGCGCCCAACGTCCCCACCGCGGTCGCCACCGCCGTTGACGCCACCGCAATTACGAGCGAATTCCACGCCGCTTCCGCCAACGCCCCGTCGTTCCACATCGCCTCGTACCAAACCACCGAGAACCCCTCCCACACCGTAAACTTCGAAGAATTGAAGCTGAACCCGCAAAGGATCAGCAGCGGCACGTGGAGAAACGCGTAGATCCCGATCACATACAAGGGCAGCAGTCGCTTCAGAACACCTCCTCCCCGTCTCGCCGCAGTAGCGCCCAGAGCAGCAACATCACGACCGCCATCAACGCAAGCGAAAGCGCGGACCCGAACGGCCAATCCCGCGCCGACGTGAACTGGTTCTGCACCAAGTTCCCGATCATCATGCTCTTGCCCCCGCCGAGTAGATCCGGCGTCAAATACGCACCCAGCGAGGGGATGAACACGAGCACACCGGCCGCTCGCATCCCCGGTGCCGTTAACGGCAGCACCACGTGCAGCATCGCCTCCCAAGGCTTCGCGCCCAGGTCCGCCGCCGCCTCGAGCAATGCTCTATCCAGCCGTTCCAAATTGCTATATAGCGGTAACACCGCGAACGGAAGGTAGCCGTAGATCAACCCCACCACCACCGCCCCATCGTTGTACAGCAACGGCAGCGGTTCGCTGATCACCCCCATCCCGAGCAGCACCGAATTGATCAATCCAGTGTCCCGCAGCAGAAACATCCAAGCGTAAGTCCGCACCAAAAAGCTCGTCCAAAACGGGAGCATCACCAGATTCAAAAGCAGTGTCTTGCGGGTTCCGCTACGCGAAATATATAGCGCCAATGGAAAGGCCAGCACCAGGCAACCCACCGTCGCCGCCCCCGCCATCACGAACGATCGCAGTAAAATCACCCCGTATAACGGATCAAACAACCGAACGTAATTTTCGATCGTCCACGGGCCTCCGACCCCGCCATAGACGCCCTTCGTCCGCAGCGAGTACACAACGATGATCCCCATCGGTGCCAGAAACAGCAGCAGCGTGAACGCCCACGCCGGCAGAAGAAATAGGGCTCGGAGCCGCCTCATTCCGGCAGCGCCATCTCATCGCTTGGATCCCACCACAGATGCACCCGCTCGCCCCGTTCAAACTGCCCCAACCCATGCGCAATCTGCGCCACCAAACTCTCCCCTTCCCCCGTTTGCGCCTCCACGCGAAAACAGTCGCCGAGGAACATCGCCGAACTTACCGTGCCCTCTTTTACGCGCATTCCGCCTTCCGGCCGTTCCTTCGAAATCCGGGTCAGTTCCGGACGCACACCCACGCTCCCCACCCAATTCACGGCCCCTAGAAAGCTCGCCACGAACCGCGTCGCCGGAGTGAGATAAATCTCCTGCGGCGAGCCCATTTGTTCAATTCGTCCCTTGTGCATCACGGCGATCCGATCCGACAACGAAAGCGCCTCTTCCTGATCATGCGTGATGAACAGAAACGTAATCCCGACTCGCGCCTGTAGCTCTTTCAGTTCCACCCGCATCAGCTTCCGCAACGCCGGGTCGAGCGCCGACAAAGGCTCATCAAGCAACAGCAACTCCGGCTCCAAAACCAACGCCCGGGCCAGCGCCGTCCGCTGCCGCTCCCCGCCTGACATCTTCGCCGGCATGCGGTCGGCCTTGGCGGTCAACTGCACCAGGTCCAACGCTTCCCGAACCTTGCGCGCCGTATCGGGATCTCCGCGCCGTCGCAACCCAAACGCCACGTTTTCCGCTGCCGACAAATGCGGGAACAACGCATAACTTTGAAACACGGTCGTCACCGGCCGCTCGTAAGGCCGCATCCCGTTCAACGTCCGACCGTTCAGTTTGATCAGTCCCCGGTCCGGCTCCTCGAAGCCCGCAATCATCCGCAACGTGGTCGTCTTGCCGCATCCGGAAGGCCCTAGCAGCGAGTAAAAACACCCCTGCGGAATCGTCAACGAGATGCCATCCACAACGCGATGCGTCGAAAAGTCTTTGTAAATGCCGTCTAGGATTAACTCGCTCACTAGTACCGTACTTTATCCGAATACTTCCGCCAAGCCACAAACGGCCGCGCGCCCTCGTCCGGCAAGGCCCTCACCATTGGAGTTCGCCGCTCCTCGGCCGGCTTGGCGAGCTCCTCATAAAAATTCACATCATCGAAACCCGCCGCTGCCGCGTCTGACTGGGTAGCAGCGAAATAAATGCGATCTATGCGCGACCACAGAATCGCCCCCCAGCACATCGGACAAGGCTCACAGCTAGCGTGGATCTCACAGCCATGGAGTTCATACGTGCCCAACGCTCGACACGCCTCTCGAATCGCCACCACCTCGGCATGTGCCGTCGGATCCTGGTTCGCCGTCACCCGGTTCACACCCTCGCCGACGATCTTGCCGTCCCGCACAATCACGGCACCGAATGGCCCTCCGCCAGAACTCACGTTCTGCTCGGCCAGCGCAATCGCACGCCGTAAATATTCTTTATCCACCAATTCAGGGTATCTTGTTTGAAAGGGAGTTCTCCTATGATGGCGCCAACCGCCAGCGATCTCTCGGTCGCCTTGCGCAGCCGCCTCCACCAACTCGAAGCCCACCTCGGCAATGTCCTGCGCGGCAAGGCCGAAGTCGTCCGCTTCAGTCTTGTCGGGCTCCTCTCTCGCGGCCATTTGCTGATTGAAGACGTCCCCGGCGTCGGCAAAACGACCCTCGCCAATGCGCTTGCCCGCGCCGTCGATAGCCGCTTCCGGCGTATTCAGTTCACCGCCGACATGCTTCCCGGTGACGTCCTGGGCGTTACCGTATTCAACGCCCAAACGCAGGAGTTCGAGTTCAAGCCCGGTGCCATCTTTACGAACTTCCTCCTCGCCGACGAAATCAACCGAGCTACCCCCAAGACCCAATCAGCCTTGCTCGAAGCCATGAACGAGCAGCAGATCTCCATCGACGGCCGCAGCTATCCGCTCACCCGCCCGTTCATGGTGATCGCGACCCAGAACCCGATCGAGCACCACGGCACCTATCCACTTCCCGAATCGCAACTGGACCGCTTCCTGATGCGGATCCGCATCGGCTACCCGGACCCCGCCAGCGAACGCGAAATCCTCCGCCGCCGTAGCTCCGATCTGACCACCGCACCTCCCGCGCTCTTGAACCAAGCCGAAATCCTTGAGCTACAGCAGACCGTCGAGCACGTCATCGTCGACGACTCTCTCGTCGACTACCTTCTCGCCGTTGTCGAAAAGACTCGCGCACACGACTCGCTCTCGCTCGGCGTCAGCCCCCGTGGCGCGCAAGCGCTCTACCGCGCCGCCCAAGCACTCGCCCTCCTCGAAGGTCGCGCATTCGTAACCCCCGACGACATCAAGCGCCTCGCCGTCCCGGTCCTCGCCCATCGCGTCGCGCTGCACTCTCGCGCCTCCTCCTCCCAACGCTCCTCGGCTGCCGCCGAACGGCTCATCGCGGAAATCCTTACTTCGACCGCCGTGCCGCTGTAGCTCGAAGCTCCACTCCTAGAAAACTAGTTGACACAAATCCCCGCTTGCCTTATGATCCTAGATAACTAGGACATGAGCCGCAAACCCCACCCCAACCTCACTCCCGCCGAGCTCGAATTGATGACGATTCTATGGGAGACCGGCCCGGCCACCGTACAGATGGTAGTCGACCAGTTGCCCCCCGGTCGTTCCCTTGCTTACACCACGGTCCAGTCTGTCCTTAACACCCTCCACCGGAAAGGCAAGGCCAAACGCACCTTGCGCAACCGGGCTTACCACTATGCCCCGGCCGTCTCCCACGCCCGTGCCGCCGCCTCCGCCATTCAGGATCTCGTTCGTGGACTCTTTGGCGGCTCCCCGGAACTGCTCGTCCTCAGCATGCTGGAGACACGGCAAGTCACTCCGAGCCAACTTCGCGAGTTGGAACTTCTCGTCGGGAATGCGGAAAAGAAAGCAAAGAAGGCGGCTTCATGACAGCCATCGAATCACTTCTGCTCGCCTATGTGGCGAACGCGGCCTGGCAGTTGCCGCTGCTCACCAGCCTCGCGCTGTTCGTTCTGCGTTGCCTACGGCGGCCGTCGCCTCGTCTCGAGTATGGTGTTTGGTTGCTTACCGTCGGCTTGGCGGCTATTCTCCCGCTTTCGGTCGGCCTCGGGCTCTTCAGTCCGGTCTCGATTGCCGCGCCGGACTCGGTTAACGCCAGCCTGCCGGACGCCCTCTTGCGGGTCGTCCTCGTCGTCGCCCTGCTGCCTTCCTGTTGGATGGCCGCCCGCCTCTCGCACGCCGCTTTTGCCACTTTCCAGCTTCGCCGCTCCACCGTCCCACTCTTCACCAAGTGGAACCTCGAAGTTCGCCAGTCTCCTCCGGATCTCGACTCAGCCGGTCCGCTTCTCATCGGCGTCATTCGTCCCGTCGTCCTCGTCCCTGGATTCCTCACGTCGCCCGAACACGCTTCTCTGCTCGATGCCGCCCTTGCTCACGAGCAGGCCCACGTCGAGCGTCACGATTTGTCCACCCACCTGCTAAGCGAAGTGCTCCTAATCCCCCTCACCTTCCATCCCAGCGCTTCCTGGCTTCGCCGCCAACTGCATTCCTCTCGCGAACTCGCCTGCGACGCCGAGGCCAAGATCGATCCCCTCGAATACGCTCGCTGTCTGTTGGCGATTACCCGCCATACGATTCAGCCGGACCGCTCGCTCCACGCTCTCGGCGTAGGCGGCTCCCAACTCCTGGAGCGACGCATTCACGCGCTCGCTGCCCCGTCCACCCGCACCCTTTCCGGCCGTGAACGCTCCTTCAGCGCCCTACTTCTTTTCCTCGCCTGCATCCTGCTCATTGGATCGGCCCGCCAGACGTATCTCTGGCTGTCGAGCATTCCCGCTCCGGTACCAGCGCAGCGATCGGTGAAAGCCCCTCCGCCTCCACCTTTACCACCCCAGATGGTTCACCGGAAATGAGCGCCCAATTCGCTGGTCTCGTACTCGCCGCGATAGTTGCCTTTTCTTTATCACCGGTGCCACCCCGCACCCCTTTCACTACCGCGCGCTTAATCCTCGCGCTCGCCTGGTACATCCCACTTCCAGTGTTCATCGCGGCCTTTACCCCCGTACTGCTCCTTCGGCGAACGAACGCCGTTCGCTGGCCCATCGCCCTCACCGCCGTTTGGTTTGCGCCCTGCGGCGTCTTGGGCATCGGCTGGGCCATCCCGTTCCTGCTCTGGATAGCCCACTTAACTGCCGTGACCACCGCCGCACCGCCCGTCGTCCATCGCCTCCTCTCCGCCGCCGCCGCACTTGTGTTTCAGTTCGCCGTCGTTCTGGCGGTCGTTGAAAAGCTTCTCCTCTCAACCCTCCTCAGTGTGTTCCCGATCCACCTGCTCTGTCGCGGTCTAAGCCCGTTCTCGACGCAACGCGCTACCGTTCTTTCGCTCCCCTTCGCCCTTCTCCTCACCTACGTCGGGCTCAGCCGCCATGCGATCATCCCCCCGCCAGCGCCGACCCCTGTTCCACCCATGGCCGATGAACTGCCCTCGGAACCGGACCCTCCGGAGCGTGTCAACAACCTTGAGACACAAGTTAGGTTAGTTTAGCGAGTTTGTTCGTCCGAGGTTTTCGGTTTGTTGATCCAGACTTGGGTTGGCAGTTCGAGGGCTTTGGGGGCGTTATGGACGAATCGTTCGGGATGAG
>JANXMS010000098.1 GCA_025354525.1 Acidobacteriota bacterium
ACTGTTCGCCATGAAACGCTCGCGACTGCTATCGGAAGACTACCAGACTTTGTGAAACATTTCTACACCTTTTTGTTGTGGACGCCCCGGCGGAATCCGTCGAGCGAAGCCAGAGAGGCCGCTCGCCGCTAATCAATTACATCCAGCTTAATCGCACCTTTGTCGTCGAACAGTTGATTACGAGCGAAACCACCAAAATTATTGGCCACACCCAGAGCCCCGCCGCCAACGCGGTTCGGCACCGGCAGCTCGGCCAGCACGCGACGAGCGAACGTGGTCAGCGGTACTGGCTGCCCAGCCGGAATAACCGTCCCTGCCGTGATCTGGCGACCATCCGCATCCCGATAGTTGAGCGGGATCCGAACTTCATTCGGCAAAATCCCTTGGCGCTGCGCCAGACTCGGCAGCGAAGCCAATGCAAACGGAGCTTGAATCCAACGGCCACCTTCGTAATCGGCAAAGAAAAATGTCCGGTCTTTGACAATCGGGCCGCCAAACGTGAAACCGAATTGGTTCCGATTCGACTGTGGTTTCCGGTTGTCAACAGGCTTAAAAAACCCGGTCGCGTTCATCTTCGTATTCTGCAGAAACTCCCAAGCGCTACCATGAAACTGGTTCGTTCCCGAGCGCGTGCTAACGTTCATAACGGCCCCGCCAGTGCGCCCATACTCAGCCGTGTACGCGTTGATCGACATCCGGAACTCCGCCACCGAGTCCGGCGAAGGCTGAATCGCCTGATTCGAAAAACCCTGGTTCGTGGTGCCGTAGAAGTTGTTGTCGACCCCATCAAGCAGAAAATTATTGAACACGCTCCGCAGTCCATTCACGTTGTAGGATCCCTCGCGGCGGAACGAAATGTCGCCCGAATTGCCGGACTGCGATTGCCGAACGCCCGGCACCAGCAGCGCCAGATTCGCATAGGAGCGGCCTTGCAGCGGCAGGCCCACAATCTGCTGTTGGCCAATGATCTGGCCCTTCGAACTGGAGTCCGCTTCCAGCAACGGATTCGTCGCTTCAACGGTCACCGTCTCCGCTACCGCTCCAACCGTAAGCGTCAAATCAACCCGCTGGCGAGCCTCAACCGTCAATCGAATCTCATCAACTTGGGTCTTCGAAAAACCAGCCGCCTCAGCGCTGATTTGATAGCTGCCGATCTTAACGGTCGGGAAAAGGTAGTCGCCTTTCTCGTCGGTTTTGGCCACGGCCGTCAGGCCGGTTTGTCTATTTTTCGCGGTTACCGTGGCTCCGGAAAGAACCCCACCACGCTGGTCGCGGATCGTCCCAAGGATCACGGCCGAATCAAACTGAGCCCAGCACGCGGGAAGCACTAAACCGAACAGGAATAGAAATCGCATGATCCGAAGGTAGCAAACGCTGTGCTAACAATCCATGAACATTGGTTGAACATTGGCTAAGTCGCTATAATTGAAACTCCATGTCCTCTCGCCTGATCTGTTTCAATCCAGAGTGCCGCGCACCGTATGCGTCAACCGAAGTGCTCTATGCCTGCCCGAAATGCGGAGGCTTACTCGAAGCCCAGATCGACTACGATCGCACCGCCGCCCAAGGCTGGAAGCAGCTGTGGCGCCAGCGCCGACTCTCCAACGCCCCCCTTGATGCCTCCGGCGTTTGGCGCTACCGCGAAATGCTCGATCTCTTCGATGGCTTCGAACACGTCGTCACCCTGCGCGAGGGCAACACCCCCCTCCTTTCCGGCGCCAAAGCCGCCGCCTACGCCGGCCTCGACGCCGTGTCCTTCAAGCACCAGGGCTACAACCCTACCGGCAGCTTTAAAGATAACGGCATGACCTGCGGCGCCACCCAAGCCAAACGGCTCGGCCTTACCCGCGTGGCCTGCGTCTCCACCGGCAACACCTCCGCCTCCATGGCCGCCTACGCCGCCACCGCCGGCCTCGAACCCATCATCTTCATCCCAAACGGAAACATCGCCTTCGGTAAGCTCTCCCAAGCTCTCGACTACGGCGCCCGAACCCTCCAGGTCGAAGCCAACTTCGACCAGATTCTGGCCCTCGTCCGCGTCCTCGCCGAGCGCCTCGGCATCTATCTGTTGAACTCGGTCAACCCGTTCCGCATCGAAGGCCAAAAGTCGATCGTCATCGAAATGCTCGATCAACGCGATTGGAAAGTACCCGATTGGATCGTCCTCCCCGGCGGAAACCTCGGCAACGTAAGCGCCTTCGGCAAGGCCCTTCGCGAACTCCTCCACCTCGGCCTCATCGACAAACTGCCTCGCCTCGCCGTCGTCCAGGCCTCCGGCAGCGCGCCGTTTTATGACTACCTCCGCCAGGAAGACAAATCGATATTCCCCACCGTCAAGAAGCCCGACACCCTCGCCACCGCCATCAAAATCGGTGACCCTATAAGTTATCCAAAAGCCTTACTCGAAATAGTAACTTCCCTCGGCGTCGTCGAACGCGCCACTGAACAAGAAATCGCCGACGCCAAAGCAGTCATCGGGGCCTGCGGCATCGGCTGCGAACCCGCCAGCGCCGCCACCATCGCCGGAATTAAGAAGTTAGTCGCCGCCGGAACCATGCGAGCCGACGCCGACGTCGTAGCCGTCCTCACCGGTAACGTCCTGAAGGACCCGGATTACATCTATCAGTACCACACCGGAGCCCTAAAGGACCCCCACGGCAACCTCCTGCGATCAACCTTCGGCAATGCGCCCACTGTCGTCCCTAACGATCCGGACGCCATCGCAGCCCTTCTTGGTTAGCGCGGAAGCCGCTGACCAGCCGTCAGAATCGCCGCCGAATACCGATCAACAACAGCCCCAAATACCTTCGCCTGATTCACCGCCTGCGCCGTCTGATGCAGCTCCAAACTCTCCCGCACCCCGGCGATCGTCTTGGCGCCATAGCCGGTATATTGTCCCGGCGCAGACACCGAACCCTTATACCAAGGCCGCCCCGGCAACCCTTCCGGCAGCAGCAGCGCCCGCTCCGTCAGGTAGACCTCCCGCGCCCCGCCCGTAGCCCCTGCGTAGTCAACTTCAAACTGCTGCGCCGCCGCCGCCAGCCGCGCCAAGTTCGGACGCAGATCCGGCAACGCCACCTTCCGATCCGCCGCCAACTTCTCCACCTCAGTCCAATATTGCGCAATCGTCGCCGCCGCACGCGTAAACTCAAACGGCACAATCGATGCCTCGCTCATCCGCGCCACTGACAACGCCGCCACCTGCGACAGCGCCTTGCCGTACACAAAACCCCCGTCCGAAAACCGCTTATACCAAGCGAAAGAATCGAAAACAGAATGATACACCCCACCCCCGCCCGAGGCCGCGCTCGAGAACCCAAAATTCGCCCCCGCAATGCCCCCATGGTGCACAAAACCAACATAGTCGGACCCCGACCCCAGCGGACCCGGCTGGAACGGCTTCTGCACCTTTAGCATCAAGGAAAGCACGCTCTCGTTCGTCGCAGGATCCTTCACATCGCGAGCCACTTGCTCCAAAAATACATTCAGCGAAGGCGTCGCGCCCAACCCCAAAACGCCCTTCCCATTGGAGTCGCTATTGAAGTAAGCCACCGCTTTCTCTTGCAACTCCGGCAGATGCTTCTCCACCCACTCCGTCGACCCAACTAACCCAAACTCCTCCGCGTCCCACAGCGCAAATACGATCGTCCGTTGCGGTCGCCAGCCCTTCTTATACATCTCCCCAAACGCCCGCGCCGTCTCCAGCACCGCCGAAGCCCCGGAAATCGGGTCATTCGCGCCGTTCACCCACGCATCATGGTGGTTGCCGTACAGCACCCATTCGTCCGGATAAACGCTCCCCCGAATCGTCGCGATCACGTTGTGCACCGGCCGAGTGCCCCAGTCGTGACTCAGCTTCAAGTGCGCCGAAACCGTTCCAGGACCAAGCTTGTAAGTGATCGGCAGAGCGCCCCGCCAACCCTCCGGCGCCGTCGGCCCACCCAGCGACTCCAGCAACGGCTTGGCATCGCCATACGAAATCGGCATCACCGGAATCGACATCAGTGTCTTCGCCTCTTTCCGCGAAAGTCGCTTCTGCCCCCCTGGCTCCGATGCGAAACCCGGTGACAACGGATCGCCAACATACAACGACATGTCCATCACGCTGCCCCGCTGCACCCCGTATTCACAGCGGTAAGCCCCCGCCGGATAGATATCCCCCCGAAAGTAACCGTCCTCCTTCGGGTCCGAGTAAATCAAGCAAGCAACCGCCCCGTTTTCCGCCGCCACTTTCGGCTTCACACCCCGCCAAGCCTGCCCGTATCGCGCAATCACGATCTTGCCCCGAACGTCGATTCCTTGTTTCTTCAGGTACTCATAGTCTTCCGGTACGCCGTAATTAACATATACCAGCGGTGCCGTAACATCCCCATCCGCCGAGTAAGCATTGTAAGTCGGCAGTTGATTCTTATCGGTCGAATCCGGATCCTCCGCAAAGTTAGGCTCCGACAACCGGGCCTTAAACTTCCCCAGCGACAGCGCCCGCTCTTTCGGATACGGCAGCAGCGCCTCGAACGTCTCGATCTTCGCTTCCAGACCCGCCGCCCGGAACTGTTTCAACGCATACTCCGCCACCTTCCGCGACGCCGGCGATCCCGCATGATGCGGCTCGGACGCCATCGCTTTCATATGGGCCTCAATCCGCGCCGGGTCGGGAAGCGCCAGCAGTTGGGCTTCAAGAGCCCGCTGTTTAGCCAACCCGGCTTCCGAAAATCCACGAATAGGGGCCTGCGCGTAAGCCGCGGTAACAAGAAGAAGAGCGAAAATCAGTTTCATAGAACGAGAAATTTGAGAAACTCTTGAGCATCCTTGGTCAGCCCAGGAAAGCCTCGGACGGTCTTCCCGTCAGCATCGAGGATGACATAGAAGGGGATAGCGGCGGTAGCGAAACGTGACTCCTGCACCTTCTGATTCTGCTCGGAAGCCGCATCCGTCCCGTCCGTATAAAGCTCCACCAGAATGTACTTTCCCAGCGCCGCAGCGATTTCCGCGCGCGGGAACATATTGGCTTTCATCCAATGGCAATTCGTACAAGCGTAGCCGGTGAAATTCACGAACACCTGCTTCCCCTCCGCCTTCGCCTGCGCCAGCGCCCCCGCCAAGTCGTTCTTCTTCCACGGCAGCGCCGAGTACCCACCCGCCCCCCCGCCCACCGATTTAGTCGCCAACGGAACGTAAGCATCCAGATCGCCCAGCGAAGCGCCCGACATCCCCGGCCATAAACTCAGCGAAAACGCGAGCAGAAACAAGCCCAGCAGCAACCGTGGAATCGTTACGTCCTGCTCCGCCTTGATTCCTTCCAAACGAAGCCATCCCAGTAGATACGCCGCCGCGGCCGCAAACAAAATCATCCACCCGGCCAAAAAGCGCTCCCGCGTCAACAGGTTCAATTGCAAAACCGAATCGACGTTGGAAAGGTATTTCAGCATCGCCGCCAAAATCAGAAACGCCATCACCACCTTCACCCGCATCATCCACACACCACTCCGCGGTAGCTTTTTCAAGTACGAAGGAAACAGCGCGAGAATGAAAAATGGCGTCGCCAAGCCAGACGAAAACGCCGTCATCCCCAGCACCGGTTGCAGCTTATCACCCTGCACCGAAGCCGCCAGCAGAGTCCCCACAAACGGACCCACACAGGCAAAGGACGTCAGTGAAAACGTCAGCCCCATCAACAGCGCTCCCACGTAGCCGCCCCCCTCCGACGCCTGGTTCAGCTTCGTCAACAAGCTAGAAGGAAGCATAATCTCAAACGCGCCAAGCATGGACAGTGCAAAAGCAAAAAACACCGCCGAAATCGTTAAGTTCACCCAAGGATTCGCGCTCAACTGCACCACCGCAAACGGCCCCAGCACCGCCGACAGAATCACGCCCATCCCTGTAAAAAGCACGACAATGCCCAAGCAAAACACGATCGCTTGCGACAACGATCCCTTCTTATCTCCCTGGCCGATGAAGTAGGAAAGCGTAAACGGGATCATCGGAAACACGCACGGCGTAAAAACCGCCGCCAACCCTAGGCCAAACGCCACCAGCAAAAAAGTCGACAAATCCTCCTTCTTCGCCGGCGCAGGCACAGCCACCAGCGCCACCGCTGCCGCCGCCTTGGCCTCCGCAAAGCCCTCCGGCACGGCCGTATCCACCGCCCCCACCGTCATCAAAATCGGAAACGTCCGCTTCTTCGGCGGCAGGCAAATCCGGTCATTGCAAGCGCTCGAACGAATCACCACCTCCAAGTCCTTCACGGCCTCCTGCAGCACCCCGTCCACATAGAACACCGCCGCCGTCTCGTAGCTCTCCGTCGTCGCCCCCGCCACGGCATCGAACTTCGACTCCACCTTCTGCTGCAACGTCCGGCTCACCGCAAACGGTGCCGTGATCTTCGTCGCCGTCGCCGTCACAGGCGACGTAATCGAGTAAAGGTGCCACCCCGGCTCTATGGCCGCCGCCAGTTTCAGGCGGATCGGCGCACCCGCCTCTGCCTTGGCAGCGACGGCGGTCACCGTCCACCGCACCGGATTCGGAGTCTGCGCCCAAAGGGCACCAGCGAAGAGAATGGACCAAAACAAGCGCATGGATTTCTATCCGTCATTCTCTCACGTCAAGTTACGATATGATCCACACCATGACTCCGAATATGCTTGGCGCGTATGGCGAATGGGCCGCGGCAACAATCCCAGACCCGCCCCGGCTCTCTTTCCGACAGCCTATGTTTCAGAATGTGGATGCCTGGCGAGCCGTCGCCCGCGCCCGCTTCCACGAAGCGATCGTCTCCCCTGCCCCGCCCGCCTCCCCCCGACCCATCGTCGAACACCACCTCGAATTCGACGGCCTCGAAATCGAACACCTCAAATGGCAGTTGCCCTTCGGCCCCCCCACCGAAGCCCTCGTTCTCAAACCCGCCAAAGCCACCGGCAAACTCCCCGGCATCGTCGGCCTCCACGACCACGGAGGTAACAAATACTTCGGACTCCGCAAAATCACCCGCATGTCCCGCGACCCCCACCCCTTGATGATTCGCCACCAGGATCATTACTATGGCGGCCTCGCCTGGGCCAACGAACTCGCCCGCCGAGGCTACGTCGTCGTCGTCCACGACACCTTCACCTTCGGCAGCCGAAGAGTCCGCTGGGCCGATGTCCCCGCTAACATCCGCAATAACATGGTCGAAGCCAACCCCGAAGCCGAAGACGAAATCGTCAAATACAACCAATGGGCCGCCAACCACGAACACTTAGTCGCCAAAAGCCTCTTCTCCGCCGGCCTCACCTGGCCCGGCGCCTTTGTCTACGATGATCAACGCGCCCTCGATTACCTCTCCTCCCGGCCCGACGTCGACGCAACCCGCATCGGCTGCGCCGGCCTCTCCGGCGGCGGCCTCCGCACCGTCATGCTCGCCGGTGCCGACGAACGCATCCGCTGCTCCTGCGCCGTCGGCATGATGACCACCTGGCGCGACTACTTACTCAATAAGTCCCATACTCATACCTGGATGTGTTACGTCCCCGGCCTCCCCAAAGATCTCGACTATCCCGAGATACTCGGCCTCTCCGCCCCCAACCCCGTCTTAGTCCTCAACAACCGTCAGGACGCTCTCTTCACCCTGCCCGAAATGGAGCGCGCCGACCGCATCCTCACCGAGGTCTACAAAAAAGCCGGCGCCGCCGACCGCTACAAAGCCAACTTCTACGACGGTCCCCACAAGTTCGACGCCGCCATGCAAAAAGACGCCTTCGCCTGGTTCGACCGCTGGCTCAAAGCCTAACCCCGCCGTTCGATCTTCACGGCAGCCAACTTAAACCCAGCCTGTCCATACGGGCTCTCGGTCGACGCAATCTCCAATCGACCGCTCACCCAAACGCTGTATATCAACTCCACCTTCGCCGCCTGCCCCGTCGTCATCGTCGCGTAGACAATCTGGTTCCCCGGAGGAGCCGGAGTGTGCACACACGCCCCCGCCGTCGGAACCAACAAAAACTCGATTACCTCTTCAAAACCGTCATCGAACGGAACCATGTAGCCCGCCAATTTAACGTCCGTCCCCGCCACCAACTCCAGCAACGGATTCGCCACTCCAGTCCGGGTATCCAGCCCCCGCAACATCGCCCACGTAATCTCCGCAAACCCCTTGTCATCACCCCCAGCGGGCAGCTCCGGCATCGTCGACACCACCCGCGGCACGTGAATCTTCCGACCCACCTCCGGATCCTGCTTCGAACAAGCGACCAATCCGCCCCCAGCAATCGTCAAAAAAACGCGTCTCCGCATAACGATATGGTAGTCCACTCCGCCATCGCCAAAAAAACCAATGGCCCCGAAATCACGCGGGGCCTGATGGACATTACCGACAGGATCGCCGTCGGGATGTTTTGGGGAGAATCAGGCTCAATGGCATCGCAATGCCGCGAATTCCTGTATGTGATTGGATATTACGGCTTGGGGACGAAAGAGTCAAGCAAAAAAACAGACGATTTTCGCCGACAATAACTGCTTTTTTTTCAATACTTTACAGAAGCATTCAGCGATCGGCAAAGCTGTTGAAAACCTGTGCAAAACCTGCCCAAAACGCCTGCCGTCCCCGCCAAACTCTAGCAACTAGACGCAGTTACGGCCGTTTCGTCACGTCTTGATCGATCGAAAGCGAAAGAACCTCTTCCTTACGCCCCTGGATACCTCCGAAGCCGCGACCCGTTGCCAACCGGATCCCAGCAAACAGCAAACCCGCCACCAGCGCTCCGCCAATCAGCACCCCCGCCAATTGCACAATCGCCAAAATCATATCTCCCATATTTTCCTTGGGAGGTGCCGGCTTCGAGTTGATTGTAATCGTCGCCTCATAACGGACCTGCGCCAGCACTCGCTGCGCCGCATCCGCATTCGGGGCCTTCAAAACCACTCCCACCAGCGGGCCACTCCGCGACGCCGTCAACCCGGCTAACCCCTGGTACGCCGCGATCTGCTTTTGCGCAATCTGGTGGTTCGGGTACGCAAACACCACCAGTTCCACCGCCCCATCCCGGTCCGCAAACCGCCCCACCACACCCTCCGTATCGAATTGGAACGCCACCACCGAGGGCGGAACCCCCCCAGCAAACCGTTCCAGCCCCACCGGACCCACGATAAACCGCTCCGAGTTCGCTACCCGCGCATCCACCGGAAGAAATCCCGCCAACGCCGGCAGGGCCGCGTTTTCAAACCTTGGCAGATGCAGCACGAGCTGATGAACCGTTTCTGCTTCCGGCGTATACCCATCAAACTGAAGGACATAGTTCCCATACGCCAACAGCAACCGCTCACCCGAACGCGCCGCAATCTTCGTCGCCTCATCCGCCACCGGCTTTGCATCGGCAGGACGTAAAATCTGCCACAAAGCCATAGCCGCCGTTGAATCCCGCAGACGCCACGCCGAAACGGAAAAGCTCTTCACCGGGCCAAAAACGCCCTTGACGTCGGCTCTTCCCTTCCCTTCGTACACCGCGCTTTCACCCTCCTGGAAGCCGTACTCCTTCCAAAGCGATGGGTCCGCTGCCGTCAGCGCGGTCGTCGTCTTCCGAGCGTGCAGTTCCAACCCTTCCGGCAGCAAAGCCGCCGAAAGAGGCCAAACCGCGAACAAAAGCGCTGCTATTCGTTGATTCCGTGACATTTTTTGTACTTTTTGCCGCTTCCGCACAAACACGGATCGTTACGGCCCACTTTTTTAGACGCCACAATCGGAGTCTGTGGTGCGGAAGAAACCGAACCTCCCATAAATTGAAGGTCTGCCAGCTCTTTTTCTTTCCTCTTCTCGATCTTCTGGGTAAACTCCGCGATCTTCGCCCGCGCAGCCTTCTGATCTTCCGGCCTCGGCTTTGGAGTCGGCTCCGGCTCGCTCGCCGGAAGGTAGGACTCGTCTTCATCCTCCGGGTCGCGGACGAAAGGCATCTGCGGACGATCATCCTCGGCTACCTGCATGAAATACAGATACCGCAGCGTCTCGTCCTCAATCCGGTCCATCATGTCCTGAAACAGCGTGAACGACTCTTTCTTATATTCGAGCAACGGATCCTTCTGTCCGTACGCCCGCATCCCAATGCCCTCTTTCAAATGGTCCATCGACAGTAAGTGGTCTTTCCACTGGTTGTCGATCACGTTCAGCATGATAATCCGTTCCGCGTCGCGAATATAGTCCGGCCCGATCAGCGCTTCTTTCTCCTCGTAGCGAGTCTTGAGTAATTCGAAGATACTATCTTCAATTTCCTCGGGACTCATCTCTCTAAACCCGGAACTATCGATCGTAACGCCAAAACGGGTCAGAATATCCGATTCAAGCCCCGTAAGATCCCACTCGTCCACCCGCGCCTTCGCCGGAAGCCGATCAATCACCAGCGTCTCCACCAACCCCCTCGCCATCGCGAAAACCCGCTCCCGCTGCTCCACGCCCTCCAGCAGCCCCCGACGCATCCCGTAAACCGCTCCGCGCTGCTTGTTCATGATGTCGTCGTACTCCAGTACGTGTTTCCGACTCATAAAATTCTGCGCCTCAACGGCCTTTTGCGCCGCCGCAATCCGCCGCGTAATCAACTTCGACTCGATCGGCACGTCTTCTTCCATGCCCAACCGCAGCATTAAATTCTGCATCCGCTCACCGCCGAATATCCGCAGTAGATCGTCCTGCAGCGAAAGGAAAAACTTCGACGCCCCCGGGTCCCCCTGCCGACCCGCGCGTCCCCGCAACTGGTTATCAATTCGGCGAGACTCGTGCCGCTCCGTCCCCACCACGATCAGCCCCCCTGCCTCGACCACCTTATCGTGCTCTTGATCGCAGATCGCTTTGTGCTTGGCAAAAACCTCCGCCCACTGCGGCTCGGGCACCCGATAATTCCGGTCGCCCCGCTGGAAGTAATAATACTCCCGATCCGCCACTAACCCCCCCATACCCTCCGGCACCGACTCCAAATAGCCCTTTTTCAGGCACTCTTCCTGCGCCAGAAAGTCCGGGTTACCACCTAACAAAATGTCCGTCCCGCGACCCGCCATGTTAGTCGAAACCGTCACCGCGGCATACCGGCCCGCCTGGGCGATGATAAACGCTTCCCGTTCGTGATTCTTCGCGTTCAGAACCTCATGCTTCACCCCGAGCCGCGTCAATATCGACGACAGCCTCTCGGACTTGGTCACCGAAATCGTGCCCACCAGCACCGGCTGGCCCTTCGCGTTGCACTCTTTGATCTCTTTGGCCGCGTTCCGGAACTTCTCTTCCTCGGTCCGATAAACAATGTCGTTAAACTCAATCCGCCGCATCGGCCGATTCGGCGGCGCCGGCGAAACATCAAGCTTATAGGTCTTGGCAAATTCAGCCGCTTCCGTATCCGCCGTACCCGTCATGCCCGAAAGCTTCTTGTACATCCGAAAATAATTCTGGAACGTGATCGACGCCAGCGTCTGCGTCTCCCGCTGAATCTTTACGCCCTCTTTGGCCTCAATCGCCTGATGCAGCCCATCCGACCACCGCCGACCCGGCATAATGCGCCCCGTGAACTCATCCACGATCACCACTTCCATCTCGTTCTCTTCGCCCGGGCGAACCAAATAGTCCTTATCCCGATGGAACAGTACATGCGCCTTCAGCCCCTGCTGCACATGGTGATTGGTCTCAATGTTCGACGGGTCATATAGGTTCCCGCAATTGAGTAACCGCTCCACCTTCAACACGCCCTCTTCCGTCAACGCCACACCACGATGCTTCTCGTCCACCGTGTAGTCGCCCGTAAAATACTTCTCGCCCGGCTCCCGGCCCTCAATCACTTCTCCCCGAATCAACTTCGGGATGATCTGATTGATCTTGTAATACTTATCGGTCGACTCCTCCGACGGACCCGAAATGATCAACGGAGTCCGCGCCTCGTCGATCAGAATCGAGTCAACCTCGTCCACAATCGCGTAATAATGCGGCCGCTGCACGCAATCCGCAATCCGGAACTTCATGTTGTCCCGCAGGTAGTCAAACCCAAATTCGTTGTTCGTGCCGTAGGTGATGTCGCAAGCGTAGGCCGCCTTCCGCTCCCCATCGTCCAAATCATGAACGATGCAACCCACCGTCAAACCAAGAAATTTGTACAGCCGACCCATCCATTCCGAGTCGCGCCGCGCCAAATAGTCGTTCACCGTCACCACATGAACGCCCTTGCCCTCCAAAGCGTTCAGGTAGCAAGCCAGCGTCGCCACCAGCGTCTTCCCCTCGCCCGTCCGCATTTCGGCGATCTTCCCCTGATGCAGAATCATCCCGCCAATCAGTTGGACGTCGTAATGGCGCATGTTCAACACCCGCCGACCGGCCTCGCGTACCGTCGCAAACGCTTCCACCAAAACATCGTCCAGCCGCGTTCCAAGCTCAAGTCTACGCCTGAAATCGACGGTTTTGCCCGAAAGCTCCGCGTCGGAAAGTTTCTCAAAGGATGGGGCGAGTTCGTTTATGGCTTCAATGACCGGCTTAAGCTGTTTGAGCTCCCGTTCGGACTTCGTGCCGAAAATCTTCGCTAACAGAACGTTAATCATAGGTAAGGCAGGTCGAACGGCAAAGTTCGCCTGTTAACTAGTTTACCCCTCAAGAAATCCTCGCGTTGGCCGATATTATCTAGAAGTGAGGTGTGGAAATGGATTTTCTTAATGCGAATTGGCTGAACAAGGTGTGTGACCCGGCAGAGATGACCCTGGGAGCCGCTGTCGCAAAAACGCTGCTCCAAGCCCGCACGCAGTGCGACGTCGTCGATACACTGATCTCCCGACTCAAACTCGAATCATCCTCCGGCACCGTAGACCGCTTGCTCGAGCTCATCGGAGCAGTCACCCCCATTGATCGCATCGCCGAAGTACTCGACCCCTACCTCAAATCCGATAACTCCCGCATCCGCTCAAAGGCTCTCAAGCTCTTCGCTTGCGCCACCGGCGACGCTCAATGGGCCATGCAGTTCCTCGGCCATTCCGACCCCCGCTTCACCGCCAACGTCGTCGAAGCTCTCTGGGGCACCAAATCAACCCCAGAGTTAAAAGAACTCTTCTGGGCCGCCTGCGACAGTCCCAACGGCCGCGTCGCCGGCAACGCCATCGTCGGGCTCTTCCACCTCGGCGACCCCCGCGCCATCGACGTCCTCCGACGCCTCTGCCACGACGAATCGGCCAGCGTTCGCGCCTCCGCCGCCTGGGTCATCGGCACCGTCGGCTGGATCGAAGGCATGGATCTCGCAGTCTCCATGGTCCAGGATCCCAGCCCAAAAGTGCAACGTAACGCCATCGAAGTCGTCCGTCGCCTACGCTCCCTCTCCGGCTTCGCCGAACGCAACCCGGCCAACGTCCTCCGCTAAGCCGCTATCCTCATCAAAAGCAAAGCCATGCTTTTCGCCCCCTCGGCCTCACTCATCCTTCGCCTACTCCTACAGGTCGAAGAAGCAGCGCGCGCCGAACCGCCCCTCCTCCAAGCCGCCGAAATCCTCCCCCAAAAACCTACCCCGATCCCCGCCGCGAAATCCTCACCGAACTCGGCCGCCTCCTCCCCACCATCCGCCATCCCGAATCCCGCTACATTCTCACCGCTCGCCTAGCCGCCGCATGGGCCTCGCAAGATCGCGCCGAAGCCCTTCGCCGAAGCCGCCGCCCCCTGCTGGGACCGCCTCGCCCAAGTCCTCCCCGATCAACGCTCCATCATCCTCCTCGGCCTCCGCTCCGGTGCCCTCGTCCCCGCCGCCCTCGAACTCATTAAAGCTCAACCCGCCGACCGTGCCGAACCCCTCTTCCTCCTCATGCGAGCCTACCCGACCGCCGACCCCACTCCCGCCCAACGAAAACTCCTCCAATCCGCCGGCCTCGCCGCCGAAGCACTTGCCCTCCTCGGCCCTCCCCTCCCCGAACTCCCTCCCTCCAAATCAACCAAACTCGCCCCCACCGCCATCACGCAAAAGATGGACCTAGCCGACGCCGAAACCACCTCCAAACCCCAAATCTCCCGCCTCTTCCGCGAAGTCCTCTCCGTCCCCGACGACATCCCAAACCTGCAGGAACGCATGCTCCACCAAGCCGCCATCGCCATCTGGTTCGCCGAAAACAACGAAGAAGCCACTGCCTCCAACGCCGCCAGCCTCCTCCACGCCACCTGCAAATCCGAAGACCTCCAACGCGATTCCCTCGTCGCCCGCCGCGAGTGCTCCGACAACATCGACGCCTTCGTCAAACTCCTCCCCAAGTAAAAAAGGTCGACCCCGCCGTCCTCCGCCTCCGCCACCCCTCCGTCGCCGCCCGCAACGCACTCTTCGCTCTCGCCCAACCCTAAGGCCACCGCAACTGTTCGTGCAAAAACGCAAACGTCCCCACTCCCCATATCTGGTGCGGACCCTGAAAATACTCAATCCGTGTCCGCTCCCCCCAGTTCCAATTCGCATAAAGCCGCCGCACTTTGGCGTATTCATAACTCACCCACTCATCAATCCCCACCCCGTCCGAGTGACCCCGCTCCACCATAAACGCCCGCCCTCCCATCATCGCCACCAACTCGTAATGCCCAAACGTGTTCCCTAAATTGAAGTCGAACATCTCCGTCTCCTGCGTCCACAAATAACTGAACGGAACCTCGTTCGATGCAATCTTCCACGTCCATTCGTTGAAGTTCCCCGAACAAATCACCACCTTATAGCGAGGCTCCACCGGCGGAACCATCATCGCCGTCCGTCCCCCATAGCTCAGTCCATAAAACCCAATCCGCTCCTTATCCACCATCGGCAGCGTCTCCAGCCAATCCAACGTCTTCTTATGCTGCGCCACGATAAACGAATACAGCGTCAGCCCCAGCGGATTCGCCTTCCGCTGCAACACCCGAAAATTGACCCCATGAATGTAAGGATTCTGCGGCGCATACACGACAAATCCCCGCTCGGCCAACCGCGCCGCAAACCGCCCGTACGTCTGCGCGGCTTGGGCGTCCAAAGGCGCAATCAAATCCTGCGGCCGACCCTCCAGCCCATGCTGCGCCACCACTAACGGCCGCCGCTCTCCCGGCTTCAAACTCTTCGGTACCAACAAAACCCCATACCCAAACACCGCCCCGTCCAGCGGGACATAAACCTCATATCCCGTATAGTCCACCGTGTCGTAGATCCGCCGCGTCTCCACCCGGGGAACCCCCGGCACCGTCGCAATCTTCCCAATAATCTCTTGTTCGTAGTGCTCCAAATACGGCCCCCGCGTCCTCGCCCAAGCCGCCGGCGACGATAGATCCGCTTTCGCCCAAAACTCCCCCCGCCGCCTCTCCGCCTGCCGCATCAACTTCTGACAAAATTCCACCCACTGCCCAAACTCCCGCTCCGTTGCCACCGGCCCCGCCTCCGGAGCCACCGCCTCCGGCTCCAACTTCACCCGCGCCGAAACCGGCCGCGCCGCAATCTTCCATAGGTTGTGCTCGAGCGGCTCCTGCCACCCGTTCTCCGCCAACCCCCGCAATCCCCCCGCCACCGCCGACCCAATCCGTTCGTCCACAAAAGTGCTATATAGCGCTACCAGCCCCCCCTCCCCATGCCCCGTCACCCGCACCGCCAACCCCCGACCCACGCAATAATCCACCGCCGCCAACACCTTCTGCACCTCAAACCCCAACACATGCCGCCCCGCCGGATACGCCATCCGATACAAATGCTCCCGCTGCGGATGCCTCCCCTTCCCCACCGGCACCACCCCAATCCGCGACGGCACCATCACCAACTCCCTCGCCCCCGGCGCGCCCACCGCATGCAACGCAATCCAACAACTCGTCGCCGCCCTCACCGGCTTATACACCCAGCCCTCCGCCTCCACCCCCTCCACCACCGGCCAACGAGCGCTGAAAACCTCATGCGTCGCCGTCTTCCGCAGCGGCTTCAACTCCGGCTCCGCAAAACGAACCCGCGCATCCCGCACCCCAATCCGCTCCCCCACCTCGCCCGGCGTCAACACCACGTCCCGCGCCGCCACGCCCGCCCGCGTCAAATACGCGTCCATCTCCCGCAGCATCTCCCGGCTCAAATCTCCGGTCCGCGTCAACGGTAAAGTTCCGGGAAACGGCTGTGCCCAAGCCATTCCCGCACTCAGCAGCAAAAGCAATCGCATAGCCCTAGGCTATACGCATCGCCACAATTGTGCCCAACCCCCACGCCAACCCCAACACCAGCAACGCAATCCCCAATTTCCTTTCCTTCTTCCGCACGAACCACAAATACAGCCCCGTCACCCCCAGCCCGAGCAATCCCGCCGACACCACCCCCACCACCACCCCGTACACATTGGTCCACCAAACCTCGTGCCACAGCCCAGACGCCGTATGCATCCGGTTCATCATCCCGAAAAAGCCCCACCGGTTCAACTTCCCCTTCACGGCCCCCGTCGCCCCGTCGTAGTCAATCTCGTTCATCTGCCCCGGCTTCACCATCCGAAACTGCGTCCGCCCGTCCTTCTGCCGGATCTGCACCAAATCCCCTTCCAACCCCCGACCCGTCCGCAGCGCCATCGCCGCATCCCGCGGTGCCAATCCCGCTCCAATCCGCGCCGACCATTCCGTCGTCACAGGCTTCGTATTCATCCAAGTCGGATGCGCAATCTGCAGCGAACTCCACGCATACATCAGCACGAAAAGCATCGAGAAAATGCCCACCGTCAAATGCACATCCCGCATCACCCCATACAGTCTCCGCTTCACTACAATCTCCAATAAATCAGCGCAAAAGCCCCCGTCCCCAACACCGCCGCCACCAACGCCCCCCGATGCGAAAGCCGCATCGTCAGCCACAACAGCATCCCCGTCAGCGTCATCCCCAGCAAACTCCAAACCGCCAGCTCGTTGTACCAAATCCAGGCCCGCACCCGCAAATCCCTCACCGGTGCCCGCGTCGTCGTCGCATGAATCCGGTTCAAATATTCCAGCACCGGCACCCGCGTCTGTTCAAACGTCAACTTGTCATCAAACACCACCACCCGCGTCAACCCGTTTACTTCATAGAAATCCACCTGCAGCCGCCCCTCCGCCGTCCGCTTCAAAAACTGCTTCGCCACCGGATTCGCCAGCGCGCTCACAAAATCCTTCCGAATCCGCTCGGCCAACTCCACATCGTCCAAATCCTTCGGCGTCGGAAATGCTGTCTCCCAACGCCGCGCCTCCGCCTTCGGCCGATCTTCAAACTTCGGCTCAAACGTCGCGTGCAGTCCAACCAAGCCGAAAACCACCAAACTCGTGAAGCTCAACAAGCTAAGGTAAATGTGAATTTGCTGAATCCAAGCACGCATATATTCCAAAAAGCTGCTTCCCAGAATACCTCGTATTTACTTTCTAGGGCCGTTAGAAGCTCAACCGCAGCGACAACTGAACCTGCCGCTGAGCGCCCAAGCCCACCGCGCTTTCCACCGTCTGTAGAACCTGCCCAAACGTGCCGCCGGTCGCCGCCGTATAAGGCTGACCCGGTTGCAGCGTATTGCCCGACGTGCCCAGCACGTTATTCAACCGAACCACCGGATTGGCAAAATTACCCTTGTTCAACAGGTTATAAGCCTCAAAACGGAACTCCACCTTAAACCGCTCCGTCACCGAAATCTGCTTGTGCAACGTAAGGTCGAACTGGTTCATCCCGGGACCATGCAAGGCCCCGCGCCCCAGATTGCCGAACGTCCCCGGAGCCGGAATCGCGAATGCCGCCGGATTCAGAAAATACCGCTTATCCGAAGCATTCTGCACAAACGCGTTTACCCCGGCCACCACATCGGGAAACCGCACGTCCCGCGAATTGCCGCCCCCCGGAACGTTCACCACCGGCTGTGTCACCGGCGCTCCGTTCACGAGAATCGGCGCATTCACAATCGTGTTGTTCCGCGTGTCGCGATAAACGATGTCCGGCCGGGTGATCCGGATGTCCAACGGCAACCCCGTCCGGCCATTGAAGATGCCGCCGACCTGCCACCCCCCCAGAATCGTATCAGTCGCCCGGTTCCAGCTCTGCCCCATCCCCCGGCCTCTGCCGAACGGCAGTTCATACATCGCCGACACGTTCGCGCTATGCCGAACGTCAAAGGCGTTGTTGCCCCGATCCGCTCGAAAATTGTATGGGTTCGTTGCGGTATTGGCTTCGTTCGACCCGCCCGTATTCCCAATACTGTGCCCGTACGTCCACTGCGCCCCCAAGGTCAGCCCCTTCGCAAACCGCCGATTCAGCGTCGTCTGCAATGAGTTGTAATGATCTGTCCCCCCGGTCGTCTTGTAGTCAATCTCGCCAAACCGCGAACCGAACTCCCGCACCACCGTGCCTACCCCGGTCGTCGCGTTCATCGTCACGCCCGTCACTTTGTTCGCCGTGCTGCGCAAAAACAAGTTCCGCCCCTGGCTGCCCACGTACGCCAGTTGCAGCACCGCCCCAAACGGCAGCGTCTGCTGCATCGAAAACGTGTAGCTCAAAATCTTCTCTGGAACTCGGTATCCCGGCGAATAGGCCCGCACCCCGATTCCTGTCGCCGTGTTGATATTGAAATTCTTCACCACCGCCAGCGCGTCAATCGGATAGCGTCCCACCGCGGAAGTCGAAACCCGGTCGCTTTCAATCGGCTGAATCAAATCCTCACCCTGTCCGGGGCCGTAGTAGTATCCCCCACCGATACGGAAAGTCGTCTTCCCGCTCAATGCTGCTGGCGACCAACTGATGCCCAGCCGAGGACCAAATGCCGCCTTCGAAGTCTGGTAGAAGGGCCGACTGCCCGGCGCATCCAACGTCCCCGTCACGATGTTATACAACACCACCAGATTTCGCGCCTCCCGCATCGGCGTGTAGTACTCATACCGCAGCCCGTAGCTCAACGTAATCGTCGGGCGAATCTTGTACTCGTCCTGCACGTAGGCATCAAACATCTCCGTCTTAGCCAGCCGGTTGCCCGTAGCGCCATTATTAAACGGGCTCGGCGCGCTCAAGTCGCCGTTCACGGTAATCGTCGGTGTATTCGCCAAAAAGGAAGGAAGGTTGCTAAACGCATAAGTCACCCCACCAAGGCGATCGGTGTAGATCCGCACCTGCCGGAATTCCCCACCAAACTTCAAGTTATGATTGCCCTTGATCCAGCTCAAATTATCCACGTAACTCAGCGAGTAATTCGTATACGGTTGGCCACGGCCGTTGGTGGCACTGCTCGCCCGCACTTGCCCTGACGGAATCGAAACCCCGGCGCTCGCCCCTTGCCCGCCGATTCCCACCAGCACATTCGCCCCGGAAATGTTCAACGTTACGCCCGTCAAATCCACGCCAGGCACTGTCGGAGCCACCCCGTTCGTGCGCGTCTTCGGCCCGTTGTAGCCAAACTTGGCTTCGTTGATGATCGTCGGCGAAATGATCCGCTGCCAGCTCAACACACCGTTCTGGTAAAGCGCCGTAGTGCTGAAAGCGCTCCCGGAAACGTCAAAGGGCGATGAGGATTTGCCATCATCCCGAAACAATCGTGCGTAAAACGAGTTCTTATCGTTCGCCCGGTAATCCACTCGGACGCTCGCCGAATTCTCGTTCACGACAGATCGCCCATCCAATAAGGCGAGATCAAAATCCGGATTGGTCGTCGTCTGGTTGCCAATCGGGTATGCGCCCAGCAGCGGCTTGATCGCCCCGTCCACGCAACGCACGGTTGAACCCACCACACAAACAGGCAAATTCCGCACGGCGGCGCTCGGCGTCTGCCCCATCAACGGAAAACCCGCCCGTTGCCGCAGACCTTCGAAGTGGCCAAAATAGAACAACTTGTCCTTCAGAATCGCCCCGCCCAACGAACCGCCAAACTGGTTCAGCCGCAAGGGCGACTTCTTCAACCCATCAAAAAAATTCCGCGCGTCCAGCACGTCATTGCGCACGTACTCAAACATACTTCCATGTAAGTCGTTCCCGCCAGACTTGGTAACAATACTGATCTGACCACCCGTCCCCGTACCGAACTCCGCCGGATAATTGCTCGATTCGATCCGAAACTCCTGCACCGTCTCCAGGCTCGCCTGCAGCCGGAAGCTCGACGACGTCTGCCCGTTCAAATTCCCAGGCGATGCATCGATAATCGACGACCCCTCCACCCCGTCAAACCGCACCGCGTTCTGCTGGTTGGCCCGGCCACTAAACCGAATATTATCGTACGTGCCTCCCCCCGCCGTCTGCGCCCCCGGAGCCAGCAAATAAAGCTGCGAAATCTGTCGTCCGTTCAGGGGCATCGAAGCCACCTCCCGCGCGTTCACATTCGCCCCCACCGAAGCCGAACTCGTATCAATCACCGTCAATTCCCCACCCGAAACCGTCACCTCCGTCGTCATCGTTGCCGGCATCATCGTTACGGTAATATTCCGTTCCTGCCCCAACACCAGATGAATCTCGCGAAACTCCGCGTTCGCCAAGCCCGGGCTCGCTACCGACATCGAATACGTCGAAGGGCTCAGGCCCGTGATGAAGAACGCAGCCGAGTCGTTCGCCTTGGCCTCCCGCTCCGCCCCCGTCTTCTGATTCTTCAGCCGGATCCCTGCCCCGGGGATCAATGCACCTGTGGAATCCAGAACAATTCCAGTTATTCTCGCCGAGTCAACCTGGGCGAACAGGACATTGGCAAACAGTGCCGCAACTAGAAGAAATTTCATACTCCCAAAAGCTAGCAGTAACACTGTTTCGAATTGACTACAGTTCGGTCTCGATTTGATTTATCTGCCGAAAATACGCATGTTTTAGTCTTTCCGCGGCTCTATAATGGTGTATCCATGCGTCTCAGATTGGCTATTCTTCTCCTCTCGCTCAGCAGCACTACGTTCGCGCAAAGCGGCGCCATCCAAGGCGTGGTCAAGGATCCGACCGACGCCGTCATCGCCGCCGCCCAAATCTCCATCGTCAACCTCGATACCGGCTTCCGTCGCGAAGTCGCTACAAGCGCCGAAGGCTTCTACACCGCCCCCACCCTCCCCGTTGGCCGCTACAAGCTCACCGCTTCCAAGGCCGGCTTCGCCAAATCCGAAGTCCCCGAAATTAAGCTCGACGTCACCCAAACCGCCCGCATCGATTTCCAACTCAAAACCGGCACCGTCACCGAAAGCATCGAAGTCTCCGCCGCCGCCGCTCAAGTCGACTCCGAAACCACCACCGTCGGCCAGGTCATCGACAATAAACGAATCGTCGAACTCCCCCTCAACGGCCGCAACTTCCTCGACCTCGCCGCCCTCACCGCCGGCACCGTCTCCGCCCGCGGCGGCCGCACCGAAGACGAAGGCGGCTTCTCCGCCGGCGGCCAACACGGCTACCAACTCCAGATCAACATCGACGGCGTCGACAACTCCTCGGTCGCCTCCGGTGGCCCCCTCGGCTTTGAAGCCCAAGCCGTCAAACCCAGCGTCGACGCCGTCGGCGAATTCCGCGTCGTAACCAACAACCTCTCCGCCGAATATGGCAACCGCATGGGCGGCCAAGTCTTCGTCAATATCAAAAGCGGCACCAATCAAATCCACGGCACAGCTTTTGAATTCCTCCGCAACTCCGCCATGGACGGCACCAACTTCTTCGCCAACCGAAGCGGTGCCAAGAAGCCCACCTACAAGCAGAACCAGTTCGGCGGCACCGTCGGCGGCCCCATCATAAAGGACAAAACTTTCTACTTCGGCAGCTTCGAAGGCACCCGTACCCGCCTCGGCCGCAGCTTCAACCCCACCGTCCCCATCCTCGAAGCTCGCGCCGGAGACTTCAACCGCATCCGCCCCGTCTTCGACCCCGCCACCACCGTCGGCACCCCCGCCAGCTTCACCCGCCAACCCTTCCCCGGCAACATCGTCCCCCCCAACCGTTGGGACCCCCTCGCCGCCAAACTCATCAATCTCTACCCCGTCCCCACCGACAACTCCAAGCTCGCCAACAACTACTTCTACTCCCCCACCGAATCCAACGACGTCGATACCTACGACTTTAAAGGCGACCACAACCTCAACGACCGCAGCCGCTTCTCCGCCCGCTACTCCCGCCGCGACCGCGACCGCTTCGAACCCGGCCCCCTTCCCCTCCCCGCCGATGGCGGCATGGCCACCATCACTAAACTTACGAGCCACTCCATCGCCGCCACCCACTCGCAGACCGTCGGCACCTCCGCCACCAACGAGTTCCGCTTCGGCTGGACCCGCACCCTCAGCCGCTTCGACGTCCCCTACGATAAATCCCTCTTCGCCGAATACGGCATCAAAGGCATTCCCAAAGTAGGCCAAGCCAGTTCCAATGATCGCGGCCTAAGCCGCTTCTCCCCCGCCGGCTATGCCGAACTCGGCACCCGCAGCTTCTGGCCCAACGTCAACAACCTCGACCTCTTCCAGTTCACCGACACCGTCTATAAAATCATCGGAAAACACAACGTCCGCTTCGGTGGCGAGTACCGCCGTCAAAACATCTCCCGCCTCGCCTCCCGCTTCGCCCGCGGCCAGTTCGCCTTTAACCGCGAGTTCACCGCCAACCCCGCCAACCGCGGAGCCACCGGCGATGGACTCGCCGAAATGATGCTCGGCCTCGCCGCCGGCGGCACCATCGGCAATGAGAACGGCGAAGACCTCTGGTCCAACACCCTCGCCGCCTACCTCCAGGACGACTGGAAAATCACCCCCAAACTCACCCTCAATCTCGGTGTCCGTTACGACATCTTCTACGCCCCTACGTTCGTCAACGATAACGTCACCAACTTCGCCCTCGACCTCACGACCACCGGCCCCAACGCCCGCCTCCAACAAACCCGCCTCGGCATTGGCAACTGCGGCTGCCGCAACGACAAAAACAATGTAGCCCCCCGCGTCGGCCTTGCGTATCGCGCCAACCCCAAAACCGTCTTCCGCTCCGGCTTCGGCGTCATCTACGCCCAAGCCGATGCCATCCAAACCCAATGGTCCCGAGGCCAAAACCAAGCCCCCGACTTCGTCGAAATCGGCTTCGGCACCCTCGACCGCATCAACGCCCGCTTGGTTCTCAAGGACGGCTTCCCCGCTGTCCAACTCCCCGCCACCACCGTCCCCGGCCCTGCCCTCGTTGGCGTCGAAGCCTCGCAGGACTTCCTCCCCACCCAGTACTCCCAACAGTGGTTCGCCGACATCCAACGCGAACTCCCCTTCTCGACCGTGCTGACCATCGGTTACAACGGCAACGGCACCCGCCAAATGCTCAGCGGCGTCGATTTCAACCTCCCGTACGACCTCGCCCCCGGCCCCACGCCCATCCCCGCCCGCCGCCTCCTGCCCTTTTACACCAGCATCAATCGCCAGCTCCCCGTCGGTCGCCTCAGCTACAACGCTATGACCGTAAAGCTCGAAAAGCGCTTCTCGAAAGGCCTCACGTTCTTGTCCGCCTACACCTGGTCCAAGACCATCGACAACGTCGACGAAAACCTTAACAACAACAGTGGCGGGGCGGGCCTCAAGCCCTGGGATCGCAACCTCAACCGCGGCCGCTCCCTCACCGACGTCCGCCACAACTACGTCTTCAGCTCGAACTATGAACTGCCCATTTTTAAAGGAAACCGGCTCCTCGGCGGATGGCAGGTAGGCGGCATCCTCAGCCTCCGCAGCGGCCTGCCCTTTACCGTCGGCACCTCCGGCGGCATCACCAACGCCGGCGGTGCCGACCGCCCCAATCGCATCGGTTCCGGTGTAGCCTCCAGCCCCACCATCGACCGTTGGTTCAACAGCTCTGACTTCACCATCCAGCCCAACTTCACCTACGGCAACTCCGGCCGCAATATCCTCAGCGGCCCCTGGCTCCGCAACATCGATTTCTCTCTCGCGAAAACCTTCGGCATCACTGATCGCTTCCGCCTCCAGTTCCGCGCCGAAGCCTTTAACGCGACCAACACGGCCAACTTCGGCATCCCCGCCGCCAACATCTCCAATCCCCAAAACGTCGGCACCATCAACACCGCCGACGAACCCCGCCGCGTTCAAATGGGCCTAAAACTCCTCTTCTAACTCATTCAGCGGTTCGAAAGGGCGTCTCCCCCATCGAGAGCAGCAAACCATAGCGAGATTCCTCAAGCGCCTCCAGCCTGGGCTTCACGACCAAATCGAAGCCCAGCCGTTCGGCCACCGGCCGCAACATCGCCGCATGAGCGTTGCTGTTCACCGCCAACGATTCCGGCAGATTGCCGACGTTCCCCACCGCCTTCACGAAGCCCTCCCACAGCGCCGGCAAGCGCGGTCCATCCGCCGAGGCGGCCTCCATCGCAAGGGCAATTCCTCGCTCGGTCTCCATCACCGCAGTCGCGCAAAATATGCTCTTCCGCTCCGCCTTCGCTCCCACCGCGGCTGCGGCGCAAAACTGCCCCATTTCCCAAAGCCCGCCCTTTCCTAGTGGCTTGGCTGGCCAAGCAGCGGGTGCCTCCCAATGCTCCTCCGGTTCCTCGTCCGGGTTGAGCGACACTTGCTCAACCTTCAGCGAGCCATCCGCATCCTCCGTCACTAAGGGACAAAAACCCGATTTCGGCCAACGCGTTATCTCACCGCTCGCCTCCACCATCACGAGGATCCGCTCCAAAAGTTCAAGCGCGTGGGCGAGATCCTTGCCTTCCGCATCATTGACATGCCAGTCGTAAAAACCAGGTCGGCAGGAAGAAAACTCCGGGACCTTCACCCCGCGCACCTTCGGCACCCCCAACGCCTCCAAAAGCGCCCGGTCCGCGGTCCGCAAATCCTTCCGCGCCGCAAAGCGCACCCGGATCAAATCATGTCGCTCGAGCGCCTCCCCGGGCCAGGCCAATCTCTCGCTCATCATGTCATCCAAATAGCGTAGGCCTCTCTGGCCCCGGTAGGCTGTTACAGACTGGAACTCCCCGAACTGACCCATCACCTGCAGGTACAGCATCTGGCTTTCACCGGCCACGGCCACAATTTCATCCTCCAGGAGATACTTCCAGAACTCTTTTTCGGCCAACCGCCGCGATACCGTCACCAGCCGCTCGGCCGTCACCAGACCCAGCGGAGGCTCCCCAGCCAATTCCTTTGCAAAAAACATATGCCTCCAGTTAAGCAAATATAGGCAGCACCGGGGTCGACTTCACCGTCCCCAACGCCACAGTCGTCCGCGTCCGCACCATCCCCGGCAAGCTCTTCAGCGTCTCACTCAAAAGCGTATCCAGGTCCCGCGGCGTCCCCGTCATCACCTTCAAAACAAAACATCATCCCCCGCCACATGGTGGCACTCCAGCACCTCCGGCCACCCGGTCACCCGCTTCGGAAAACCCGCCCGGTGCCGCGGATGCCCCAGCGTGACAAACACAAACGCCGTCATCTCCAACCCCACGCGACCGGCGTCCACCAGCACGGTATACCCCAATAAAATCCCCCGCTCCTCCAGCGCCCGCCCAGGCACCGTCACCGCCGGCGCCGACACCCCCAAGCCCGGCTCCAACTAGACCAAGAGTCAACGTCATCAGCACAGGCACCGTCACCGCCGGCGCTGACACCCCCAAGCCCGGCTCCGACAAGACCAAGAGTCAACGTCATCGGCACAGGCACCGTCACCGCCG
>JANXMS010000108.1 GCA_025354525.1 Acidobacteriota bacterium
GATTGCCGACAATCCTAGATTAGACGCGGCCTCGGCGACTCAACAATAGTTCAAACTGGAATTCTCGGTTGGTCCGCGAGCATCTCAGCTTCCTACGCAGACCGATGTGCTTTCAGGAACGAATGTATGTGCCGGACCGCCAGGGGAATCCGCGCATCGGGAAGCTTCCACGGGTAGATGCTCACTTCGGCCTTCGGTGCGAGCATCGCGGATTCCATGGCCACGGCGTACGGATGACCTGGCGAATCGTCTGGAAGGATTAGTACCGGGGTCTGGCAATTGCGCACGAAGTCACGGGACACGGTGAAGACGAAGTCGGGGTTCGTGAGGAACATCTTCGTGAGGAATTTTTGAGCCGTCTCCATTGTAATGTCGGGCCGGCGCTTGACACGGTTCGGGGCCCATCCGGAGGCCCCCATAGCGCCGTCGTAAAAATAATTGGGCATCTCCGACCGAAAGCCAACAGGCTGCGCCAGCACGGCGGCGACAACTCGATCGGGCGCACGCTTCATCAGGTTCCAGCTAAAAGGACCACCAATGCAGAATCCCAGCACCATGAACTTGTCGATACCCAGGTGATCCATCAGGCCGAGATGGTCATCGGCAAAGGAATCCCAGGGGCGGTCGATCTCGAGCGGGCCGGTAGAATCACCGCCATTGGCGTTGCGCAGGTCGGCGAAGATGCAGCGGTATTCGCTCTTGAACTCGGCGATCGGGTTGAAGGGCATGTCGGCAAGGGCAGCAATTCTGGAGTTCAATCCGCCCCCGGCGATGAGCAGCAGCGGAAAGCCGGAGCCGGCTTCCTGCCAGGCGATGCGAACGGAGCCTTTTTCGTAGAAGCGCGGCTCGGGGCCGGCCTGCGCAGCCTGCTGAGCAAACAGGGCAGATGTTGTGGCTAAGGCAGTTGCCGAAGCACCTGCGACTATAATGTCGCGTCTGGTCGGATCATCCATATTCACCTTCTGCTCGAAATAAGACCCCTTACGTTACCACAGCGTGGAACGGACAGGTCTCCAGGTTACGCGCTATCCGGAAGTTGGCGAGCCCCAAGTCCCGTTGTAGGAAGTTGCACATAGCGAGCGAGCAATTCTTTCGATAGAACCCGATCAGTCGCGCAGTGTAGGGAAGACTGGTACGGGGGTCGGGCCCGGCACCAAAGGCCTTCATCGCCCGCCCAGTAGCCGTACTAACGTTCGTGATCGTCACGAAATCTTTCCTGTAGCTTATGGAATTCGAACTCAGTTCCGCGGACGGCAGCGTGAAACCAATCGGGGACGCGTTAGGCGACGACAACGGGATTTCCACGAACGAATTCGACGAGGTAAAGGGGTTCTTTCGGCTGGAGGTCAGTACTTCTGTCAGCGGGCAAGTTGTGAAAGACGCCAAGGGTTTTGATCGTGCCGCGCTGATTGGCTTTAAAGGCAGTCACCAAGTGCCCCATCGCAGGGGTGTAGATCTCGCGTAAGGAAGATTCAGAGGCGCTGTGCCCGCCGTCATTGCCGCGACTCTTAACGCGGTCGATGTGCAACTGAACGTCGCCCGCTCCTACGAAAAGCATCTCAACACGAAAGCCGTTCCCCGTGGCGCGACGGGCTTGATCGAAAGTTACTGGCCGAAGGGTCGTCTCAAAGGCGAAGGATTGGCGCTGCGCTATGTGGTCCTCAATGAACCGCTCCATGGCTGCACCGGCCTGGAGCGTGATTCCCTTGGGAATCTCTGTGTAGACGGGCTCGGCTCGGCCCAAACGGTCTCCATTGAGCCGAGCGCGATAGTCGTCGTTGTTCCAAGAATCAACGTTTTTGAGCAGCTTGACGGGGAAGGGTGACCTTTTGCCGCCGCCAGAGGCGCCAGCGACGATGACCATCCGGGGCACAGGCATCGCGACAGGGTCCTTTTACTGTTCGACCGAGGAATCTGCATCGAGCATATCCGGGAGGACGTGTGTGGCGATCCGCTTGCCATCCTGGTCGATAATTCCCTTATCTCGGAGGCGGCGCAGACGTTCACCAGTGGCTTGGCGTCCAGCTGTGCTCCATGTCCGGTAGAATTCCATGCGCTCTGATGCGTCGTCCAGGTTGAGGGTCTCTACGTCGAGCGGATCTTTCTTGGTAACCGACATAGGCCTGATTCCAGTATGGGGCCGACTTGTTGGCTGTGCGAGGGCACTCGAAGGCTGGGCGGGAGTGTTCAAGTACGGTTCCTCCAGAGGAAGGAAAGCGTCCCTTAGGCCGCTCCCTGCAATAGGGGCGAGGTCGGGTACGGATGGCGCTTGTACTGCTGAAAACCCTCAGCGTAAAGAACCGAGTAGGTCTGCCCCCGAGCCCGCGTCTACTCCTCCATCGAGCGCAGCTAACAATCCATCCCATGCTCCTTTTGGAGCCACTCTCGCTGACTGCCGTCGTCCTACCGCAATAACCGCGTCCCCACCAACTCCTGCAACAGCGGCGAAGTCGGGTACGGATGGTGCTTATACTGCCGAAAACCCTCGGCGTAAGGAACCGAGAAAGCCTGCCCCCGAGCCCGCGTCCACTCCTCCATCGAACGAAGATAGTCATCCAGCCCGTGCTGCTTTTGAAGCCACTCGCGCTGACTGGCGTGGGCGGCCAACATCTCGCGCTTCCGTCCAAAAACAGTCTCAATATCCACCGCAAAATCGGCGCTCACCGGACGTCCATCGCGGTCCCGCCCTTCAATCGAATCCATAAAGTACAGGTGCGGAATCCCAGGCAACGGTGCCGCCTCTCCCGTCCGGTAGTTCGGGCACGAAACTGCGAAACAAGCGTCTCGAACAAGAATGCTAGTCGCTTCGTGGTCGCAGTGGTAATCAGTCGGCGAAGACGTCAGCACCACCGTCGGCTGCAACCGGCGTAGCACCTCCGTCACGCGGCGTCGACTCGGGTCATCGTTAAAAATCGCCAGATCACGGAACTCCGCGCACTCGTACGCCGCGCCGATCTGTGCCGCCGCCGCAGCGCCCTCGGCCTGGCGCATCACAGAGATCTCGTCCGGCCCGAACTCCATCGAACCGCAATCGCCAGGCGTCATCGTCACAATCGTCACCTGATGCCCCGCCTCGGCGAGCAGCGTCAGCGTGCCGCCGGCCAGAATCTCGGCATCGTCCGGATGGGCGTGAATAGAAAGAATATGGTGTTTCATAAAGAGGAAAGCTTGATCTGTTCCAGCAACGCATTCGTGCGCTGGCGGCTATGGTGGGTGGCAGTTTCAATCGCCGAAATCAACATGCTCCGCAGACCATGCCGTTCAAGTTCGTGGATCGCCGCGATCGTCACCCCGCCCGGTGTAATCACTTGATCCCGCAGAATCGCCGGATGCAGTCCGGAGTCCCTCACGTGTTTTGCCGCACCCAGCACCGTCTGTTCGGCCAAGCGGGCGGAGACGTCCCGCGATAAGCCCATCTTCAACCCCGCCGCGATCATCGCTTCTATGAAGATGTAAACATAAGCCGGGCCGGAACCCGATAGCGCCGTCACCGCGTCCATCTGTTCATCCTCCACCCAAGCCACGATGCCAACCGCGCGGAACAAGCTCTCCACCAAATCCCGCTGCGCCCGCGTCGCGATCGAGTTGTGACAAATGCCAATCGCGCCCTCTTCGAGCACCACCGGAATGTTCGGCATCGCCCGAAACACCGGCATCAGCAACCGAGCTTCCGACTCGATCACCGCTAGCGGCAACGACGCCGCCAGCGATATCAGCAATTGATTCTCTCGCAGCCCGTCGCGAATTTCGTGAATCACCTTCGCAATGCTCGTCGGCTTCACCGCCAAAATTACAATGTCGGCCCTCCCCGCCGCATCCCGATTGCCGCCTGCCGTCGCGACTATCGAAAAACGTTCGGCCAATTTCGCCGCTGACGCCTCGGAGCGGGTCGTCGCAGTAAGGTTCTCCGCTGCGACGACCCCGGCCTTCAACATGCCCCCGATGAGCGCAGCACCCATATTGCCGGCGCCGAGCACAGTTACCCGAAGAGGTGTCATCCCTCTAGATTCGTCAATAGCCCTTCTGTTTGTCCACTACGTTGATCATCGGGCGACCGTCCACAAACCGCTGGACGTTCTCCTTGATCGTGCCCACCATCCGTGCGCGGTCCTTGTCGCTCCGGCCCGCGATGTGCGGCGTGATGATCGCGTTCTGAAACTTCCACAGCGAATGGCCGGCCGGCAGCGGTTCCGGATCCGTCACGTCCACGCCCGCTCCCGCGATGCGCTTGCTGTCGAGCGCCTTGATAAGGCCGCCCATGTCATAGATACCGCCACGGCTCACCGCGATAAAATAGCTATCTTTCTTCATCAGTTCGAACTGCTTCGGTCCCATCATTTTGTGGGTCTTCTCGGTGTGCGGAGCCGAGATGAACACAACGTCCGCTTGTGGAACAACTTCGTCCAATTGATCCGGCTTCACCACTTTCGAGATGAACGGCGAGAACGGCAGATCCTCCGGATCGACGCAAATCACCGTCATGCCGAACGCCCAGCTCCGCAGCGAAATCTGCTGACCAATGCCGCCGCAGCCGATCACCAGCGCCGTCCGGCCTCGCAGTTCGATGCCGGGGTACGGCCGCGGCTGCCACGTCTCCGTCGTGCGGTCGCCGACAAACTTGTAGATGCCGCGCGTAAGCGCCAGCAGCATCGCCAGCGCATGGTCCGCAATCTCCGGGCCCTGCACAATCTGGTTGTTCGTCAGAATAATGTTCGAATTCTTCAGGTCGTTGCCGCCCGAAAGATGCAGCACGGTCTCAACGCCCGCGCTCATCACCTGAACCCACTTCAAATTTTTACCGGCGCGAATGTCCTCCGGACGGGGAGTCCCGATCAACGCATCGGCATCGACGATCTCTTTCGCCATGTTCTCCCGCGTGACCATCACGACCCGCACTTTGTCCGAGGCGCTCTGCACCTCCTTACCCACTTCGGCATCCCCCATCACAAGAATCTTTTTCTGTTGGGCCGACAGCAAGGCCGCGCCAACCAGCAGCAATATCGAAAAACGCATCATGGCGGGCATTGTATCGCACGAACTCGATAGAATAGTTGCGTCATATGCCACTGCGTAGCTATACCATCACCCAAGGCCGCGATCGCGCGCCTGCGCGCTCCATGTTGAAAGCCATCGGTTTCACCGACGAAGATCTGCGGAAGCCGATCATTGGGGTCGCCAACACCTGGATCGAAACCATGCCGTGCAACTACAACTTGCGCGCCCTGGCCGTAAAGGTCAAAGAAGGCATCCGCGCCGCCGGCGGTACCCCCATGGAGTTCAACACCATCGCCATCAGCGACGGCGTCACCATGGGCACCGAAGGCATGAAAGCCTCCCTCGTCAGCCGCGACCTCATCGCCGACTCAATCGAGCTCACCGGTCGCGGCTACATGTTCGACGGCATGGTCGCCCTCGTCGCTTGCGATAAAACAATCCCCGGTGCCGCCATGGGCCTCCTGCGATTGAATATCCCCAGCGTCGTCCTCTATGGCGGCACCATCATGCCCGGCAAACTCGGCGACCGCCTGCTCTCCATTCAGGACGTCTTCGAAGCTGTCGGTGCCAACGCCGCCGGCCGCATCACCGACGCCGAACTGAAGGCCATCGAAGACCATGCCTGCCCCGGTGCCGGTGCCTGCGGCGGCCAGTTCACCGCCAACACCATGGCCACCATCATGGAAATCATTGGCCTCGCGCCCATGTTCACCGCCAGCGTCCCCCAAGTTGACCCGCGCAAAGACGAAGTTGCTATCTACTGCGGCAAAGTCGTCATGGACGCTGTCAAGAGTGACCTGAAGCCCCGCGATATCTGCACCCGCGCCGCCTTCGAAAATGCGATCGCCTCAGTCGCCGCCAGCGGCGGATCCACCAACGCCGTCCTCCACCTGCTCGCCATGGCCAAGGATGCCGGCGTCGAACTCGACATCGACGACTTCCAAACCATCAGCCAGCGCACCCCGCTCTACCTCGACATCAAACCCGCCGGCAAGTACTTCGCCGCCGACGTCGATGCGGCAGGCGGCATCCCCCTCATCGCCAAACGCCTCGTCGATGGCGGATACGCCGATGGCACCGCCATGACCGTCACCGGCAAAACGATCAACGAAGAACTCCTCGCCGTCCGCGAAACCCCGGGCCAGCAGGTCGTCCGTCCTCTCGACGCCCCGATTAAAAAAACCGGAGGCTTGCTGATCCTGAAAGGCTCCCTCGCGCCCGAAGGCTCCGTGCTGAAGGTCACCGGCATCGACAAGAAATTCCATCGCGGCCCCGCGCGCTGCTTCAACCGCGAAGAAGACGCCATGACCGCCGTCCAAGCCGGCAAGGTCGTCGCCGGCGACGTGGTCGTCATCCGCCATGAAGGGCCGAAGGGCGGCCCCGGCATGCGCGAGATGCTCGGCGTCACGGGCGCCATCGTCGGAGCCGGACTCGGCGATGACGTCGTGCTCCTCACCGACGGCCGCTTCAGCGGAGCCACGCGCGGCTTCATGATCGGCCACGTCGCTCCCGAAGCGGTCGACCGAGGGCCCATCGCCATCGTCGAAGACGGCGACATGATCGCCATCGA
>JANXMS010000112.1 GCA_025354525.1 Acidobacteriota bacterium
CAACTGATACCGGGGGATCGTCGCAGGGGAAGCAGTTCGGGACAGGAATAATCTGGGTGGCCGCAACCGTCACCGGGGGATCGTCGCAGGGGAAGCAGTTCGGGACAGGAATGATCTGGGTGGCCGCAACTGTCACCGGAGGATCGTCGCAGGGGAAGCAGTTCGGCACAGGAATAATCTGCGTGGTCGCAACCGTCACCGGAGGATCGTCGCAGGGGAAGCAGTTCGGGACAGGGATAATCTGCGTGGTCGCAACTGATACCGGGGGATCGTCGCAGGGGAAGCAGTTCGGGACAGGAATGATGTTCTGCGAGTTGGCCGCAGCGGCACCAAGGATTAGAAGGACGGCGGAGAGAAAGAAGTTCTTCATGGTCGTGGAGTTTCCTTTATTGTTGGGTTCGATTTGGTTGATGATTGCGAAGAACGATCCACTAGATCCGTCCTCTTAAAGGATTGCGCCAGTCGCCCACTTGGGAGAGCCTCATGTACGGCCAAACCTCAAGTGTGAGTACTGATAGTACTGGGCCTATTTCGTGATCAAGAGCACTATTAGTAGTCTTGATGGATGTTGGCTGCACCACAGATAGAATAATTGCGTTGTGTAGGCAGTGTAGCCGGGATAGGACGCCTAGCCGAAAAGCTCTAGACTCTTTCGGAATCTGGAACAGTGCCAAGCAGCAATTTGGAAGGGCTCACTTAAGGTCATTCCCGCCCCGAACTCTACGAATTTGAATTGCCGGATTTCGTGCTAAACGAATTGAAATGGTGTAGACTGAGGTCGAGGTTAGCGAGCCTATGCGTATCGCCCGGCCCAAGAGGTTGCTTGAACGTGACGCCAGAGAGGATCTGTGGCTCCACACCCTCTCCCAAATTCCGACACTATTCGGGAAACTCCAATATCTGGCCTCCTTGCGTGATCCAAACACAGGGTATTACGAGCATCATGGACTATCGCTGGTCTTCGGCGAGAAAGAGGCCACGAAGGCCATGCGGCAAAACCACAAGCTTAGCTTCGCCGAATGGCTCTCTTTCGGGTTGGCAGATCAGCAAGCCGACCTTGAGGAGTATCTCATCAGCCTCCGTAGTCCCTTGCATGAGATTCTAGCTTCGTGGGACCTCCTCGAACCGTGGAAACTCTATATGCCGCATGGAGTTATGCCATCCGAAAAGGCACTCTACGCCGCCGACATGCGGACGATCTGCCGAGTCCTCACCCAGCGGTCCGCCGCCGCCGCCCCTGATCCAGTCGCATAGCTACACCAGTCACCTGGCCCACTACGTCGATCTCGTCCGGATAAACAAACACCTGCGGATTGCACATCGAAGCCGGATGCGGCTGGAGCATCAGCCGATTCCCGTCTAAATTGCACCACCCACACGCGTACCCCTCGCGGTGCTCCAAAAAATAGATGGGTCTATCAAATTCGTTCGTCCATCCTGATGTAACGATCTTCCGTTTCGTTTCGTCGATCAGCAACAGCGATCCGGGCTGTAAGAGCGGATACATGGACCAGTCTTCGGTACCCACAAAGGCGTACCGATGCGTCTTTAAGTCCAATCCGTGCAACAACATCAATGGGAGTTTCCCCCAACGCTGAATCATTCGGCTCAAGTAGGTGGTCTTCGTTAGGTCAAGACCAGGATCCAGCGCGAGGGGCAGCAAAACCTCGCCATAGTTGTGGGGTTGGAAATGAATCGCGTGAGTTTTCTCAAGCTCAATCGATGCGGCGTCCGCCGGCAAATGCGATAGGTCAACTCCATACCACTGCAAGACTTCGAGAATGTCCAGCCGGTAGACGGTGCAGAGGGTATACAGCCGAAACACCGTTGGAACAGTGCCTTTGTTTTCAATATCAGAGAGTCGGGACAGCGCGACAATGAACTCATCGTTTTGATGGCGTTCCGCAATGCGTAGGCTGGCATCTTTCGACGTCTCGGTAGCGCAGATTTAGCCGCTCCCGGACACGCTTCAACTTTTGTCCCGCTTCGTCCATCACTTGGCCAGATCCCGGCGGTCCGGGAGAAGCCCGCATCGGACGGTTGGACATATCACTTTCACCTTGGACTCACATTTTGCCTTCGACAAAACTATCCGGAGTATATCAGCGGAGCGCCCAAGATGGAATCAAAAAAATGCGATTCTGTTCTGAATTCAGAACAGCCCTTCTAGAAATTTGTCTTTTTCCCCGGCGACACTCCATCCCTGATTTTCGCAAAACCCTCGGAACCCTTAAAGTATAGTCCACCATCGAGACGCTGCCTAGTACTTTTAGGCAAAGGGTTTACCACTTTTCAACGTCACCCGGCATCATATATTCTAGAAAGCATTAGGGAACCAATTTGTTCCAGTTGTGGAAATCGAAACCTGCGTTTCGGGGGGGGCAAATATGAGAGTTATCGTGGGCATCACCGGAGCCAGCGGTGCCGTCCTGGGATATCGCCTGCTCGAAAAGCTGCGCGAAGCCGATGGAGTCGAAACCCACTTGGTCATGACCCGCTCAGGGGAAAGGACGGCGTGGCTCGAAATGGGACTGCGCGTAGCCGCCTTTCGGGACCTCGCTCACTACGCCCACCCGATCGAAGAGATCGGTGCCACTCTTGCCAGTGGCAGCTTTCAAACCCACGGCATGGTCGTCGCCCCGTGTTCAATCCACTCCATGTCCGCCATCGCTCACGGGATCACAGACAATCTTTTGTCCCGCGCCGCCGACGTCGTGCTGAAAGAACGGCGCAGGCTTGTGCTCATGGTCCGCGAAATGCCATTTCATCTTGGCCACCTCCGCACCATGACCGCCCTCGCCGAAATGGGCGCTATTATCGCTCCTCCCATCCCCGGCTTTTATGGCAATCCCCAAACCGCCATGGATTTAGTGGATCATTGTGTGGAACGGGTCATTGATCTACTCGGTATTCCAAATCCAGGAGCCAAACGTTGGGACGGAAGCACCACTCGATAGTAAAGCCCGTCAGGGCGGCATTTCAAGGCGAACGCGGTGCCTTCAGCGAAGAAGCCGCCAAGCTCCTCCTCGGCCCGGCGGTCGAGGTGGTTCCCTGCCCCCGCTTCCAACTCGTCTTCGAGCGGCTCGCCGCCGGCGAGGTCGATCACGCCGTCGTCCCGATCGAAAACACCCTCCACGGTTCGATACACGAAAATTACGACCATCTCCTGAATTTTCACCTGCCCATCATCGGCGAGGTTAATCTGCGTATCGTCCACAATCTGATCGCCGCTCCCGAGATGACTTACGCCAAAGTAAGCAAGGTGTATTCTCACCAGGTGGCCCTCAACCAGTGCCTCCAATTCTTCGCCGACCGGCCCCACATCGAACGCGAAATCCACTACGACACCGCCGGTAGCGTCAAAATGTTGATGGAAACCCACCAACCCGGCGCTGCCGCCATCGCCTCCTCCTTAGCCGCCCAATTCTATGGAGCCAAAATTCTGAAGCGGTCTATTGAAGATGATCGCCGCAACTTCACTCGCTTCTTCCTCCTGGCAGGCCCCGGCAATGCCGCACCCGCCACACCCACTCGGGAATGGAAAACATCCATCGCCTTTACGATACGCAATGCGCCCGGTGCCCTTTTTCGGGCCATGTCGGCCTTCGCTCTCCGCGATATCAGCCTTACCAAAATCGAATCCCGCCCGCTCCGTGGCAAACCATGGGAGTATTTATTCTATGTCGATTTTTTAGGTCGTGCCGACAACCCGGCCTCACAACGAGCGTTAAACCATCTGCAGGAGTTTACCGACGATTTTCATTTGCTAGGAAGTTATCCCAAAAGTCTTTAGTCGACCGTGGAGACCATTCCGATGAATCATCCCGTTGAGGACTGCATTATCATCGGCGCAGGGCTGTCAGGGCTAGCTGCTGCAAAATCGTTGGACGCGGCGGGACTCAACGTCCTGGTGCTCGATAAAGGTCGGCGCCCCGGCGGTCGCATGGCCTCTCGTGAAGTTGAGGGCGCGATGTTCGATTACGGGGCCCAGTTTCTATCGGCTCGAGACCAGGATTTCCGCCGCCTCATTAATGGATTCCTTGGAACGGCTCGCGTCATCCCTTGGTTTGAAAGAGCGACAGAAATCTACTACTGCTCGCCGCTCGGGATGAACGCGATTCCGGAGTTCCTGGCCGCCTCCTTGCGGGTCGAATGTGGCGTCACCGTCAGCGTCGTTCGGCGAGACGGTAAAGTGTGGCGCGTCATCGCTCAGGACGGCACCGTCTATACCAGCGAAGCAGTGATCGTCACAGCGCCCCTGCCCCAATCCTTGGGCTTGGTCGAAATCCCTTCCGATATTCGCAGCGCCCTCAACGCCATCGAATACCATCGTTGCATCGCCATTCTCGCCGTCCTTGATGGGCCCTCCGCCATCCCCGAACCGGGTTTTCTGCGGCTATCCGAAGAGCCGCTACAGACACTGGCCGACAACCGCCTCAAAGGACTCGATAGCGAGTCAGTCGGCGTGACAATTCTCGCCAGTCCCGTATTCAGTCTCGCGCATTGGGACACCCCTGAAGCAGAAGTCGCTCGGCTCTTGATCGCCGCCGCCGATCCCTACTTGGGCTCGGGCGTCAGCCATTGGCGCTACCACCGCTGGCGCTACTCCCAGCCGATCCAAACTTATCCCGAGCGCTTCTACGGGCTTGACCAGACACCTCCCCTCGCCCTCGCCGGCGACGCCTTTGGCGGTCCACGCGTCGAGGGCGCCTTTCTATCCGGTCACGCCGCTGCTAACTGGTTACTTACAAAGTAACTTACTCAATAATCGCCAAGCTGGCGACGGTACGCGGCCCCATCCGGAGTTCATTCACCATCACCCCGGCCGGATCAACTTCCAGCAAACGTCGGCCCGTGTAATCGCTAATCAGCAGATTCCCATTCGCGAATTGAGCCAAGCCGGAAGCCCAACCCAATTTAATGTCGTTCTTCGCTCCGCCAATCGAGCGAACCACCACTCCCTGAGGATTCACGATCAGCACCTCGCCCGGATCGGAAAGGCTCAGCAACGTATTCCCATCGGCCAAACGAAGCGCTTGGTACAGCTTCCGTTGATCGCCTTCCTTCGCCTGCCACTCCCACACAATCTTGCCCTCTTTGCTCACTTCGATCACCTTCGCCACCGCCTCCACGCAGATCAGCGTCGTCCCTGCCGCCGTACGCCGCACGTTCCGCATCCGCATGTTCGCCAAATCGTCCGAACTATAATTCCAAACTCGATTACCGCCTCGATCGACCTCGATCACCCGACCCGCCTTGGCATCGCCGATCACCGTATTCCCATTCGGCAAGCGCTGCGCCGCCAGTGGATGCTCCAAGCCCTCGCAACATTCCCAAACCCGCTTGCCGAAAGCGTCTACCTCGTAAACCTTCTTTTCCGGAGCAAACGTGTATAAAATATTTCCTCCCGGCAGGGGCTGAGCATCATGTCCCCGACCATTCGGAACCCGCAAATATTCCTTACCGCTCGGCCAATCCATCACCACGACTTCTCCTTTCATTCCGTGGTCAGAGATCAGAATCCGCCGCTGCGGGATGCTCGGCTTCAAGTACTTGTCGAACCATTCGAACAGCCGTTTTTCAGCCTGCTCGGCGTCGGCCCCTTTGAACCCGTGGCCTGCGCCCTGCATAGTAACGAGTTCATGCGTCGCCCCAGCCGCCTTCATCCGTTCGTCCAGCCACTGGCTCTGTTCATAGGCCACATACGTATCCTTAGTCCCGTGCACGGTCAGCGTCGGAGCCGCCATCGGATTTACGTAATACAGCGGGCTCGCCACTAAATGCTGCTTTCGGTTGTGCGCCAAATCGTTGCCGATCCACTGCGGCAAAACGTCCTTGGCGTCGACACTGGCGTCGTAGGATTTCGTGAAATCGGTTGGACCATAAAAGTTAACAACGGCCTGCACCTGGCTCGATTGGTCAAGGTTTGGCCCCGAACCGTCAAAAGCATTCAATTGGCCGGTCAACCCCAGCATCAGCACCAGATGGCCACCCGCCGAACCTCCCGTGGCCCCAATACGATCCGGGTCTAAGTTGTACTTCCTGGCGTTTGCACGCAGGAAGCGAACGGCCGCCTTCGCGTCTTCCACCGCCGCCGGGAACTGATTGCGCGGCGACAGCCGATAGGACGCCGTCGCGGCAACGTAACCCTGCTGAGCCAGCTTAATGCACAGCTTGTGATAACTAGCCCTGGACCCGGCCCGAAAGCCGCCGCCGTGGATTGCGAGCACCGCCGGGTGCGGGCCCCCTGTCTTGGGCCGAAAAATGTCCATGGCGATCGGCCCTCCGACGCGAGAGTACTCGACATCGAAATGGAGGGCCACGTCATCGGGCACCGCTGGGGCCATCGGCTTGGAGGGCTGCGCCAGGGCAACCAGCGCGAAAAGAGAAGAAAGTGCAAAGCGCATGAGTTCGCACGATATCACAAGCCGGCCGAGCGCTCCTGATCCAACAGCGTTCGCTTCCGATCCAATCCCCAGCGGTAGTCGCCCAACTCGCCAGACCCTCGAATCACCCGATGGCAAGGAATCACTTGCGCTACCCGGTTGCGCTACCGCGCGAGCGGCCTTCGGCCGGCCAATGCTCTTAGCCACCCGTTGGTAGCTTTGTGTTTCGCCACTCGGAATACCCTACAAATACCGTTAGACTCGGCGTTGAAAGGCTGTTCCGGCCACGTCCAACGGCAGAGATCCAAACGGCTGGTCACTAACCAGGTAAGCCCGCGGAGCCTCTCGCGAAGCAATCAACTCAGCCGACCATTCCGTTGATGTCGGCCTTCGGATACTCACTCCGCAGGTGTTCGGGCGTGGCTTCAAACGGTAAGTAGCAGAGCCCCCAACAGCAACGGGCCCAGCGGTGTATCGAGCGTCACCTCAGTGATCGCGGCTCCGCGCCCTCCCTGCCGAACCTGCGCCCGTGTCATTCAGAGTCGCTTGTCGGCGCACTCGTACAGGCGCGAACTCAGGGCGGGTCATTTTTCTACGGCGTCGAGACAATCCGGATCTATTGCTCCCCGACGTGCCCGTCGCGGCACCCAAACCGGGAAAATGTCGTGTTTTTCGATTCGGCGGAGGAAGCGGCCGCCGCAGGATTTCGGCCCCGTAAGCGCTGCCAGGCGATCGACGAGATTTGCCGTCGATCCGGGAGAACGCGGCCGAATCGATCTCGCTAGAGGCGCTGGGCCGGATGGCCGGATGGAGCCCAGCGCATCTGCCACGTAAGTTCAAGGCAAGTGTTGGTGTTTCGCCGAAACAATTTTAGGAAACCATTCGTATGCAGCTATTCAAGACGACCGTGCGGCAGAGCGACGCGGTGACTCCGGCGATAAACGATGCCGGGTTTGATCGTTTGCCAACGTTCCCGCGGCGTCATGGAAAATCACCCCCAAAGTGAATCGCTTACCCGACCCTACCGGGCTCACGCCGTGCCGGATGTTCACCCGGTGATATCGGGCCGCCCCACGTCGCGGACAATATCGGTTTGCGAAAACAATCCCTTCTCGCTTGGGCCAGTGACTGCGTTCTTGGCCGCTGACGACAACTCGCCGTAGAGATCCTGAGGCCGACAGTTGTGGTGGCCCGGGCCATAATGCAAAAGCAACGGCGTAGGCCGACATTGGCCAGCCTTGTGGCACGCGGACAGAAACTCATCCAACGTCGGCAGATAAGACGAACGGCAGCCGCAGCATCTCGTTCCATTTCGTGGGCCAACGGCACCAGTTCGGCATAAAGCCGCCGGGGCAGGCGATCCACCGTCGCGAGTAGCGGATAGGCGAAGTCTCGATACTTCCCTCGGTTAACCCGATTTCAACACATAATCGATTTTGGCCCGAAATAGGTCTTCGACGGCATAAACCGCCTGGAGATCGACGCATTCGCTGGCCTTCAGAAGCGAACCCGCGGTAACCCAGCCTTGCAAAGCGACCAGATCGAGCACGAAAAACTTAGTTTTAAGGGAGATTGCGAGCGAAAATATCCCAATATTGCGATCCCATCCTTGCTTCCTAACTCAGTGCCCGTTGACACCTAGAAGTTGGTCCCCTATACTTCAGAAGTAGCTGATCCCCAACGCTTTATCGATTTCGTTGGGATATTTTCAAACTCGGCAGGCTGGTTGGCGCTGTTCCAAGGGATGGCACACTGTCTCCACGCTGCGCCCGGAGAGATGGCATGGCCTTTAACCCCGACAGTCCAATACCTAACGAACCGGTTCCTGGTTCCGAATCCCGTCCAGGCCCTGGGCCTGCCACGACCTCAGATCTTCCAGGCCTTCCGCTCCCGGAAGTGGAAGTAGAAGAGGAAGAGACCTTCTCGATGGAAGATGTTCTCGCCAATGAGTCGCTCGAAGACTACGGCGATTTCTCGATTCCAACGGGTGGCGAAGTCTTACAAGGCTACGTCGTCAAGGTCACCGCCAACGAAGTTCTCGTAGATATCGGGGCCAAGTCGGAAGGCGCGGTACCCATCTCCCAGATTCCCACCGTTGACGGTAAAGTCACCCTCAAGCCTGGTGACACGCTCGAAGTGACTGTCGAGCGGGGTCAGCTAACTCCCGAAGGCTATGTCGTGCTCTCGCACCACAAGGCGTCGAACTCAAAGGCCTGGGATGCGCTCGAAGCCGCCCTCAACGCCAGTCAGGTAATCACGGGTAAAGTAACTGGACGGACGAAAGGCGGCCTGATGGTCGATGTCGGCGTCGAAGCGTTTATGCCCGGCTCTCAAGTTGATGTTCGCCCCGTGTACAACGTCGAAGCATTCGTCGGCCAAGATATTCCGGTCCGCGTCGTCAAACTCAATCGCCGTCGCGGAAACGTTGTCGTATCGCGCAAAATGGCGATCGAAGAAGACGTTATCGCCAAAAAGTCAGTCCTGCTCGATCAAGTCCACGAAGGCGGCGACATCCGCGGCATCGTTAAGAATCTCACTGAGTACGGTGCCTTCATAGATCTCGGCGGTATCGATGGTCTTCTTCACGTCAGCGACATGAGCCACGGACGGGTCACCCATCCGAGTGAAGTTGTCCAGGTCGGCCAGGAACTCTCACTCCGCGTCTTGAAGTTTGATCGCGATAAAGAACGTATCTCTCTCGGCCTGAAGCAGATGCTTCCGGACCCGTGGGAAACCGTCGTCGCCCGCTACCAACCCGGCACCAAAGTGCTCGGTCGAGTCGTCAGTGTAACCGACTACGGATCCTTCGTCGAACTCGAAGCTGGCGTCGAAGGCCTGATCCATATCTCCGAAATGACGTGGTCGCGCCGCATGCGTCACCCGTCGAAAGTCGTTAAACCCGGCGATCCCGTCGAAAGCGTGGTCCTCGAAGTGAAGTCCCGCGAGCGCCGCATTTCGCTCGGCATTAAACAACTCGAAGCGGATCCCTGGACCACTGTCGCCGAACGCTACGCGATCGGCAGCGTCGTCGAAGGCCGCGTCCGCAAGCTCTCCGAATTCGGGGCGTTCATCGAGATCGAAGAAGGGATTGACGGCCTAGTGCACGTCTCTGACCTCTCCTGGACCAAGCACGTAAAACACCCGTCCGACCTCCTCAAGAAAGGTCAAATCGTCCAAGCCGTTATCTTGCAAATCGACGCCCCTACCCGACGCCTTTCGCTCGGCATGAAGCAGCTACAGCCCGATGCCTGGGAAAGCTTCTTCCAGACGCATCAAGTTGGCGATCTTGTGAAGGGCAAGGTTTGTCGCGCCTCCACGTTTGGCATGTTCGTTGAAGTCGCGCCCGGTGTTGAGGCCCTCTGCCACAACTCGGAAGTGCCCGGCTTCCAACGCGGCCAGGATGGCAAATCGCCGGCTCTCCCCGTCAATGAAGAGTTCTCATTCAAGATCATTCGCCTGAATGTGGCCGAAAAGAAGATCGGACTCAGTCTGAAAGCAGCCGCTGAAGACGAAGAAAAATCCCGTTTGGCCGACTATCAGAAACAGGCTGCGGCGGCCACGACCACCATTGAAGAGGCGCTACGGAGTAATGAAGCCGCCCCCCCCCCCACGACCGAGAGTGGCGAGTAGCCCCGCAGGAGACCTTCGAATACTATGGCAATGACGAAAGCAGACTTAATCGAAGAGGTGTCCAAGGTTGTGGATATGACCCGGAAGGATTCCGAGGTCATCGTTGAGGCCATCTTCGATAGCGTAGTGCGCAGCTTGCGGCAAGGGGACAAGATCGAGATCCGGGGCTTCGGTAGTTTCCGAACTCGTCAACGCCAACCCCGCATCGGTCGCAATCCCAAGACCGGTGCCCGAGTCGACGTCCCGGCCAAACGTATCCCGTTTTTCAAGCCTTCCAAAGAGTTGAAGGACATCGTCAACGGCAATGAAAGTTCGGAAAACATCGATACGGACAACTAGCAATGGATCGGCTTTGGAGCCCCTGGCGCTACCGATATGCGACCCAGGGCAAGCCCGCCGATGCGGGTGCGTGCATCTTCTGTGACAAAGCCAAGCAAAACGACGAGGCAGCTAATCTCGTTCTCCATCGAGGCGTCACCTGCTACGCGCTCCTCAACTTGTATCCATACTCGACCGGTCACCTGCTCATCGTGCCCTATCAGCACGTCGACTCCCTCGCGTCGGCCAGCCCAGAGGCCGCCGCAGAGATGATGAGTTTGGCCCGGGTGGCTGAAACCGCCTTGCGGACCGTATATAACCCCGGCGGCATCAACCTCGGCATGAACCTGGGGGAATGCGCCGGCGCGGGCGTGGCCGGGCACATCCATCTGCATGTCTTGCCTCGCTGGTTCGGTGACGCCAACTTCCTCTCCGTCGTCGGCGAAACCCGCGTCCTGCTCGAAGAACTACCGGTCACCTGGAGGCGCCTCCGCGAGGCGTTCGCCGCTATTTCTTCTTAACCCCGCAGGCCCCGCGCGCCAGATCCGTTTCGGCACCGATCAACCCAAAAGCGCTCCAGTTCTCTTCTAGCGTGATGCGCTTCATGAGTTCGCACGCTCGTTCAGATTGCCCTTCCTGCCGCTGGAATACCGCCACTCCATACGCCGCCGTCGCAAAACTGTTCCCCACCGCCGGCCCCTCTATCGTCTGCGCTTCACTCCGCAGACCCTTGTAGAAAAGCAACACCCGGTGATAAGCGGTGTTCTCTTTCACGTTCATTTTGTCTGTGATCCGGTCGAGCAACTGCCGAGCCTCCGCTGTCTTCCCGGCTCGGCGCAGCGCCCGATACGTCCAATCGGTAAGCGCCACCCGCGAATCGTCATCCAGCGCATAGCAAGCCCGCCAATCCGCCGGTAGACCGTGCAAAAACGGCGGGTTCGGCTTGTCCGCCATCGACAGACAACGCGTGTACTCGCGCGCCGCATGGTTGTAGTCCCCGCGCAAAAAATACGCGAGGCCCAAGTGGTAAGCCACATCAAAACTCGATGGCGCGAGCGTCGACGCTGCCTTCAAATCCACCAGCGCTGCATCGAACCGACGAATCGACAAAAGCCGATGGCCGCGAAACCGCGGGAACCGAACGTCGTCAGGATAAGTCTGCATGCCGCGCGTATAAATCGGTATGGAGTCGGCAAACCGCAAGAACTGATCTCGGGCCCGCGCCGCCCCCAAAATCAGATCCGCCTTGTCTCCTCCCTGGCTCAGGTCCAGATCCGCCTTCGCCACCACTCCGGTTGGATCAGGGCGGGCAAAATAGGCCTTCCCAAGCGGTGAATACACCTCCGGATCGGTCCGTTGGGCCCATAAGGACCCCACGCAAATCAAAATGCTCAGGCAGGTCCCCTTCATTGTCTCATTTGACTTTAACCTACTGCGGTACTGGGATGTGCTTTAATGAAGGCAAAGTTTTTTGCGGTAACGGGATTCTAATGGGATTGCATTCGTTCGCTCTTAGGCGCTACGCGTGGCTGTGGCCGCTGCTCGCGTTACTTTGTGCCGCCACCTATTGGCGAACTCTTAGCTTGCCCCTCATCAGCGACGACTACCTGCAGATCGAGCTCGGTCGTAAGTACGGAGCCTTCTCCCACTGGCCGGATCTCGCCGCCGACGTGCTCTACCGCTGTCGCGCTACCTCCATAGTGCTCACCCATTGGACCGAGTACTGGTTCGGCACCGACCCATTCTGGTTCAATGTTTCGAGCCTCCTCCTCCATTTTGGTAACTGCTCCCTGGTGTTTTTGCTAGGCTTTTGGCGGCCTTTAGGCTTTGCCATCTCTGTCCCGGCGGCGTGCATCTTCGCCTTTCTACAGCGCCCTCACGAGGCTGTAGTCTGGTACGCCGCTCTACCCGAACTCCTTGTCTTCACCTTCACCGTGGCCGCCCTAATCGCTTGGATTCTCCACTGCAACACCATGGAGTGGCGCTGGTTTGGCCTTTCGATGGCCGCCTTCCTCCTCGCTCTCCTTTCGAAGGAATCAGCCGTCGTCTTCGTGCCCCTCGCCCTCCTTGTTGCCGGATGGAAACCAAAGCTTTGGTGGCGCATAACCCCGGCCCTAGGCCTCTCCGTTCTGTATTTTTTCGCTATCCACGCAGACCGGCAAACGCACCTTCATTTCAACGATGGAACGTTTTCCCTCTCCGCCCCGTTCTGGTCCGCCGAATTGAGAACCATCGGTCGCCTCCTCGGCTTTTGGGGCACCGTCGCACTCCTCATCCTGGCAGCTTGGCACCGCAGTTGGAAGCTAATCGGCCTTTGCATTCTATGGATGGCCATCACGCTTCTGCCCTATAGCTTCCTCACCTACCAAGGCCTCGCCCCCAGCCGCCACGCCTACATGGCCGCCGTCGGCATGGCCTTCTTACTCGCAATGGCGTGGCTAACGCTTTGCGAACGCTTCCCCCAACGCCAGGGAATCGCCCTCGCCGTCGCCGCGCTATGCATTCTGCAGCAAACCTCCTACGTATCAACCTATAAGCACGGCCAGTTCGTCCAACGGGCGATGCCGACCGAACGGCTTCTATCAGCCACTGTCGGCTACTCCGGTCCCGTCCAACTTAATTGCTTCCCGTATCCGCTCGAAGTGGCTGAATTAGCTCTTAAGTTGCGAACTGGAAAGCGGGTCTGGTTGGCCGCGGACGGCGACCCAACGGAACCCCGCGTCGTCGACTACTGCCTCGCTATGAATTAGGCCGCTTATAGGCACTCTCCAAGTACCGCTTCGACTCCTTCCCCGCATCCGACTCCGGAGCACCCTTCACCGCCTCGGCATACGCCGCCCGTGCCTGGGCGCGCTTCCCCGTCACGTCGTACGACTGCCCCATCCGCATCCACGCGTTCATCCCCGTGTTCACGTCCACCTCCCCCGCCGCCGCCGTCACCTTCGCTAAGTTCTCGAGCGCCCCCGTATAGTCCCGATACCAGAACAGCAAGTTCCCCCGCGCATACTGGATCTTCCCCGTCGGCAAACTCTTCAGACCCGGAGCCCCCTGCCGCTTCAACTCGTCCATCCGCGCCAGCACCCCCAACGCTTCCTCTTTGTTCCCCAAATCCCCATACATCTGCACCAGCTCCAGTCGATAAAGGTAGTTGCGCGGAAACAGCCGAATTAGCTCCAGCAACAACGGCACCGCCTTTTCGGCGTGGCGATCCCGCCGATAAGCCACCGCCAGCGCAATCATCGCGTCCACCTTGTTCTTATCGCCCTTCGCGGCCACTAACTCCACCATCCTTAGACCCCCTTCCCGATCTCCCCGAAACCCGATCAAAAATCCGAGCACTTTCCAAGTAAACGGCAAACTCCCCACAATGTAGTCGTGCACCCCCTGCACCAAGAACGCATCAATCCGGCTCGGATCCGCCTGCGTCACCTGCAGCTGCAACTTTCGAGCCAGCGTAAACTCCTTCAGCGACTCCCGCCACATCTTCCGAATCAAAAAGTTGTAATTGGCCCGCAATCCATGCGCCACTCCCAAAAAGTACACCGCATCCAAATCCTTCGGATTGAGAGCAATCCGCGCCTCGCTCAAAGCAATCGCCCGATCAATCGAATCGTCAAACCGCTTCTGTTCCGCCGGCGTCGCCACAATCTTGCCCCGCTGCAAAAACGGATTATTCCCTGTCACGAGCTCACTCTCCAGTGCCCCCGCTCGATCCATCTCCCGGTATAGAATGGCCTGCGCCAAGTGGTTGTAACCCGCGGGCTCACCCGGACGCTCCGCGATTTCCTTTTCAAAGATGGCGATCGCCGGTTCATATTCCAAATTGTAAAAATGGTCGAAACCCTTGCTCACCGTTTGCGCCCCAAGCGCCGCGGGAACCAAAATCGCCAGCCAAAGTAAGTTCATAGTTGCTGCAAAGCCCACCGGGCATGTTCTTCGATCACTATATCGCCCCCCGCCGCCAACCGTTCCAGCGGCTCCCGAAATCGCGCCAACCCCGCGTTCCCCATTGCGATGCACACGTTCCGTAAAAAGCCCTGGTATCGGATTCGCTCCACCGGCGTACCGGCAAACAGAGCAGAAAACTCGTCCCGACTCAAAGCCGCCAACATCTCCAGCGGCGGGTTAATCATCGCCCCGTCCTTCTCCACCGCCGCCGCCCGCCGATTCCACGGACAAACATCCTGACATATGTCACAGCCAAATAACTGCCGACCCATGGGCCCCCGCAACTCCTCGGGAACCGTCCCCTTCAACTCGATGTTCAAGTAAGCAATGCACAGCCGCGCATCCAATTCCAAACCGTCGAGAGCCGCCGTAGGGCACGCATCGATACACCTCGTACACGTGCCACACCGGTCCGCCGGGGTCCCGTCCGCCTCCAACTCGAGCGACCAGATCACCTCCCCCAAAAAGAACCACGACCCCTGCCCCTGATTGATTAAACAGGTGTTCTTCCCAATCCAACCCAGCCCCGCCAAACGCGCTAGCGACCGCTCCAGCACCGGCGCCGTATCCACGCAGATCTTGTACTCAAAATCCGCGCGATCCGCCAGCACCGCCACCACCCGCTCCAACCCAGCCCGTAAAGTCCGATGGTAGTCCTCGCCCCACGCGTACCGCGATATCCAGCCCCGCTCCGCCTCACTGAACGAAGTCGAATAAGGCACCGGCGAGTTGTACAACTGCCCCACCACCAACACGCTCCGCGCCGACGGCAGCAGCGTCCGCACGTCCCCTCGTTTGTCCGCCCGATGATCGGTCAAATACCCCATCCGCCCCGCCAACCCCCGCTCCGCCCAGCTCATATACTTCGCATGGTCCCCATACGGCCCCACCGGCGCAATCCCCGCCAAGGCGAAGCCACACTCCGCCGCCACCCGCTTCACCATCGCCCCGTCGATCATTGCGCCTTAACGTCCACCGCCTTCGTCTCCCGCTCCTCCACCTTTACCGCCACTCCGCCATCGGCCAACGACACCAAGAAAGTGTCGTCCATCCAAGCCCCCGCCTCCGCCTTGGTAAATGCATAAACCTGATAGCTCCCCGGAGCCACCCCCGTCATCTCGTACCGCCCTTCACTATCGGCCTCCACAGCCTTGTACCGGCTCTGCCGCAGCGGCTGATCCGTCGTCGGCACGAGCGCCACCACCGCCCCCGGCGTCGTCTTGCCCGTCACCTTCCCGCCCTGCATCGAAACCACCCACGTCGTCTCCACCGTCTGCCCCGCCGCCCCGCTCAAGTCCAACGTCGCCTCCTGCTCCGCAATCTTCACCGCCTTCAGATACGCCCCCGTCGGCAAGCCATGCAGCTTTGGCGTATAGCGCCCCGCCGCCAACGGACCAATTTCAAACTTGCCCTCGGCGTCCACCCGCCCCACCCCGCCCCCACCAATCACATCCTCGGCCGACTCAATCGCCACTCCCAGGCCGCTCCACTTCACCTCGCCTTCCCCATCCACCCGCATCCTGCCGCTTAACTGCACACCCGGCAGCAGTGTCACCACTAAGTCATCCACATCCCGCCGAACATCAAGCAACCTCCGCGCCTGAATTTTCCGTCGGTCATACATCGTAGTACTCACCAAGTCATACAAGCCTGGCGAAACTCCATTCATCGCGAACCTCCCGCTCCCATGCTGCACCGGCGTCGAGATCGCATGGCCACCCCGCGAGTAAATCGAAACGCTCAAATCATCTAACGGTGTGTTCGTCAACCCATTCAACACCCGACCCGCAATCCGAAAGCCCGACACCGGACGCAACGCGATGTTGAACCCGCTTTGCTCCTGACCCGCTGCCAACAAAACCAGCGTCGCCTTTTCTGGCTCCGTCATCGATGGGTAAAAAGTCGACGGATACTGAATCGTCTCGCCCGGCACCCGTGGCGCATCGGCTCGCACGAAATACCGGTCTTGCTGCAAACCAAACAACCGGTACTGCCCCCGATCATCAGTGACTGAATTCAGAACCTGCACCAGTTCGCGCCGTCCATTCAAATAGGCCCGCCGGAACAAGGTCACCTGCACCCCGGCCACCGGCTCGCCCGCCTCATCGTTCACCGTCCCGCTAATCGAACCTCCCGGCCAAAGCTTAACCGGCGGCACCGTCACCCCGCGCCCGGCCGTCATCTCCACCGCCGGAGCCAACCCCGCATCCGGAAAGAAGCCCTGCCTTGCCGTCTGCACCCGATACCGCCCCGGCTTCACCCCAACAAACCGGAACCGACCTGTCGCATCCGTCACCATCGGAGCTACCGGACTCACCCCCACCAAGTGCACACTCACGCGCCGCAGCGGCACACCGCTCAGCGCGTTCACCACCGTCCCCTCCACCACTAGAGGATCCTGCGCCCACGTCAGTCCAGCCAAACTAAGAAAAAGTAGGAATCGCACGCTCTTTCATCCTACCGCTACAATAAAAACTTGCACCGCGAATCGCTCAAATGGTTTAGTCCTTCCCTCCAGCGGGAGATGGAAATGCTCATCTTCGGATCCGGAGGGCAGCCGCTCCTCGTCTTCCCCACTTCCATGGGCCGCTTCTTCGACTACGAACAGCGCGACATGATCGCCGCCGCCGCCGGTGCCTACGAAGCCGGCGTCATCCAAGCCTTCTGTGTCGATAGCGTCGACTCCGAATCCTGGTACAACAAAGGCGTCCACCCCCGTGATCGCGTCCTCCGCCACGGCCAATACGAAGAATACCTTCTCCGCGAAGTTCTTCCGTTTATTCAAAAACGCAACCCGGCCCCCAAAGTCTTCCCCACCGGCTGCAGCTTCGGCGGTTTCCACGCCGCCAACTTCGCCCTTCGCCACCCGGACCATTGCAACGGCTTCTCCAGCTTCGGCGGAGCCTTCGACATTCACCAATTTGTCGACGGCTACTACGACGACAATGTCTATTTCAACTGCCCCCCGGATTTCCTCCCCAACCTCTCCGACCCCCGCGCGCTCAATCTCATGCGGCGTATGAAAATCGTCCTCGCCGCCGGAGAAGCCGATTTCTGTCGGCCGGAAAACGACCGCCTCAGCCGCATCCTCCATGCCAAACAAATCCCCCATACCCTCGACATCTGGGGCGACGGTGCCGGCCACGATTGGCCCGAGTGGCACGGCATGACTACCAAGTTTTTCGGCTAAACTTTAGTCCATGAAGCGAATAGGAATGAAGCGCATCGGAATTCTGTACGGCATGGAGACCACGTTTCCCCCCGCCCTCGTTGACCACATCAACGCTCGCGCCATCCCCGGTGTCGTCGCCGAGCACGTCAAAATCGGCGCGTTCAAAATGGCGGAGTCCTCAGGCTACGACGTCATTGTCGACCGCATCTCCCACGACATCCCCTTCTACCGCGCCTGGCTTAAAAACGAGGCCCTCTGCGGGGCCCGCATCATCAACAACCCCTTCTGGTGGTCCGCCGACGACAAGTTCTTCAACTACGCCCTCGCCTCAAAAATGGGCGTAGCCACCCCGCGCACCGTCATGCTCCCCCACAAGAGCCACCCCGAAGGAACCACCGCCCAGTCGATGCGCAATCTCCTATACCCGCTCAATTGGGAAGAGGTCTTCGCATACATCGGCTTCCCCGCCTTCCTCAAACCGCACTTGGGCGGCGGCTGGAAGTCCGTCTACAAGGTCGACAACCCCCAGGAACTCTACGACGCCTACAACGAAACCGGCACCCTCGGCATGGTCCTACAATCGGAAGTCAACTTCGTCGAATACTTCCGCTGCTACGTCATCGGCCAGGAGAAGGTGCGCATCATGCCCTATGACCCCCGCCGCGCTCCCGCGCACCGCTACGTCCTCGACCCGCCCGCCTACGACCCCGCCCTCCTCGCCCGCGTCGAAGCCGACGCCCTCAAGCTCTGCCGAGCCCTCGGCTACGACCTCAACACCGTCGAATTTGCCGTCGAAAACGGCATCCCCTACGCCATCGATTTCCTCAATCCAGCCCCCGACGCCGACGTCAACTCCGTCGGCCAGGAAAACTTTGATTGGGTCATCAGCGCCGTCGCCGATCTCGCCATCAAACGCGCCCTCGACGACGCAAACCCCAACGTCGACTATCGCTGGAACCGCTACCTCGCCGGAGCCTAACGCAACATGAAGCCCGCCCTTTCCATCGGCATCGAAGAAGAGTTCCAAACCATCGACCCCGAAACCCGCGATCTCCGCTCGCATATCGAAAGCGAACTCTACAACGAAGGCCGCCTCATCCTCCGTGAACGCGTTAAGCAAGAGATGCACCAGTCCGTCTTCGAAGTCGGCACCTCCATCTGCGCCAACATGCAGGAAGCCGAACACGAAGTCAAACTCATCCGCGCCAACATGGTCCACTTGGCGAGCAAAAACGGCCTCCTTCTCGCCGCCTCCGCCACCCATCCCTTCGCTGACTGGCGCGACCAAAGCATCCATCCCGACGCCCGATACGAAACCATCGTCGAGGATATGCAAATCGTCGCCCGCGCCAATCTCATCTTCGGCCTCCACGTCCACATCGGCATCGCCGACCTCGAAACCGCCATCCACATCATGAACGCGGCTCGCTACTTCCTGCCGCACATCCTCGCCCTTTCCACCAACTCCCCCTTCTGGCGCGGCATGAACACCGGCCTCAAAAGCTACCGCTGCAAAGTCTTCGACAAGTTCCCTCGCACCAACATCCCGGACTACTTCTCCAGCGCCCAGGAGTACCAAAGCTACGTCGCCCTTCTCGTCTCCACCGGCTGCATCGACAATGCCAAAAAAATCTGGTGGGACATCCGCCCCCATCCCGTCTTCCCTACTCTCGAATTCCGCATCTGCGACCTCCCCCTCCGCGCCGACGAAACCCTCGCCATCGCCGCTCTGATCCAAGCAACCGTCGCCAAACTCTACCAGCTTCACTCCCGCAACCAGACCTTCCGCCTCTACCGCCAAGGCCTCATGATGGAGAACAAATGGCGCGCCCTCCGCTACGGCATCGACGGTAAACTCATAGATTTCGGCAAGGGCATCGAGGTCCCCTTCAAAGACCTCATGTATGAGTACCTCGAACTCATCGACGATGTCGTTGACGAACTCGGCTCCCGTCACTACATCAACTACATCCACACCATCCTGGCCAATGGCACCGGCGCCGACCGCCAACTCCGCGTCTGGAACCAAACCCAGGACTTCGTCAAAGTCGTCGATTTCATCGTCGACGAAACCAAAGCCAACGTCGGTGAACCCGGCCCCCTCGAGTTCAAAAGCGCGTCTTAAAATGCCACTTCCTCTTCACTTCGATCCCGCCCTCAGCCAAGGTGCCCGCAACGCCGTCCGCACCTGTCTCCGCATTGAAGCCAGCCACCGAGTCACCGTCATCACCGATCACGAATCGGCTGAAATCGCCGCCGCCATCGCCGCCGAACTCACCGCCATTGACGTTGATTTCCGCGTCTGGATCCTTGAAGAAGAAGGGGCCCGGCCTCTCATTGACATGCCCCCCGTCGTCCTCAACGACCTCGAAACCGCCGACGTCTCCATCTTCTGCGCCCAAGCCCAAATCGGCGAACTCCGCTCCCGCATGCAGATGACCGAAATCGTCAACCGCCGCTTCATCAAGCATGCCCACATGGTGAATATCACCAAGGAAATCATGCTCCACGGCATGCGCGCTGATTACGACGCCGTCGACCGCCTCAGCCTCAAACTCCTCGAAATGGCCACGAAAGCCAGGCAGGTCACCGCCACCACCCCGGCCGGCACCCGCATCGTCGCCGACCTCTCGCCCGGCTACCAGTGGCTCAAAACCTCCGGCATCATCAGCGCTAAGACCTGGGGCAATCTCCCCGGCGGCGAGGTCTGGACCACCCCCGGGGAAGTCAACGGCGTCTACGTCGTCGATGGCGTCGTCGGCGACTATCTCTGCGCCAAGTACGGCGACCTCCAAGCCACCCCGCTCACGATCACCGTCGTCGCCACCCGCCTCCATTCGGTCTCCTGCGCGAACAAAGAACTCGAACGCGAATTCTGGGAATACACCCACACCGATGAGAACAGCGACCGCGTCGGCGAGTTCGCCATCGGCACCAACATCGGCGTCCACGACGTCATCGGCAACATCCTCCAAGACGAAAAACTCCCCGGCATGCACATCGCCTTCGGCCACCCCTACGGCGACCACACCGGAGCCCAATGGACCTCGAAAACCCACATCGACGTCGTCGGGCGCAAGTTTGATATCTGGCTCGACGACATCCAAATCATGCGGGCCGGAGAGTTCCTGGTGACTGCGTGATCAAGGCTGCTCGTAAAGCCTTCAATCAAAATTGGCGACCGGCCGACTACACCCGCTTGTTAGACCGCCTCACCGACGCCTGCGGCGAGCCCATCCCCTTCCGCATCTGCGAAACGCCCTGCTTCCTCCGCACCTCGCTCGTCAACAAACTCATCACTTCCGGCGCTGATCTCATCCGCCAACTCGCTGAAAGCCCTGACTACCGCGCCGCCTCGGAAGCCGCCATTCCGCCGCTCTACCGCGTCCCGAACGAACCCCATCAACCTCTCTTCACCCAGGTCGATTTCGGCCTCGTCCGAAACGCCGCAGGCAAAGCCGAACCCAAGCTTGTCGAGATCCAGGGCTTCCCTTCCCTCTACGCTTTCCATGCCGTTCTATCCGCCGCATATGACCACCCCGGATTCTGGCGCTATCATCCCGCGCCGCTGAGTCCCGCTGGGTATTGGGATCTCCTGGGCCAAACGATTGTCGGCGACCACCATCCCGAAAACGTCGTACTTTTAGAGATAGACCCCACCCACCAAAAAACCCGCTGCGACTTCGTCATGACGGAAGACGAATTTGAAGTCGCGACCGTCTGCATCACCCACCTGCATCGCAAAGGCAACAAGCTCTTCTATGAGCGCAACGGTCAAATCATTCCCATCCACCGCATCTACAACCGCACCATCGTCGACGAACTCGAACGCCGCCAAATCAACGCCCCCTTCGACTGGCGCGACGAACTCGACGTCGAATGGGCCGGCCATCCCAACCACTATTTCCGCTTCAGCAAGTTCTCCCTCCCCTTCCTCCGCCACGCTTCGGTCCCCCAAACTTTCTTCCTCGATCGCGTTTCCCCGCTCCCCGCCGACCTCGACCGTTGGGTGCTTAAACCCCTCTTCTCCTTCGCTGGCCTAGGCGTCCGCGTCGGCCCCACGCGGGCCGAAATCGAAGCCATTCCGACCGCCGAACGAAGCCAATGGATTCTGCAGGAACGCTGCGATTTCCATCCATTCTTTGAGACCCCCGCCGGCCCCACCAAAGCCGAAATCCGCGTCATGTTCATCGGTCAAAAAGCCGTCGGCCTGCTCGTTAGAATGGGCCGAGGAGCGATGATGGGGGTAGACCAGAACAAGGGCCAGGAATGGGTCGGCGCCTCCTCCGCGCTATGGCCCGACGAGTAACCAGTGGAAACCCTCGAATCCAGAATCAAGACCGTCCTGCCGCCTCAGTATCAGGATTGCTACGAAGCCGTTCAGCCCGTCTCCATGGGCTCCGTCGGCCTTAAGTACGGCCCTGACGGCCAGGTAGCCTGGAATGAAATATGGGGATCGTTCTGCGACCTCGCCATGGCCGGCGGCCCGCCTCACAAAGGCACCCTTCTCCTCCCCGGAACCGAATCAGATCCTAAGGTAGTGGCCGAAATCTGTCGCGGCATCCGAATGGTGACCGGCCTGACGGCCGATGAATCTCCGACCCCGGGCTGGGTCCGCGTCGGTTGCGAAACCTCTACGATGGCCGACTGGCTCTGCCGCGCCATCAACATGGAAAACGTCTCCGCCCGCTGCGAAGACTCCATCCTCGAACTCCCCGCCGGCCCCGCCTATCGCCTAGAAAAAGAGATCAAGAACGTCATCACCGTTATCGCGAAAACCTGCCACTACTGGGTCGAGCACATGTGGACTTCCCAACAGCGGGAAATCGCCACGCTCTTCAAAAAGCTATCCGAAGACTTCCCCCTCCTCCAGCCTATTCCTGGTGACGGCTCCGTCATCTCCGCGGCAATCCACCAAGCCACGGGCATGCAATCGACTAACCACCACTACCCCGGCTGGCTAGGCTTCACCTGCCCCGACGTCCCCACGGCCATCTGGATGATGCGAGCCCTCGTCGTCAGCAACGTTCTCGCCCGCCGCGAGGACACCGCCCTATTCGTCCCCGTCCATCCCAATTCCGCAGCCGTCAGCAACACGGTCGTTCAGATTCACGCCCTCGCCCGGGATCACTTCGCGAAGCTTCAATTACAAAGTTAGGCGTGGGAGCCGAAACGATCCGCTTTAGGACCCATTCACCAAAGCCATCCACCAAGCCACGGGCCTGCAATCGACTAATCACCACTATAGGCTTCAACTGCCCCGACGTCCCCACGGCCATCTGGATGATGCGAGCCCTCGTCGTCAGCAACGTCCTCGCCCGCCGCGAGGACACCGCCCTATTCGTCCCCGTCCATCCCAACTCCGAAGCCGTCAGCAACACGGTCGTTCAGATTCACTGCCTCGCCCTCCAATCTATAACCGAACGAGCTCCTTAAATTCGGCATCGTTTGCAAAGACTTCGAGGTCGTTATCCTCTTGGCCGACATTGAGTAGCTGGTTGAACCGAGACTTCCAACCGGGTTCGGCCTGAATCGCCGCCTTCATGGCCTCTAAAGTTTTCTGCCGAACGTTCTGGAACCCCTCTTCATCCTGTGGTTGAGAACGCTTTAGCCACGCCGCCTTCTGGCCGTAACCGCACGCCAAATTCACTAAAACACTTCCGGAAGGCTTGCCGCCACTGACGGCCAGATACTCCTCCGCCGCCGCGATCGCTCGCCGAAATCCTTCTGGAGCCGGTTGGTACAACCAGGAATACGAAAGGGAGTTGTAGATCTTTTCTCGGAGGTCAAGATCGCCATCAGACTTCGCGAGCTTGGCCGCCTCTTCCAAAACGTTGAGCATCTCAGATCGAGGTTTGCCTGCGCGCAACAAGGACATCGCGTACTCAAAACGATTCCGCGCGCTCTGAGGCGTTAACTTTACTGCCCGCTCGAATCCCTCGACTGCGGAAGTGACTTCGCCGGTTAGCAATTGGGCCCGCGACCAACGCGCTACCGCCGTTGGATCGTCATTCAGACTCTCCAGGGTGATGGACTTAGCATCCTCCGCGGCCCGCTTCACTTCTATCGACGCATCCGCGGTTGCCACACCGCCCTGCTGCCCAATTTCCACTGCATCCAATGCGGGGGGCAGTGTCCCAGTCGCTGCCTGATCGCTCTGTCGAAACAGTGGACTCAAAACAATTCGAGTGCCTAAAAAGCCGACTAGAAATCCGCAGCAAACCGAGAAAAGCACAATCGCGACCGCCAGTGATCGATTCGTTTGAGGGGCATTGGATCCCACCATCATATCCGCCATCGCGGCCAGATTCGGCCCCAATTGCTTCAGTTCGATTAATCCCAGAGCCACGATCCCGGATGTCAGCCAATCGGAAACCCGCTCCAGATTCGTGTTGATTCCTAACTGGTAACTATACGGTTTCCCCGCCACCGAGGAACCGCCCACACCCGCCGCCACACTCCCCGCCGGCGGCGCACCTTGCCCGCCAGACATCACCCGAGGCAAGCTGAAAAGGAATCCAACTAAAACTCCAGCGAGTAAGTACCCGAACATCCAAAGCAATGCCTCGCCTCGCCATCCGTCTGCCGACCAGAGAACGGTTATGATCCCCAACAGCACGACAATCCCGAAACTCAGAAACAAAGATGTCGTGATTCGATTGAACGCATCGGGCATCTTGTCAACCGTCCCACTAGCTCGCATCGGCATTGATCGCTCTCCGTGTGAATAACTTAGCGACAGTATATCTGATGTCGAAGCTGTCCGCTCCGCTCGCTAGAATCCAGTAATGAGCGTCCTCACCCCCGCGCTTCGCCCTCATCCAACACCCGCCGCACCGCCTCCCAAATCGCCCTCGACCCTTCCCCAATCGGGCTTAGCCTCACGTCCGCCTTCCCCCGCCCCCCTCCTCTCCTACCCCGCATCGATCTCCACCAGATCATGCACCAGCAGCATCTTGATGACTCGGACCAAATCCACGCTTTCATTGCCGTGCTCGACCAACGCGACCGCCATCAAAATAATGTGCCAACAGTGCTCGGCGGCATTTTCATATCGCCCCAACTCCTCCCGCGATGCGGGAGTCGCGTTCGTCGCAAAATCTGCTGCAACTTGTCGACCTCAAGAACAAAAGTGAGCTGTTGTTCCCACCGCGGCGGTGAAAGGGAGTGAAAACCTGCATTCGGTTTTCCTTGCTTTCCATGGCCCGCCATTTCCACGGTCGACCTCGACGGCCGAATGTACTTGCTCCGTTATCGGCGGGGGAGCGTAGCCGCCGCTTCTACCCACGTGCAACAGCGAAGAACCTTTAAAACTCAATGCATGAGAAAGTTAATTGATCCATGTTCATGACAAAGAACAAAGGTACGCCCAGAAACGGAGCACGAACGGAAGATCGGCGAAGAGCAATCCACGGGATGATCGAACGTCATGGGCTGGTAGTGATCTCAGAGCTATCGCGCCACTTCCAAATCTGGGCCGTTCCCGCGCGGGCGGATATCAACGAGCTGGAAAAATGGAATCTCCTGGTTCGTTCCCTTGGCGGACCGATCCGCAAACATGATCCTTCAGCCGACGCGCCGTCGGAGGTCAAGGAGTCGCAACACCACGAAGAAAAAGTGAAGATCGGCGAGGTGTCCGCGGCGCGGGTCCGCGAAGGTCAGACCGTGTTGCTCGACTCGGGGACGACGACACTCGAAGTAGCCCGTGCTCTTCGGCGACAGAAACTTGGGAGAGTGACGGTGATCACAAATTCGTTGACCATCGCTTGGGAATTGAGTTCGGTGCCGGAGGTAGGGCCGTCGACGCCTGATATTCTCAAAGCGGAACTAAACGCGACCATGATCCGCTCGGCGCGCGAAGTTACCGTAGTTACAGATTCGAGTAAGATTGGCCGATCAAGTCTGTCGACGATCGCGCCGTACTTGATTAGCGGGTTTCGGGATCATTCGCCTCCCGATTTGGGCCAGTTTCCTAGCGTTTTTGGAATTTGTGCCGCAGAGACCCCCTCACCATCATGCCACAGGCGTCGCGCGACGCTACGGAAACGATTGATTTTATTGAACCGGAGGCCGCTAATCAATTACATCGCGCCTATGGCGAGCGTGAACCGAGTCATCACCGCTAGCGGGATTTCGGTTTCGCACAAACACCTTTTGGAAAGTAAGGGAGCCGAGGTGATCGTGGTCGGAGAGGCCGAGTGATCAACCGGGTGCAAGCCGCCTGGACATTGGCCGTGAGCCTTTGTGTGTGGCGGTTGGCGGGTATGGCCGGGGCACCACCGATTCTGATGGAGGACGTTAGTCGGCGGGCCGGCATCGACTTTGTGCTGCGGAACGGCGCGGCGGGCGAGTGGAGACAGATCGAAACGATGGTGGCCGGAGTGATCGCCTTCGACGCGGATGGCGACCAGCTCACGGACCTGTACTTTGTCAATGGCGCGTCCGGGTCCGCCCTGCAAAAGGACTTACCGAGAGACGGAAACCGGCTCTATCGGAACAGCGGAGACGGGACGTTTTCGGACGTCACGGCGGCCGCCGGCTTGACCGGCGAGGGCTTCGGGATCGGCGGTGCGGCGGCGGATTTCGATAACGACGGAGACCAGGATTTGTTCGTGGCTGGGGTCGGACGGAACTTCCTGTACCGAAACCGGGGTGACGGGACGTTTGAAGACGCCACGGCCAAGACGGGGTTGGCGAACGGAAAAGGATGGGCCGTTTCGGCCGGCTGGTTTGACTATGACGCCGACGGGTATTTGGATCTTTTCGTCGTGAATTACGTAGCTTGGCACCCCGGCGCGGATCCGCCCTGCAAGACGGGTGGCGTAAGAACGTACTGCCATCCCCGGCACTATGCGGGGCTGCCGAATCAGTTGTATCGGAACAATGGGGACGGGACGTTTCGCGATGTTTCCGCCACTTCGGGAATCGGCGCGGCCATTGGGAAAGGAATGGGACTCGCGTTTCTGGACTTCAATGGCGACGGGCGCTTGGACGTGTTTGTGGCCAACGATGCCGTGCCAAATTTTCTCTTTCGGAATGAGGGGGAGGGTCGATTTCTCGAGGTCGGAATGCAGGCGGGCGTGGGGCTGAATGAGGACGGTCGCGCGCTGAGTTCGATGGGGGCGGATGCTCGGGATGTGAACAACGATGGGCGGGAGGATCTGTGGCTGACCGCGAATGCGAACGAGACGTTTCCGCTCTTTCTGAATCTGGGGCGTGGATTGTTTGGCGATGAGACGTATTCGAGTACCATCGGGCGGGCGACAATGGCGTTTACGGGTTGGAGCAATGGGATCTTTGACCTGAACAACGATGGACGGAAAGATTTGTTTGCAGCTTGCGGTTCGATTGACTCCAATACAGAAGCGTTTTCCCATCGAACGTCGAGGCAGGCAAATCGGATATTTGTGAACCAGGGTGGGGGGATATTTACAGCGGCGAGCGCGGGGCCGGGCGAGGCGATGCATCGGGGGGCGGCGTTTGCGGATTTTGACGGGGATGGCAAAGTGGACGTCGCGGTGACGCGGATTGGAGAGCCAGCGTTGCTCCTGCGGAATGCTTCGAAAGCGACGGGGCATTGGCTGGGCATCCGCTTGCGCGGTCGGAAGGCGAATCGGGACGGGCTGGGAGCGATGATTCGCGTCCGGGGAGCCTCAGGCGCGAACCAGTGGAACCGCGTAACTACGGCGGTCGGCTACGGATCGTCTAGCGATCGGGTGGCGCACTTTGGAATGGGAGCGGATGCACGGGCCGAGGAGATAGAAATTCAGTGGCCCGGCGGAGCGAAGCAAATGCTCAGGGACGTCGCGGTGGACCGGGTGTTAGACGTGGAGCAGCGTTAGGGCTGCTTCCGGCGAAATGCCAGTTCACCGAGGCGGAGTTCGCGAGCAGCCTCGGCGTCGCGGCCGAGTCGCTGGTAGGCTCTGGCGAGAAGGAAATGGGCGTTGGAATCGGCAGGATTGCGACGGGCTGCCTGTTCGAGGTGCTGGGCGGCGGGTTCAAGCTTGCCTTGTTGCAGGAGCACACGGCCGAGTTCGAGATAAGCGCGCGGAGAGGCACTATCGGATCGGGCGGCTTGGGTAAGGACGGCGGCGGCTTCCGGCAGTCGACCTTGGCGGAAGAGAAAGGCTCCGAGATCGACGCGGGCGTCGTCCATCCCTGACGGGCCCATCGCGACGGCGCGGAGAAGGTGCTGCTCGGCCTCTGCGTCGCGGCCGAGGGCGAGATAATTTAGGCCGGCGGCACGATGGACGCGAGCCGAGGGCGCAGCCGCAAGCGCAAGATCAAAGGCTTCGCGGGCCGGTTCGTACTGCGCCAGAGCGTGGCGGTTGCGGGCCAGATAGTAGCAGCTGTCGACCGGTGGTTTCTCAAGCGTGCACGCGCGGAGCAGGGCGGGTTCAGCTTCGAGGAGACGGTTGCCGGAAACCCGCGCCAAGCCGAGAAGACGCCAGGCTTGGGCGTCGGATGGGGATTGCGCAACGGCGCGGACAAACTCGGCTTCGGCTTCGGCGGCGCTCCCGTCGGCCAGGAGCAACTGGCCCCGTTCCAGCGCCGACTGGGCGGGCATGAGGCCGACGGTGAGGAGGAGCGTCAAGAACAGCCGAGCCATGGTCCCCATCTTATAGCCGTTGGACCGTGATATTCTTCCCACCGCAGGCTTCCCCGATGAAAACCCTTTTTCCGCTTTACCTTTTTGCTTTCGTTGCCGGAGCGCAATCGCCCCCCAACCCGCCTACGGTCGAAGAGGCGGAGAAGCTGACGGCGTTGATCCGGAGTTCACCGAAGTTGCCTTGGAGCGCCTCGCCGCTCGCGATTCAGGCCAAGACGACGGAGTGGAACACGGACTATATCTCGTCCGTGGCGGCGGGGCGGAACGGCGAAACGTATCTGCTGCATCGGAACTTAGGCGAAGATGCCGTGGTCGTAATTGATGGCAAAGGGAAGTTGTTGCGGTCGTGGGGAAAGGGGATGTTTACGATTCCCCACAGCATACGCATGGACCCAGAGGGAAACGTGTGGACTGTGGATTCAGGCAGTTCGGTGGTGCTGAAGTTTTCTCCGCAAGGCAAACTGCTGCTGCGGATTGAGGTGGGCGAGTTGCCGGAAGGGGCGAGGGGCGCGCGGGGAACGGCGGATATCGCCTTTGGCCCCGGTGGGCGGCTGTTTATCGCCGATGGGTATCGGAATGCCAGGGTCCTGGAGTATGACTCGGCCGGCAAACGAGTGCGCCAGTGGGGGACGGCGGGGACAGGTCCAGGGCAGTTCAATCTCCCCCACGGAATCGCCTTGCGCGACGGGGTGATCTACGTGGCAGACCGGCAAAACGGGAGGATTCAACGGTTCGATCTAACCGGCAAGTATCTTGGCGACTGGACCCATTTGGGGAAGACTTTCTCGATTACGGCGGCACCGGACGGAAACCTGTGGATTGGGACCCACGCGCGGAACGTGATCAATGAAGCACCGGGCTGGCTCGTGAACGTGGACCGAAAGTCGGGGAACGTCCTCGGCTATGTCGAATCTCCCGGCCTGCATTCGGTCGACGCGGTTCGGAAGGGAGAGGTCCTCTCCGATCCGGGCCGCGGCAATTTGAATCGGGTGCTCTGGCACCGTCCGGCCAACTAGCACGAACCGGTGGGAGTGGGAGTACTCTTCTTCGGAGCGCGGGGCTACTGGATGGGCTCGCCGAGGAGGAACGCCATTTGGTGGGCCAGCGCAGCGTTCCGCTCTAAACTTTCGCCGTTGCGATAGAGATTTCAGGCGTGGCGGGCGGGCAGCAAGTGGCCCGCGGTGTCGGCCTTCATCCACCAGTTCCCGGCCTCCGCGGCGCGAGCGGGAAACCACCAGCGACTTTGCGCTCCCGGAGACCGTCGTCGGCCAACCGCCTTCGGGCGAAGGGCGGCCGTGGAGCGAATGGGTTCGTCTTTGTCCTGATTGAACTTGGAATCAAGCGGCATAGGCCAGGCCGTAAGGCGGCTGGTGTGATCGGCGGCCAAGTTGGTGGCGTTGGCGCAAGACGCCTACTCACCGTCCTCTTCGCCACCCCCTTAGCCATCTCCGCCCCAGACTGATACGATGTCGCCCATGCGCATCGGCCTTCTTCTTCTCTTCGCGACCCTCGCCTCCGCCCAACCCAAACCCGTCATCGGTCTCGGCGGCATCGTCCACGAAACGAACACCTTCAACCCAAAGAAGACAACTCTCGCCGATTTCTCCACCGGCATCGGAGGTGCCGACGGAACCCTCCGCGGCCAGGATCTCATCACCAATTCCATCAAGGCCAACAACACCACCGCCGGCTTCATCCACGGAGCCAACCAATACGGCTTGACCCTCTACCCCACCCTGGTTGCCGGCCCCCAAACCCTCGGCACCGTTCTCGATTCCGCCTTCGAAACCCTGACAAAGGAGCTCATAGACCGCCTCCGCCAAGCCCCTAAGCTCGATGGCATTCTCCTCTTCCTCCACGGCACCATGGTCACTGAAAGCTATCCCCACGCCGACGCCGAAGTCGTCCGCCGCGTCCGCCAAGCCTTCGGCAGCGACATCCCCATCGTCGTCGTCCATGACTTCCACGCCAACATCTCCGAAGAAATCGTCAAACTAACCACCGTCCTCCTCGGCTACAAAGAATGCCCCCATCTCGACGCCCGCGACGCCGGCGTCCACGCCGCCCGCATCATGGCCGACATCGTCTCCGGCAAAGTCAAACCCGTCCAGGTTCTCGTCAAGCCCCCGATGCTCCTGAACATTCTCTTTCATAACACCTATGCCGCCCCCCTCAAGCCCATCACTGACGCCAGCAAGTTACTCGAAAAGAGTCCGAAGATACTTGCCGCCACTGTCGCCGGCGGCTATCAATACGCCGACATCCCCGCCATGGGCCCCAGCGTCGTCGTCGTTACAGACAACGACCCCGCCCTCGCCAAACGTGAAGCCGAACGCCTCGGAGCCATGCTCTGGGGGATCCGCGATCAACTCCAACTGAGGGCCCCGAACGCCGCCGAAGCAGTGCGCTTAGCCATGACCAACGGCCAATGGCCCGTAGCCCTGATGGACGCCGGAGATAACATCGGCGGAGGATCCGCCGGCGACAGCACCTTTGTCCTTGCCGAACTAATGAAGCAGAAAGCCGAAGGCTGGGTTGTCGTCATCTCCGATCCGTCCGCCGTCCAAGCCGCCATCCGTTCCGGAGTCGGCAGCGCTTTTGACATGCCGGTCGGCGGCAAAACCGACAACCTCCATGGCGATTCCATCCGAGTCAAAGGTCGAGTCAAAGGCATCCACGACGGCCGCTTCGTTGAAACCGCCGTCCGCCACGGAGGCGGCCGTTACTGGGACATGGGAGTCTCGGTGGTCATTGAGGTGGAGGGTTCCACCCCCGACATGCCCAACTTACTCTTACTCACGCCCAAGCGAATCATCCCCTTCAGCCTGAATCAATTGATCAGCGTCGGCATCTACCCCGAGCGAATGAAGATCCTGGTCGCCAAAGGAACCATCGCCCCACGAGCCGCTTACGAGGGCGTAGCGGCCAAAATCATTGAAGTCGACTCCGGCGGGGTAACCGCGGTCAACCCCGCCCGTTTCGACTATAAACACATTCGCCCAAACCTATTCGGAGTGAAGTAAACTCTTACGATGATCTTGCGCCTGCTCTTCTTATCCGTAGCCATCCCCACGGCGTGCCTCGGGCAACTGACGACCGAACAGCGCCTCTTCGATTTCGACTACCTCGCTGCCCGGCTCGCCGTCTCCTATGCGCCCTACGAATGGAAACGCGAGTTCGTTAAATTCGACCACTACGACACAGCTCCGTGGCGCGAACGCATCCGCAATGCCAAGTCGGATCTCGAGTTCTACGAAATATCCCACGAATACATCGCCGCCCTCAAAGACACCCACACAACTCTCTACATCCCTTCCGACTTCTACGCTTACATCAACCTATCTGTCGATATTTTCGACGAAAAATATCTCATCGAATCCATCAGTCGAACCAGCCTCCCGATCGCCACTTATCCCTTCGCCGTCGGCGACGAAATCGTAACCATCGACGGCAAGACACCCGCTGAGCTTACCGCCTGGATCAGTAAATTCATCTCCTCCGGCAACCCGCGCGCCACCCTGCGATTGGCCGCCGACTATCTCTTTTACCGCCCACAATATAACCTCCCGCGCGCCCACGAACTCCCCGCCGTCGCGTCGGTTCAGATTCGCCGCCGTTCCGGCACCGTCGAAACATTTGAGATTCCTTGGACCAAACGCGGAGTTCCCCTCACCGACTCAAGCCCGCTGCCCCCTCTCCTTCTCTCCAGCAAATCCCGCGCCATGGCCGCCCCCACCGCCGACCAACTCCTCCGCAGATTTCAAACCAAAAAAGCCCCGCGCGTGCCCTAACGCCTCCTCGGCTTTGGCGAACGCAATCCCATCTTCACCCTCCCTCCAGGCTTCGTCCGCCGCCTCGGTTCCCTCAATTTTCACTTCCACTTCTCCGGAACTTATCAGTCCGGCGGCAAACGCATCGGCTATCTCCGCTTCCCGGATTTCGATCCGCCAACGTTCGGTGCCTACTTCGAACTGGCAACCGAAATCGCCTTTCTGAAAGCCAACACCGACGGCCTCGTCATCGATATCACCCGCAACGCCGGTGGCATCTGCTATGGCCAAGACGCCCTCCAACTCATCATTCCGAAATCGTTCCGCGGAGCCACCGATGAAATCCGCCCTAGCCTCTCCGATCTCCAACACTATGAGTTTCTGAAAAGTAACCCGTTTCGCGATCTCGAGCAGTGGCAAGTCAATCTGTTGACCTCGGTTTATCAGCAACTCGCCCAAGCCTATAGTGAAAACCGCGGCCGCACCGGCCCCCTCCCCGTCTGCTCGGAGACGATCGATGTCGAACCCCTCCGCAATCGAGATGGTTCGCTAACCGCCTACGACAAGCCCATCGTCCTCCTCACTGACGAGTTCACCATCTCCTGGGGCGATACCTTCGCCCAAATCTTCGCCGACTCCAAACGCGGCCCGCTCTTCGGCCTGCGAACCAACGGTGCTGGCGGCTCAGTCCTCTGGGGCGAAGGCGGCCCCTACACCGAAAGCTCCCTGAGTTACACCACTTCGCTGGGCGTCCGCGCCGCTCCCGTCGCCGCGCCCGGCTACCCAGTCACCGCTTACTACGAAAATGTCGGCATCCATCCCGACATCCCCTACGACATGATGACCGAAGAAAACCTCCGCAATGGCTACCGACCCTACGTCGAAGCCTTCACCCAAGCCATCCTCGCCGAGATCAACAAGGCGGGCAACTAACATGCGCATTCTCTTCCTCTTCGCCGCCCTCGCCCTTCCTCTAGCCGCTCAGTTGACCCCGGATCAACGCGCCTTCGAAATACAGGCCCTGGCGGCCACCTATGCCCGAAACTACGCGCCTTACGAATGGAAAAAGCAGCTCTATAACTTCGACCTATTCGACCTCCGCCCCTGGGTCGCTCGTGCCCGCGCCGCTAAGGATGACATCGAGTTTTTCGAAATCGCATCCGAATACGTCGCCAGCCTCCGCGACACCCACACCTCTTACCGAATCCCTTCCACCTTCGTCGCCTCCACCGGCCTGCATGCCGACCTCTATGACGGCAAAGTAGTCATCGATTCCATCAATCGCACCCTACTTCCCTTAGCCCGTTTCCCCTTCCAAATCGGCGATGAAATTATCTCGGCCGACGGTCGCACCGCCGAAGAGCTCGTAACTTACTATCAGAAGTTTTCTTACTCCGGAAATGAGCGCTCCGGACGTCGCCTCGCCGCCCTCCGCCTTGTCTCTCGCGCCCAATCCACCATCCCCCGCGCCCCCGAAGTCGGCGACAGCCTCGTCTTGGTTCTAAAACGCCAATCCCTCGGCACCGAAGAAACGTTCACCATTCCCTGGAGTAAGTCCGGCGAGCCGGTCGGGAAACTCGGACCCGTGCCCTCCCCTCGCGCCACCGAACCTCTGCTCGACGAAACGCCCAACTATCTCCTCCCCCTCCAACAGCTCGCCAATGAGTCCGTCCCCGCCGACGAAGCACAAGACGTTCTCAACTACGGTTCCTCCGTTCAGGTTTGGGCTTGGCCTGCCGCTTCCCGTTACGTCGCGCGACCCTCCAACTTCTTCCGCGTCGGTGTCTTCGAAACCGAAGGCCTCCGCATCGCCTACATCCGCATCCCCAACTTCTCCCCCTTCAGTCAAGCGCTGGCGTTGGCCGATCTGGAGTCCCACCTTCGATTCTTCAACGACAACTCGGACGGCCTCATCATCGACGTCATGCGGAACACCGGCGGCAGCGCCTGTTACAACGAGGAGGTCCAGCGCCGCCTCATCCCTTACAACTTTCGCGGCCTCGGCCGTGAGATTCGCGCCAACCGAAGCTGGCTCAACAGCTTCTCCTTCTCCTATGAATCCGCCCGCGCTAACAACGCCGAAACCTGGGTCATCCAAACCTACGAAACCCTCCTCACCGAAATGAAACTCGCCTTCTCAGAAAACCGCGCCCGTACCGGCCCGCTCCCCATCTGCTCGCCCAGCCTCGACCGCATCCCCGCGGCGGTCACTTACAACAAACCGCTCATGGTGATAACCGACGAGTTCTCCACCTCCGCTGGCGATGGCTTCCCCGCCGCCCTCCAAGACGCCCGCCGCGGCCCTATCTTCGGTTACCGCACCAACGGTGCCGGCGGCAGCGTGCTGAACTTCTTTACCGGGCTCTACTCGGAAGCATCCACTGAGGTGGACCCCATTGGCTAGACACGAAAGTAAGTGAGTCTTAAGTGTATCGAGGGGCTGATTACCGAGACCAGGATGACACAGTTGGTCACGATTAGGTAAACTGTTTTCCACCTGAGTGGAGGATAGGGCAACG